>NZ_JBWKNX010000019.1:0-80077 GCF_059415785.1 Brevundimonas sp. GW821-FHT10A07
GTGACGTCCATCCCGAACCTCAAAAGGGGGTCCCTATTGCACGCCGATAGGGGGTCCCTTTTAGACGCCGATTGACAGCCGCCTGCCGAGGCGTCGGGCGACGCCGCAGCGCTTCAGCAAAGCACGGGACAGGAGGGCTGGGAACAGCGATCCGTCAAAGGACAACGTCGAGATCTCGGGTCCGTGGCGGCTGCGGTTTTGGCGGCGCCCTGCCTCTTTGATGCGTAAAAGGCCCGGGTCTCGCCCGCAGGTCCACAAGGCGCGAAGGGTGCGGCCCGGCCTCAGGGGGATGAGCGCGCCGGGCCGCAGGTCGAGGCACGAGGTCGGCGCGCCCTGACACCGCCACACTAGCAAAGCTTGAGGCATTTGGGGACGGGCTTTTATCGGACCGAGTGACGCGCGCCGCCTGAGTCCGCTAGACTGATCAACGGCGGGCTCCGGAACGATAGGGGCCGACCGGGAGCCGGGGGACGTCTGTGACGTCGGCGGCGGCCGGTGCTGAAACGCCGGGCTTCGTCGCAGAAGTTCCTGGCCCGCCCCCCCATTCGGACGCCGCATCTCGGCGCCTCAGGTTTGCGAGAAGGAGAATGTCGCCGCCCCCCTGGCTAGCCTGCTCTCCCTGGGTTCTCCTCATCTCGTGACGCGCTGGGTCTCAGCCGCGGCTCTTCCCAGGCGCGTTCGCCCGGCCCGACTGCGCCGCGAGGGAGCGTCGATCAGAACTGACGGCAGAGCGTGAACCGCAAGCCGGGCGGCCTGAACCTCGAGCTTGCGCAACGCGGCGCGCGATCCGCCCTTCAACCGCGCTACGTCAGGGTTCTCCGCCATCAAGTCTTCGAGCAAGGCGCGGCTTGTGCTGTTGAGCCAACGGCTGAGATCGTCGCTGGGGCGTCTGCCGCGTCCGACGGCGGCGCCCAGGATAAACCGGGACAGTTTTTCCTGCTGGGCGCGCAGATGATCGCGCATCAGCTTGGAGCGCGTGATGTAGCCGGCGTTCACGCCGGGCAGCGAGTGGTTCATCAAGAGGTGCATGTCCACCTCCGACACCTCCGCAGCCTGACCCAGGGTACGATAGGTCTGGCGCAGATCGTTTCCCCAGTGGCTGAGGACCCCGCGCTTTTCCTTATGCTCCTGAAGATGACCGCTCGGCGCGTCGCTCGGAAAGAGCCAAGTCCGTCCGCTGTTCGGATAGATAATCGGCCCGATGCGGCGCAGGCGGAAGACGCATTCCATCATGGTGCGAGACAGGGGAATATCGAAGGCCTTGGCCTCTCCGCCCTTGGGCTTGGTCAGGCGCAAGACGCGTTCGCGCAGATCGAGGTCGGCGATGCGGACATTTTTCATCACCTCGGGTCGCGATCCGGAGAGCAGCAGAAAGAGGTGAAACTCCCTGCGGATCGGGTTCTGGATCTTGGCGAGCTGTTCGAACCAGGCGGGCAAGTCGGCGACCCCCATGGCGGTATCCTTGCGATGCTCGGGATTCCAGTCCACCGCGCTCACCGGATTCTCCGCCGGGAGTTTTCGACAGGTCTTGCGGGCGTGATTGTAGACGGATCGGAAACTGCGCATCGCCCCGTTGGCGATCGCCGGGCCGTTGTTCTGGGTGATGAGGTCGTGCCGATCGGTGACTAGGAGGGGCGCGTCGCCGAACTCCGACAGCGGCCGGTCGAGCCAGTCGGCGAAGAGCCGCTCCATGTGATCCGTATAGCCTCGCAGCGTGCCTTCCGCGCGTTTCTTGCGCAGCAGATGCGAGGCCCTGAACCGACGCCAGGCCTCGCCGAGGGTCGGCACGCCATCGGGCGAGGTGATCGGCGCTCCGTCGATCTCGGCCGGGAGCGGCTTGACCTTCTTGACCTTGGGCGGTCGAGGATCCTCGCCCTTCCCAATCCGGCCGATGAGCGCCTTGGCCCGACTGCGCGCCTCGCGCGAGTTGATGGACCCCACCTCGCCGACCGCCATCCGGATGGTGGTCCGCGCGCCGTCCTCACCATGAAGATCGGCCTGGATCGTGAAGGTCTTGGAGGTCTTGCCCACGACCACGAAGAAGCCGCCGAGGTCGGTGTCGCGGGCGATATAGGGGCGATCGCGGGCCAGGGGCAGGCCGATCAGATTCTTGTCTGTGAGGGTCAAACGCAGGTTCGACATTTGCTGACTTTTTCGCGTGAAAAACGGTGAGATCGGGGCCAGAAAAACGGTGAGAAAAACGGTGAAATTGACGCCCGGAGGCAGCATGGTTTCAACCCGTAAATCTACGATAGCCCACGCCGTATCGCGAAAATACTCAATTATATCAATAATCTGGATCGCACACTTTCGCTGATTTCGCGGTGTTCGGAGCGCCGTACATCGGCATCTCTTAATCAGCGGGTCGTAGGTTCGAACCCTACATCACCCACCATCGTCTTTCCCTTTATAAATCAGAAAATTCAGCCGCTCTCCGGAACGAGACGGCTGTCGAACCGACTGCGAAATCACGGTTCGCGGCGTCGCGGGGCTGAGAGTCAGCAACTCGCATCTCGCCCTCAACCATCTTCGCCCGCCAGCGTCTTGGCTGGCGGGCGTCGCATCCGGCCTGCCCCTAGCGGTAGAGGGCCCGCTCTCGCGAGATGTCTTCACTGCTGTAGGGTTGAGCATCGCTGTCGAACCGGCTCCAACCGGAGGCGCGATAGGCTTCGCCGCGCGACACGGCGTCGAAGCCCTGGCGGCCGTTCAGGATGGCCTCGACCCGGCTTTCATCGTCACCGTCTGACTTGACGCTGACCAGGGTTCCGCCGCGCCGGACCCCTTCGGCGTAGACATTGGCGTCTTCGTCCGAGTGGCCGGCCTCCTTCAGGGCGCCGAGCAGGCCGCCTGTAGCGCCCCCGGCCGCCGCGCCTATGGCGGCGCCGACCGCCGTCGAGGCGAGCCAGCCTGCCGCCACGACCGGCCCAAGCCCGGGGATGGCCAACATTCCCAGACCGGCCAGGAGACCGGCCCCGGCCCCGGCCAGGCCGCCGGTCGCCGCGCCCGTGCCGGCTCCGTCGGCGACATCATTCTCTCCGTCGCCGTTGCGGTCGCCGAGCGGGCCCGCGCCGTCCTTGTGGGGATGCGAATGGCCGGCGTGCCAGTTGTCGGCGTTGTTGGACACGATGCTGATGTCGTCAGGCTTGAAGCCGGCGGCTTCCAGGTCTGACACGGCCTGCAGGGCCTGGGTGTGGCTGTCGAAGAGACGGGTGACGGTCGCCATTGGGCGCTCCTGAATCTGATGGTTTGAAAATCTGGGAAGACGCGCGCGCCTATTGCGCGGTGACGACGCCCTTGTAGTCGACCGAGACGGTGGCTTGAGCGCCGTCCTTCATGGCCGTGGCGGACCAGACGCCGTTCTCGTTTTGCATCAGCGGTCCGACGTCCGTGTAGCCTTGCTTCTCGATCGCTTCCCGGGCCTGGCCTTCGGTGAAGGAATTGGCGCCGGGCGTCAGCGCCGTGGTCTGGGTGGTGTCGTCCGTATCCACCGCAGGATTGCGGGGCGTTTCCGACGTCGAGACCGCCGGACCTTCGACCGGTCCGGTCGACTCGGCATTGTCGCCGCAAGCGGCCAGCAGAGCGCCGGCGGCGACGAGCGCGAAGATGGGCTTGATCATGATGCGTGTCCTTTCGAGATACAGATTTGAAGTGGCCTCCGCCTCAAATCGTTCCGAAAGAAACGCCAATTAGGGCCATCATCCGCGCAATAGAGTCGTAACGACCGCCTGCACTACGACAACGGCGGCGGCCTTTACTGCAACGCTTTGCAATTGGCTGATCGCTCGGCAGATATGAGTAAATCATCTGGTTCAACGCTACTGAAGCCAGACGCACTCGACCTATTTCCAGGCCGAAGTCTTTACGCCGGAAGGCCCCGTTCGGCGAGGGCTTGCCCCGACCCGGTCAAAGCCGCGTCGCGGTCTCACCCGCGGCAAGGCGCTAGACCTTGGCGATGCGCCCCCCTCCGGTCTCTATCGCATCCAGCAAGTCCATGACGGCGTCGAGGGTGTCCGCCTCGCGTGCGGGCTTGTCCCAGCGGATGCGGCTGACGCGGGGAAAACGCATCGCCACGCCCGACTTGTGCCGGGTCGAACGCTGAAGCCCCTCGAAGGCGATCTCCAGCACCAGGCCGAAATCCCGCTCGGCCCGCACCGACCGCACCGGCCCGAACCGGCCCACCGTGTGGTCGCGCACGAACTTGTCGAGCTGTTTCAGTTCTTCGTCGGTGAAGCCGAAATAGGCCTTGCCCACGGGGGTCAGCGCCCCCTCCTCCGTCCAGACCCCGAAGGTATAGTCGGAATAGAAGCTGGACCGTTTGCCGTGCCCGCGCTGGGCGTACATCAGGACGGCGTCGATGACGTGAGGATCCCGCTTCCACTTGAACCACGGCCCCTTGGGGCGGCCCGCCACATAGGGGCTGTCCCACCGCTTGAGCATCAGCCCCTCGGCCGCCGCCCCGACCGGCGGATCGGCCCGCAGCCGGGCCAGGCTGTCCCAGTCCGCATATTCGACCAGGGGCGACAGATGCAGCCGCCCGCCCCCATGGCCCTGGACCAGGGTCTCCAGTCGCGCCCGCCGCTCACGCAGGGACAGGCTTCGCAAATCCGTCGCGCCGTCCGCCAGCAGGTCATAGGCGACCACCGCCGCCGGAAAGGCCGCCATGGTCCTGGCGTCCACCGTCTTGCGGTTCAGCCTTTGTTGCAGGTCGCCGAAGGGGGCGATGGCGCCGTCGCGCCAGACCACCAGTTCGCCGTCCAGCGCGCCCTCGAACGCCAGGGCCTCCATCACATCGGGGAAGGCGCCCGAAATCTCGTCCCCGGTGCGGGACCACAGTTTGCGGACCGCGCCCTCGACCACCGCCTGAACCCGGATGCCGTCCCACTTCCATTCGGCGGCGTAGTCGGCCGGGTCCATCTTGGGAAAATCGACCGCCTCGTCGACAGCGACAGCTAGCATCACCGGGCGGAACCGCCCTGGCGCATCCGGGCTGGGCCGTTCGGCCCGTCCCTCCAGCCAGGCGAACAGATCGCCATAGGGGGGCGGGACCGCGTGCCAGACCTCCTCGATGGCCGAGACGTCCACCGGCTCAAGCGGCGTAATCGTCTCCGCCCCGTCCGGTGAAGGAGGCGTCAGACGCGTCTCGGGCCGCATCATCGCCGCCGCCGTCTTGGCCAGCCGGCCCGACAGCCCAACCCGCAACCCGCCGGTCATCAGCTTCAACAAGGCCCAGCGTCCCTTGGGCTCCAGGGCGTCCAGCCAGCCCTCCAGCAGGCCCTTGACCTCGGCGCGGGTCGCGGTCCGCAACCCCTCGATCACCTCGCCCAGTTCGGGCTCGCGATTGGGCCGGCGGTCGGACGGCGCCGGCCAGATCAGGGCGACCGTCTCGGCCAGGTCGCCGACATAGTCATAGGACCAGCCGAACAGCACCCCGTCCACCCGCGCCTCGACCGCCTTGCGGATCATGGCGGGCTTGGCCGCATCGAAGGTCAGGTCGCCGGTCAGGGCCGCCAGGGCCCAGCCCCGATCCGGATCGGGCGTCGTCTTCAGATAGTCCCGCACCAGCACCAGCTTGGCGTTCCGCGAGGCGGTCAGCGACAGGCGGTCCAGAAGTTCGGCGAAGGCGCGCATGGGCATCCATATGGGGCGCTCGAGACGTCGCCGTCAGCCCAGAACGAAAAACGCCCCGGAGGTTTCCCTCCGGGGCGCAGATCGGATCACGCGATGATCAGTTGAACAGTCCGGCGATGACGGCGGTGATCAGACCGCCCGCGACCGCCGCCAGCACCACGTCATTGCCGCTCCGGACATACTGATAGCCGCGCGGCGGCGCGCGCAGGCCGTAGCGGCCGTAGTCGTTCACCACATAACCGTTGCTGCGGTAATAGGACGGCATGCGCTGGCCATAGCTCCAGGTGCGAACCGCATAGCCGCGCGGGGCGACATAGCGCGGCGCATGATAGCGACGCTGGGCCTGCTGCCAGCGGCCGTACTGCCGTTGATCCTGGCGATACTCCTGGCGATCCTGACGCTGGTCCCGACGGAAGTCGCGGCGATCATCCCGGCGGTCGTGGCGGTCATCGCGTCTTTCGTCACGCCCGTCATGGCGATTGTGCTGGCGGTTGTCCTGGCGCTGTTCGTAGCGGCGGTCGTCACGAGACTGGGCCGAGGCGGCTCCGGCGGCGCCCACGGCGGTGGCGGCCAGGACCGCGGCCATCGTGGCGGTGAGAATCTTCTTCATGGGATGTCTCCATCTGCGGCCGAACCATTCGACTGCCCACACTATGGAGACCGGCGGCTGAGGCGGGTCTGAACCGGCGCGGTCGCCTGCCGTTCAGACCAGGACCGCCTTTCAGCCTCAATCAGGCGGCGACCGACTGTTCCGCAGGCGACATGGCGCGGCCCACGGCCTCGCGTCCGCCCGGAACACGGCTCATCATCTCGGCCAGGGCCCCGAAATCGATGGGTTTGGTCAGATAGGCGTCCGCGCCCGCGTCCAGGCCGGCCTGATGGTCTTCGCTGCGCGCCGAGGCGGACAGCACGACGATGGGCGTGTCGGCGTTGAGCCCCTGGCCTTCGCGGATCCTGCGGGTGGCGGTCAGGCCGTCCATCACCGGCATGTTGACGTCCATGATGATCAGGTCGAACTGCTGCTCGCTCGCCGCCTCCAGGGACAGTTGCCCGTTCTCGGCCGTGGCGGTGACATGCGAGGCCGTGCTCATCCAGGCCTCCAGAATCATGCGGTTCACCGGATGGTCCTCGACCACCAGCACCCGCAGGCTTTCACAGCATTCTATCTCGGTCTCGACCCGTTCGATCGAGACACGGCGGCTCCATTCCACCACCTCGGCTTCGACGGTCAGGGTGAAGCTCGACCCGCGGCCCACGGAGGAATCGACGCTGATGTCGCCGCCCATGATGTTGGCCATGCGTCGCGCGATGGTCAGCCCCAGGCCCGTGCCGCCGAACCGGCGCGTCGAGGAGGCGTCCACCTGGGTGAAGGGCTGGAACAACCGCTCGAGATCGGTCGGAGAAATGCCGGCTCCGCTGTCGGTGACGCAGAACTCGAACCCGACCCTGCGGTCGGAAATACGTCGGCCGCGCACGACATAGCGGATTTCGCCGACGTCGGTGAACTTGACCGCGTTCGAGAGCAGGTTCTGCACGACCTGGCAGACCCGTAGCGGATCCCCGCGCACCACGGCCGGAATGTCCCCTTCCAGTTCGGACACGAAGGTCAGCCCCTTGGCCTCGGCCTGGGCCTCGAAGGGTCCGGAAATCCGGCGCTGCAGGTCATCGACGACGACATCGACGACTTCGAAGGTCATCTTTCCCGCCTCGATCTTGGTCATGTCGAGGATGTCGTTCAGCAGGGACAGAAGATTGTCCCCGGAATTGCGGATGATCGACAGATATTCGCGCTGGGCCCCTTCAAGTCGCGTCGCACTGAGCAGCTGGGCCGCCCCGAGGACGCCGTTCATCGGCGTGCGAAGCTCGTGCGAGATGACGCCCAGGAAGTTCGACTTGGCGTCGTTGGCGGCGTCCGCCTTGTCGCGTGCAGCCTCCAGCTCCTCGATCAGATGGGCCTGATGCGCCTGGAAGGCGTCGATCCGACGCTCGCGCAGCATGGTCATGGTGACCAGGACGAACAGACAGGCCATGGTGAACGGCAGGACGGCCAACATCGACCAGAACTGCGGCGTCCCCCACAGGCTGAACAGGATAATACAGGCGGCGACGCCATAGGGCGAAGAGATGATGACGGCCTGCCGCGGCGAATTGCGCAACTGGGCGAAGACCAGCACATAGCCCGAAATGATCAGGGCGACGGCCAGGGTCTGACCGAACGCCGAATTCGAGAACCAGGCCATCAGCGGCGCAGCGGCCCATGCGGCGGTGGTGACGGTCGCCACGGCGGGGAAAACCATGCCCCAACCGACATCGACGCGGTGGCTGAGCTTGTGTTCGACGACGCCGCGGATGGAACCGGCCGCCAAAGTGACCACGAACCATATCATGGCCTGCCACCAAGCCACCGTGCCCAGCAGACCCAGGGCCCAGCTGGCGATGATCAGGTACCGCAGATATTGGGTCTGCAGGATGGCCGTCAGGGCCTGAGCAGGATCGCCCGCGCGCCGGTCGCCCGCAAAGGCCTTCGCGACGCCGTCAGATTCCACCATGTTCCAGCCGTCCCCACGTTCTGTTTGGTCGCGTGACGCTAGGACGAAGGTTCTAAGACGGAGTGAACGCTGGTTTTCTTCGCAATCAGGCGCTGTGGGAATCTTCGACGGGGGTGAGAGCCCGGATCGACAGGGCGTGAATCGGGCCCGACAGCTCCTGTTTCAGCACCCCGTTGACCGTCCTCTGCCGCTCCAGCCGCGACTGTCCTTCGAACGCCGCAGAAACGACCACCAGATTGAAGTGGCTTTCGCCGCCGGGCTTTGCGTCCATGCCGCCTTCGTGGTGGTGGCCGGCGTGCCGTCCGCTGTCGTCTTCGATCTCCAGCCGTTGCGGCGAAAGCGCGGCGTTCAGTTTTTCACGGATAATCGTCGCCACAGGGCCGTCTGACATGATCGTTTCCTTGAAGAGGTCCAATTCCACACTACACTTCGGGCGATGTCCGCTTCCTTTCAATACAAGCCGCGCTTCACCGACATTCGGGTCAAGCCGCCGAAGCCCGAGGAGGAAGCCGCCAAGGCGGACGTCCTGCACCTGAAGCCGGGCGAAAAACCGTGCCAATGGCCCGACTGCCGCAAGGCCGCGACCGCCAGGGCGCCCAAGTCGCGCGAGCGGCTGAACGACTTCTACGAGTTCTGCCAGGGGCATGCGGGCGAATACAACAAGGGCTGGAACTTCTACGCCGGAATGAGCGAAGGCCAGGTCCGCGCCGTCCAGGAGAACGAGGCCATGACCGGCGGTCGTCCGACCTGGGAGATGAAGGCCGGCAAGTTCACGCGCGAGGCCGCCGCCTTCTCCGCCAAGATGGGCACAGCGAACAACACCGGCGCCGGCTCCTGGCGTGACAGTTTCGGCCTGTTCGGCCGTCGCGGCGACCAGGCCCCGCAGTCCCCGACCGAGGACCGCCGAATCGGCAAGCTGGAACGCGCCGCCCTGGCCGATCTCGATCTCGATCCCGGCGCCGAGAAGGCCAAGATCAAGTCTCAGTACCACGACCTTCTGAAACGCTTCCATCCGGACACCAACGGCGGCGACCGCGGCGCCGAGGCCAAGCTGCAACGCGTCATCAAGGCCTGGAAGACACTGAAAAAGGCGGGCTTGGCCTAAACCAGGCTGGCGGATCCGCGCCTTCAGTCGGCGTAGATCATCTTGCGGGTCATGCCGCCGTCCACCGTCAGCACCTGTCCGGTGACGAATCCGGCCTCGACGAGATAGAGGACGGCCTCGGCGATGTCCTCGGCGCGTCCGACACGCCCCACGGGATGCTGGGCGTGATCGCTTTCACTCAGACCTTCCGGCGCGGCGATCCAGCCCGGCGCGATCGCATTGACCCTGATCTTCGGCCCCAGACTGATCGCCATCGCATGGGTCAGGGCGGACAGCGCGCCCTTGGCCGCAGCATAGGCCTCGGTCTGGGGCTCAGACATGATCGCCCGGGTCGAGGTCATGTGAATGATGCTGGCCCCTTCCCGCAGCATCGGGATGGCGGCGCGAGACATCAGGAAGGCGCCCGTCAGGTGGCTGTCCACCGTCCGGCGCCAGGCCTCCAGCGACAGGTCGGCCAGGGGGCCGTTGGTCGGATCAGCGACGCCGGCGTTGCTGACCAGAAGATCCAGCTCCGACCATCCCAGTTCGACAAAGGCCGCCGCGACCGAGGCTTCGTCGCCGACGTCGCAGAGAACCGACCGCGCGCCGGACGAGGCGGGCTTGAGGTCAAAGGCGGCGACCTCCCAGCCCCGATCCGTCAGGGCCTGACAAAGTCCGGCGCCGATCAGGCCTGCGCCCCCGGTGATGATCGCTCTCTTTTTCATAGTCACGCAAACCGCTGAGCCGAAGCCTGGTTGCAGCCGAAGTCAGGGCTGCCCGGCTCCATCAGTCGACGCCGTCATCAACGGGGCCGTCGGCTCCCGGAAATAGCGGTCGATGCCGTCCGCGACCGACTTCATCAAACGGCGACGCGCGCGTTCGTCGGTCAGCAGACGCTCGTCCTCGGGATTGGTGATGAAGCCCATCTCCAGCAGCACGGCCGGCACATCGGGCGCCAGCAGCACGGCCAGGCCGGCGTCACGGTGGCTGCGGCGCAGCAGCGGATGGTCGGAGCCTTCCAGATGGGTCAGCAGGACGCGGGCGAACTGGGCCGAACGGTTCTGGGTGGCGCGCTGGGTCATGTCCAGCAGGATACGGTCCACCGACGGGTCCCGCCCCGGCAGGTGCAGTTCGCGGTGCCAATTGTCGGTCCGCGTGAACTCGCGCACGGCCCGTCCGGCGCCCTGTTCCGACAGGGTATAGACGCTGGCGCCGCGCAGGGCCGGATCGGACCCGGCGTCGGCGTGCAGCGAGATGAACAGATCGGCGTCCGACTGGCGGGCGATGGAAACGCGGCGATACAGATCGACATAGGTGTCATCGGCCCGCGTCAGGCGAACCCGATAGCGGCCGGTGCGCTCCAGCTCGGTCTTTAGAACCAGGGCGGCGGCCAGGGTGACCTGTTTCTCACGGGTCAGGGCTCCGCTGGCGCCCGGGTCCTTGCCGCCGTGCCCCGCGTCGATGACGATCAGCGGGCGTTCGGCGCGACGCGGCGCCGGCGTCGTCCGCGGCGCGGGTCGTGACGCGGCTATAGCTCCACCGACAGCCTTCAGATCGACGACATAGCGATAATGGGCCACCCCGTCGCCGGGGGGCAGCAGAAAGCGGCGCTCGATCTCGCTGCCGCGCGCCAGCTCCAGCTCAATCCGTGACGCCCCGCCCGAGGCGCTGACCTGATAGGAGCGGACCAGGCCCGAACCGCCGCCGTTCAGGCCGCGGCCGGGCGCGACGCCGTTCAGGGCCAGGGTGACCCGGCCCGCGGCGCCTGTATCGATGACGCGCCCCTGTGTCGACTTGTCCAGATCGATGACCACGCGGGTCCGGTCGCCGTCCGCACCGAAGCGCACGCCCAGGACATCCCCCTGGGCGCCCCAGGCGAAACCCCGCGTCGAAAACAGGGCGACCGTGCAGATGACGACGAAGGCCAAGGCGGTCATCGCCCATTCCCTCGCGCCCCAGCGCTCTACACCTGTCAAAACACGACCGCCCATAACGACGTCGAACCCAATCCTACTGGAACCTGGTCGCCATGATGCCAGATGCTCGTATTCAGGGGGTTAAGGCCGAACACCTTTTAATTCGCGTCCGGCGTGACTATGATGTGACTGCTCGCGAACCGATCGCGCCTTCTTCGCCTCAGCGGAACCCGGCGCGCCCTCCTCGCGGCGCTGACTTTTCACCAATCCGAGAACCGCGCCGGCGTCGCCGGTGGTTCGAAGAGCGGACCAGTGTCGCGGCCTTACCCGTTCCAACGGATTGGCGCGCACGGTTCAGGACCGACGACCTCCATGGGCCTTTCCGCCTGCGTCCCCCTACGGCTTGACCAAGCCCGCTTCGCCGTTTTCGGCGAGGGGATTTCGCGCGCCCCGGCCCCTCCCCCCATTCGGCGAGCCGCCGTGACCCTGTCCAGAGTTCTGGAAGGGCCGGCCCGTGCGCGCCAGAGAGAGACTTTCCATGTCAAAGACAATGCTGATCGACGCGGCCCACCCGGAGGAAACCCGGGTCGCCATCGTGGACGGACGCCAGATTGAGGAATTCGATTTCGAATCCCGTGCGAAGCGCCAGCTTCGCGGCAACATCTACCTGGCCAAGGTCACCCGCGTAGAGCCCAGCCTGCAGGCTGCGTTCATTGAATACGGCGGCAACCGCCACGGCTTCCTGGCCTTCAACGAAATCCACCCGGACTACTACCAGATTCCGGTCGCCGACCGCGAAGCCATCATGGCCGAAGCGCATGACGACGACGATGACGACGATCTGGGCCGCGAATCCGACGACGACGCCGATCCCGAAGCCGCCCTGGCCGACGAGGAGCGGCTGAAGCGCCGCCTGATGCGCCGCTACAAGATCCAGGACGTCATCAAGCGCCGCCAGATCCTGCTGGTCCAGGTCGTCAAGGACGAGCGTGGCGCCAAGGGCGCGGCCCTGACCACCTGGCTGTCGCTGGCCGGCCGCTACTGCGTCCTGATGCCCAATACGGGCAAGGGCGGCGGCATCAGCCGCAAGATCACCAACACCTCCGACCGTCGCCGCCTGAAGAGCGCCGTCTCGGCCCTGGAAGTGCCCAAGGGCATGGGCCTGATCATCCGCACGGCCGGCGCCAAGCGCACCAAGGCCGAAATCAAGCGCGATTATCAATATCTGCTGCGGCTGTGGGAGACGATCCGCGAGACCACCCTCGCCTCCCACGCCCCCTCGGTCATCTACGAGGAAGAAAACCTGGTCCGCCGCGCCGTGCGCGACATGTTCGACAAGGATTTCGACGGCATCCAGGTGGAGGGCGTCGAGGGCTTCAAGGAGGCGCGCGACTTCATGCGCGTGCTGATGCCGTCGCAGGCCAAGAAGGTTCACCTGTATCGCGGCTCGCGCCCCCTGTTCGCGGCCAACGGCATCGAAGAACTGCTGACCCAGATCCACCAGCCGGTCGTGCCGCTGAAGTCCGGCGGCTATCTGGTCATCAACCAGACCGAGGCCCTGGTGGCCATTGACGTCAACTCGGGCCGCGCCACCAAGGAACGCAACGTCGAACAGACGGCGTTCAAGACCAATATGGAAGCGGCGGAAGAAGCGGCCCGCCAGCTGCGCCTGCGCGACCTCGCCGGCCTGGTCGTGATCGACTTCATCGACATGGATGAGGGCAAGAACAACCGCACGGTCGAGCGCGTGCTGAAGGACGCCCTGTCGTCCGACCGCGCCCGCATCCAGATGGGCCGCATCTCGCCCTTCGGCCTGATGGAGATCAGCCGCCAGCGCCGTCGCCTGGGCGTGATCGAGGGCGCGACAGAGGCCTGCCCGCACTGCCAGGGCACCGGCCGCATCCGCTCCGCCGAATCCGCAGCCCTGATGACGCTGCGCGCGGTCGATATCGAGGCCGGCAAGAACGGCGCGGGCGTCGTGGTGCTGAAGGTCTGCACCGCCGTCGGCCTGTACATCCTGAACCACAAGCGCGCCTATCTGCAGTCGCTGCTGGAGCGGCGCGGCCTGAACGTCATCGTCCAGATCGACGACAGCCTGGGCCAGGGCGAGCACAATATCGAACGGACCGAGACGAACGAGGACTTCGTCGCGCCCGAGATCGAGATGCCCAACCTCGACGACGACTTCGACGCCTCGCTGTACGAAGACGAGGATGAGGACGACGACGAGGAAATCGTCGGCGACGACGAGGACGAGGAAGACGTCGAGGCGCTGGACCGCGAGGACAGCGACGACGACGAGCCGCGCGAACGCGCTGAACGCGCCGAGTCCGGCGGTCGTGACCGGGGTCGGGGCCGCAACCGCCGCCGTCGCGGCGGTCGTCGGGACGAAGAGACCGCCGAGGTCTCCGACACCTCAGAAGCCGCTGATACGCTGAACATCGACGACGCCTCGGACGACGAAGAGGACGAGAACGGCCGTCGCCGTCGCCGGGGTCGCCGTGGCGGCCGCCGCGTCCGCGAGGACGGCGAGCGTGACGTCTACACCTGGGTCCGCGGCCGCACCCCGTCGCTGGACGATCCTTATGTCTGGTTCGACCCGCTGAACCCTGGCCGTCCCGAGGCGCGCGCCGAACGTCCGGATCGCGCCGAGCGTCCCCAGGCCGCACAGGCCGAGGTCGAAGGTCTGGACGCCGTGGCGTCAGAGGGCTCGGGCGAGGAAGGCGGCCGTTCGCGTCGCCGTCGTCGTCGTGGCCGGGGTCGGGGCGGCGACGCCATCGGCCAGGAGATCAAGGTCGAGAACCGCGCCACCAATGAGGGCATGCCGCCCGACGGTTCGCCCCTGACGCCGATGGCCGTAGCCGATGGAGCCGGGGCCGACGCCGTCCAGGCCCAGACGCCGGAGACGGAGGCCCCCGCCGTCGCGCCCGAACCCCAGCGTCGTCGCGTTCGCCGCAAGTCGGCCAGCGCCGACGCCGTGGTCCAGCCGGCACGGGAAACCGAAGCCGCGCTGGAACCGATCGAGACCGCCGCCGAGCCGCACGTCGAGCCGCACCCCGACACGGCCATCGAGCCGAACGAGGCGGCGCTCGAAGGCGCGCCGGTCGAACTGGACGTGACGCCGCAAGAGGCCCTGGCCGCCGAGCCGGTCATGGTCTCGCCGGTCGAACGGCCTGTCCCGCCGGTCGCTGTCGAACCCCAACCGGCGGCTCTGCCGGAACCGTTCGTCGCCCCGACGCCCGAGATCGACGTCGAGGCGATCATCGCCGAAGACCCGAACCAGATCTCGGCCCCGCCCGAAAAGCCCAAACGTGGGTGGTGGCGCCGCTGATCGGTCACGATTAGACTGTCAGGATGCAGACGGGGGTCGGCCGCTACTGGAGTACGCCATGACGTGGCTTCCCCGTTCCGCATCTCGTGTTCTGGCCGCGGCGGCGGTGGGCTTCGCAGCCCTCGTCGCCGCCGGCCAGGCCTCGGCCCAGAGCCTGATCCGCGACACCGAGATCGAGGGCATCATCCGCGAATGGGTCGATCCGGTCTTCGTCTCCATGGGGTTGAACCCGACCGACGTCGAAGTTCTCCTGGTCAATGACAACGAGCTGAACGCCTTCGCCACGCGTGGGCGGATCATGGGCGTCAACACCGGCCTGATCCTGCGGACCAAGAACCCCAACGAACTGCTGGGGGTGATGGCGCACGAGGCAGGCCATATCAAGAACCGCCACACCCTGCGCGACGGGGCCCAGAACGCCGCCAAACAGCCGATGTTCATGACCATGGCCCTCGGGGCCCTGGCCATTGCCGCCGGCGCGCCGGACGCGGGCCTCGCCCTGCTGGGCTCCAGCCAGTATTTCGGCACGATCGGCGCGCTTCAGTATATGCAGGGCCAGGAGGGCGAAGCCGACCTGACCGGCGCCCGCGCCCTGGAGGGCGCCGGCGAATCCGGCGCGGGCCTGGTCTCCTTCTTCGAGAATTTCCGCGCCCAGGAAGTCTTCTCCGACGCCCGCCGCTATCCCTATTTCCGCAGCCACCCCCTGTCGTCGCAGCGCATCGAATCCATGCGCCGCTTCGTCCAGGACCAGCCCCATTACGATCATCGCGACAGCCCCGAGCGGATGGCCCAGCACGCCCTGATCCTGGCCAAGATCCACGCCTTCATGGATCCGCCGAACACCACCCTGCGCGCCTATCCCTCGACCAACACGGCCCTGCCCGCCCGCTACGCCCGCGCCATCGCCTGGTATCGCGACGGCCAGACCGACAAGGCCCTGTCGGCGGTGGACGCCCTGATCGCCGAGGATCCGCAGAACCCCTATTTCGCCGAACTGAAGGGCCAGATCTATTTCGAGGAAGGCCGTCCGGTCGAGGCCGTCGCCGCCCACCGCGAGGCCGTGCGGCTCAAGCCCGACGCCCCCCTGCTGCGCATCAACCTGGCCCACGCCCTGATCGGCACGGACGATCCCAAGAACCTGGACGAGGCCATCGACCAGCTGAAACACGCCACCGTCGCCGAGCGGGAGAACACCATGGCCTGGCGCCTGCTGGGCCAGGCCTACGCCGCCCAGGGCAAGGAGGGCGAGGCCCGTCTGGCGACGGCCGAGTATTATTTCGCCGCCGGCCAGGAGCGCGAAGCCACCCAGTTCGCCCTGCGGGCCCGCAGCATGCTGGACCCCAATTCCATCGAATGGCGCCGGGCGGTGGACATCGTCCTTGCGTCAGGAGCCACGCCCGACGATCTGCTGGACCTGGATCGTCGCGACGCCGCGCGCAAGCCGACCACGCTGAACTGACGCCCTGCCCCCCCCTACTGACTGCGAGCCTTCATGACCGACGACGCCCCCGCGCCTGAGCCCCACACCCCGCCGCCCGCCAAAAGCAGCCGCCTCACGGGCGCGGTCGCCGGCTATGTCGCGCTGGGCGTCTCGGTCGTGGCCTTGGGCCTGGCCGCCGCCCCCTATTTCGGCGGCGGTTCGGGCGACGACGTCCGCACCTATCTGCTGACCCACCCCGAGGTGCTGCAGGAGGCCAGCCTGGCGCTTCAGGCCAAGGAGGGCCAGGCCCGCGTCGACGACACCAATACAGCGGCGGCCGCCAATGCCACCCTGCTGGCCCCCGACGCCCGCGACCCCGCGTTCGGCCCGGCCGACGCCAAGGTGACGGTGATCGAGTTCTTCGACTTCCGCTGCCCCGGCTGCAAGGCCGTGGCGCCCCAGTTCCGCGCCCTGATGGCGGCCCACCCTGACGTCCGCTTCGTCTTCAAGGATTGGCCCATCCTGGACCGGGGCGAGGACGTCGCGTCCCAGTACGCCGCCCGCGCCGCGCTGGCCGCGCACCAACAAGGCAAGTATCTGGAAGTCTACGACGCCCTGATGTCCGAGCGCGCCCTGACGCCCGAATCCACCGACCGCATCCTGGCCCAACACGGCGTGGACATGGCGCGCGCCAAACAGACCCTGGTCGCGCCGGAAACCACCCGCCACATCGCCGACATCCACACGGCGGCGGCGGCGCTGAAGCTGCAGGGCACCCCCACCTTCTTCGTCAACGGCAAGGCCGCCGCCAGCATCGACCCCGCCGAGATCGCCCGGATGATCGAGGCCGCCAAGCGCTGATCTGAAGCCGCAAGGCAGTCCACACAGCAAAACGGCCCCCGGATCGCTCCGGGGGTCGTTCTGTTAGGCGACTCTGTCTCTCGGCCTATGCTCGCCTCGCGGAGGCTCGCGACTTGAGGCCGATTTCGATCCTCGATTACTCGATGATCTTGGCGACGACGCCGGCGCCGACGGTGCGGCCGCCTTCACGGATGGCGAAGCGCAGGCCCTGGTCCATGGCGATCGGGGTGATCAGTTCGACGTTCAGCTCGGCGTTGTCGCCGGGCATGATCATTTCGACGCCTTCCTTCAGCTGCACGATGCCGGTCACGTCGGTCGTGCGGAAGTAGAACTGCGGGCGATAGTTGGTGAAGAACGGGGTGTGACGGCCGCCCTCTTCCTTGGTCAGGATGTAGGCTTCAGCCAGGAACTTGGTGTGCGGGGTGATCGAACCCGGCTTGCACAGAACCTGACCGCGCTCGACGTCTTCACGCTTGGTGCCGCGCAGCAGAACGCCGACGTTGTCGCCCGCTTGACCCTGGTCCAGCAGCTTGCGGAACATTTCGACGCCGGTGCAGGTCGTCTTCTGGACCGGGCGGATGCCGACGATCTCGACTTCTTCACCGACCTTGACGATGCCCTTTTCGACGCGGCCCGTGACCACGGTGCCGCGGCCCGAGATCGAGAAGACGTCTTCGACCGGCATCAGGAAGGGCAGGTCGACCGGACGTTCCGGCTGCGGGATGTAGCTGTCGACGGTTTCCATCAGGGCCAGAACGCGCTGTTCGCCGATTTCCGGGTTCACGCCGTCGGTCGCGGCCTTGGCCGAACCCTTGGTGATCGGAATATCGTCGCCCGGGAACTGGTACGAGCTCAGCAGCTCGCGCACTTCCATCTCGACCAGTTCCAGCAGTTCTTCGTCGTCGACCAGGTCGACCTTGTTCATGAAGACCACCAGGGCCGGCACGCCGACCTGACGGGCCAGCAGGATGTGCTCGCGGGTCTGCGGCATCGGGCCGTCAGCGGCCGAAACCACCAGGATCGCGCCGTCCATCTGCGCCGCGCCGGTGATCATGTTCTTCACATAGTCGGCGTGGCCGGGGCAGTCGACGTGGGCGTAGTGACGGTTGGCCGTCTCATATTCCACGTGCGCGGTGTTGATCGTGATGCCGCGCGCCTTTTCTTCCGGCGCAGCGTCGATGTCCGCATAGGCCATCGCCTTGGCGCCGCCGGCCTTGGCCAGCGTCATCGTGATCGCCGCCGTCAGCGTCGTCTTGCCGTGGTCAACGTGGCCGATCGTGCCGATGTTGCAGTGCGGCTTCGTGCGTTCGAACTTTTCCTTGGCCATTTTCTAGCTCCTAGGTCCCCGAACCGGGGTTCCTGCAGTCTGGGGGTTAAGGGCGCCCGGCTTTCGGGCCGGGCGCTTTTAGGTCCGCTTCTCCGAAAGGAAAAGCTTAGGCGTACTTCTTGATCACTTCGTCGGCGACGTGCTGCGGCACCGGCTCGTAGTGGTCGTATTGCATCGTGAACTGGGCGCGGCCCTGCGACATGCCGCGCAGCGTGTTCACATAGCCGAACATGTTGGCCAGGGGCACGAAGGCGTTCACGACGGTGGCGTTGCCGCGCATGTCCTGACCCTGGATCATGCCGCGACGGCCGTTCAGGTCGCCGATGACCGAACCGAGGTATTCCTCGGGGGTCACGACCTCGACCGCCATGATCGGCTCGAGCAGCTTCGGCGCGCCCTTTTCCTTCAGTTCGCGGAAGGCGGCGCGGGCCGCGATTTCGAACGCCAGCACGCTGGAGTCGACGTCGTGGTACTTGCCGTCCGTCAGGGTCGCCTTGAAGTCGATCAGCGGGAAGCCGGCCAGCAGACCCGAATCCTTGATGGAGTTCAGACCCTTTTCGACGCCCGGGATATATTCCTTGGGCACCGCGCCGCCGACGATCGAGTTCTCGAACACGAAGCCCGAACCCGGCTCGCCCGGTTCGAAGGTGATCATGACGCGGGCGAACTGGCCCGTACCGCCGGTCTGCTTCTTGTGGGTGTAGTCGATGTCGACCTTGCGGCCGAGCGATTCACGATAGGCGACCTGCGGCGCGCCGATGGTGGCCTCGACCTTGTAGGTGCGCTTCAGGATGTCGATCTTGATGTCCAGGTGAAGCTCGCCCATGCCCTTCAGGATGGTCTGGCCCGACTCGTGGTCGGTCGAGACGGTGAAGGACGGATCTTCCGAAGCCAGCTTGGCCAGGGCGACGCCCAGCTTCTCCTGGTCGGCCTTGGTCTTGGGCTCGACCGAGATCTCGATGACCGGGGCCGGGAATTCCATCTTCTCGAGGATGACGGGCGACTTCAGCGGATCGCACAGGGTGTCCCCGGTGCGGGTTTCCTTGAGGCCGGCCAGGGCGACGATGTCGCCGGCGAAGGCTTCCTTGACGTCTTCACGGTTGTTCGAGTGCATCTGCAGCATCCGGCCGACGCGCTCTTTCTTGTCGCGGCTGGAGTTCAGCAGGCTCATGCCCGTTTCCATCTTGCCGGAATACAGGCGGCAGAAGGTCAGCGAACCGACGAAGGGGTCGTCCATGATCTTGAACGCCAGAACCGACAGGGGCTCGTCGTCCGAGGCCTTGCGGGTGATCGGCTCTTCCGTCTTGAAGTCGATGCCCGGCGTCGGCGGGATGTCCAGCGGCGACGGCAGATAGTCGACCACGGCGTCCAGCAGGGTCTGCACGCCCTTGTTCTTGAAGGCCGAGCCGCACAGGATCGGATAGAAGGCGCCGGTCAGCACGGCCTTGCGGATGCACTTCTTCAGCACTTCGACCGAAGGCTCGACGCCGTCCAGATAGGCCTGCATGGCTTCGTCGTCGAGTTCGACGGCGTTGTCGATCAGGTACTGGCGGGCTTCATTGGCCTTGTCGACCAGGTCCGCCGGGATCTCGCCGACGGTGAAGTTGGCGCCCAGGGCGTCGTTGTCCCAGACGACCGAGCGCATCTCGACGATGTCGACCAGGCCGGACAGGGTGTTTTCCGAACCGATCGGGAACTGGATCGGCACGGCCTTGGCGCCCAGGCGGTCGCGGATCGACTGGACCGAGGCGTCGAAGTCGGCGCCGATCTTGTCCATCTTGTTGACGAAGACGATGCGCGGCACCGAATATTTGTCGGCCTGGCGCCAGACGGTTTCGGTCTGCGGCTCAACACCGGCGTTGCCGTCCAGCACGGTCACGGCGCCGTCGAGGACGCGCAGCGAACGCTCGACTTCGATGGTGAAGTCCACGTGTCCGGGGGTGTCGATTATGTTCAGGCGCTTGCCCTGCCAGAAGGCGGTCGTCGCGGCCGAAGTGATCGTGATGCCGCGTTCCTGCTCCTGGTCCATCCAGTCCATGGTCGCAGCGCCGTCGTGCACTTCGCCGATCTTGTGGTTCTTGCCGGTGTAATAGAGAATCCGCTCGGTCGTCGTCGTCTTGCCCGCGTCGATGTGGGCCATGATGCCGAAGTTGCGGTAGTCCTCGAGCTTGTGCGTACGAGCCATGAAAACGTGCCTTGAGAAGTAGGTCTAGGACGCGGGTGGCGCCCTCGGGATGATCGTCGATGCAGCGGATAAGCGAGCGCGGGCGATTTAGCTCAAACCGCCCGCGCCGGATAGTCTTAGATAGGAACCGCCCATTACCTTTGAAAGGGAGACGGTTTTAAGACGCTTACCAGCGATAGTGGCTGAAGGCGCGGTTCGCCTCGGCCATCTTGTGGGTGTCTTCGCGCTTTTTGACCGCGGTGCCGCGATTGTTCGAGGCGTCCAGCAGTTCGGCGGCCAGCTTCTCGGTCATGGTGTTTTCACCACGCTTGCGCGCGGCGTTCACCAGCCAGCGGATGGCCAGGGCGCGACGACGGTCCGGACGGACCTCGACCGGCACCTGATAGGTGGCGCCGCCGACGCGACGCGAGCGGACTTCGACCGACGGGGCGACATTGTCCAGGGCGGCGTGGAAGGTGGCGACCGGCTCCTGGTCTTTCTTCTTGTCGGCCAGGATGTCGAAGGCGCCGTACACGATGTTCTCGGCGACGGCCTTCTTACCTTCGTACATGACGTAGTTCATGAACTTGGTGACGATCAGGTCCCCGAACTTGGGATCCGGCAGAACTTCGCGCTTCTGGGCGCGGTGACGACGCGACATGGAGTATTCCTTGCAGTGCCCGGCGCTCGCCGGGAAGATCTCGAAAAGGCCTCCGGGCGCGGGGGCCCGGACGCGAATGGCTTACTTCGGACGCTTGGCGCCGTAGTGCGAACGACGCTGCTTGCGGTCCTTGACGCCCTGCGTGTCGAGCACGCCGCGCAGGATGTGGTAGCGAACGCCGGGCAAGTCCTTCACGCGGCCGCCGCGGATCAGAACAACCGAGTGTTCCTGAAGGTTGTGGCCTTCACCGGGGATGTAGCAAACGGCTTCGTAGCCGTTCTTGGCCAGACGGACCTTGGCGACCTTACGCAGAGCCGAGTTCGGCTTCTTCGGGGTCGTGGTGTAAACGCGGGTGCAGACGCCGCGACGCTGGGGCGAACCCTCCAGAGCCGGCACCTTGTTACGGGTGGGCTTGGGCTTGCGCGGCTTGCGGATCAGCTGGTTGATCGTAGGCATTCGAAACTTATCTCGACTTCTGATGGAGGCGTGTGTCTTTCGACCGAAGCGCCTCTCGCCTTCTTGTGAACGGGGGACCATCCCCTCGCCCGGGTGTCATCGAGACTGATCGCGTGACCCGAACAGTCCCTGGTTCGCTCCGGCGCACCGGAAAACACAAAGGGCCGGAACGCGCGCTTTGGGCGTTCCGGCGGGCACAGCCCGTCCGTTCAATTGTCACGATCTCAGCGACCGGCGAACCGGCCACGCCTCGAAAGTGGGCGGCTTCTACGCGCGATAGGGGGATTGGTCAAGTGCGGCGGCGGCCCCCTGGCGCTGGCCGACAGCCAAGACGCGAACAAACCCAACCTGCGCCCGAAAGCGGCCACGCTTGCAGCCGAGCCTCGTTTTCGGGTGACGGGGGGGGTCAGGATGCGGACCGAGAGCGGCTGGCCGTCGAGAGGGCGAAGGGCGGGGCTGGTAGTTGTCTCCATGGGCCTGAATGCGGGCCTGATCGCGCTTCTGTCCGTCGGCGACACTCGCTCCGGCCATCTTGGCGCCCCGGCCGCCGCGCCCCTGTATCTCTATATCGAGCCGCGCCCGCGCCTGGCCCAGGAGCGCGCGCCCGTCAGGCCCTTCTCGGCTTCCCGCACGGCCTCGCACCGCATCCTGCAGGACGCCGACGGCGTTCCGCGCCCCGACGACAGCCGCATTGAGCCTTCCGCCGTTCCTGCCCCCACCCTAGGCGACGCCATCGATTCGCGTTGGCGGGTCGGCCCCGGTGCGGCGACGCGAGGCCTGCCCCTGTCCTGCGAGGGACCGAACAGACTGTCGGTCGAGGCGCGTCGCTACTGCGAAGATCGAGCGCGACGATTCGCAGGCGCGGCGCGGCCCATCGCCGGCTCGGGCGACGCCGAACGCGACGCTGTCTTCGCCCGGCACGGCGCGCGGAGATTGGCCGCATGGGAGGCGCAGCGCGCTGAACCGCCGCGCGGCGATCCAGCTTGCGAGACGCCCCACCCGGTCGCAGGGTGCGAGGGCGTCAATATCGAAGTCGATCTCTTCTCTTCGCGGGACGGTCTCCTGCCCAATCTGCGAAAGCGTCGTGAATGAGCGTGTCCGCCCTGCCCCGTCCGAATCGACGACGCCCCGACTGGCGCAAGGCGGGTCTGGCGACGGCGGCTGTCGCCATCAACACCGCCCTGATCGCCGCCCTGTCCTTCACGGCCCTGGGGATCGAGGGGGGCGACATCGTCGCCGCCCCGCCGCCGATCTATCTCGACATCGAGCCCCGCCCCCTGCTGCCCGATGAGCGACCGCGCGTCCCGACCGTGACCCGACCGGAAGTCGCCCCCGTCGCCGCCTCTGCCTCGAACGCCTCGCCCGCCCCGTCGGTGCGGACGCCCGAGACGGAGGCCGCGCCCCGGCCCGCGCCTCTGCGTCCCCGTCTCGCCGCCCCGGCGCCGCCCGGCGCGCCGCCGCCGGCCGACGTCTGGCGCGTGGATCCCGCCAATCGGTCCGGGGCCATGGCGCGGTCGCTGCGCCAGGGCCTGCCCGGCTGCGCCTCGCCCGACCTGTTGAACGACGCCGAACGTCGCCATTGCCGTGACGCGTTCGCCCGGCGCGGCGAGAACGCCGCCCCGATCACCGGCTCAGGCAATCCCCAGCGCGACGCCGCCTTCGCCCGCGAGGGCGCTCGCCGTCTGGCGGAATGGGAAGCCAAGCGTCGCCCCCTGTCCGGCGGCGTCGGCGTGGTCGGCCCGGCGGACTGCCCAGGATCCAACTTCGGTACAGGCTGCGCCGGGGCGCAATTGCCCGACGTACCGGGCGTGGACATGCGCCAGGGCGCAGAGACGACGATCAACCGGGGCGAACGCCGCCCTCAGGGCCTTTCGGCTAGCATCGGCGGTCTGCAGATCGGCGGGAAGGACGAATAGAAAAAAGGGCGGCGCCGTCGCCGGCGCCGCCCTCTTCATTTCATCACATCCGAACCCGGAGATCAGCCTTCGCTGCTCTCCAGCTCCAGTTGCAGATCGGCCGGCAGCGGCTCGATCGCGTCTTCGCGGGCTTGCGTCAGCTCTGCATCGCGATCGTTGGCGATCTTCTGCAGGGCCCGCAGATAGGCGCCCGTACCGGCCGGGATCAGGCGGCCGACGATGACGTTTTCCTTCAGGCCTTCCAGCATGTCCTTCTTGCCGTGGACCGAGGCGTCGGTGAGGACGCGGGTGGTCTCCTGGAAGGACGCCGCCGAGATGAAGCTGCGGGTCTGCAGCGACGCCTTGGTGATGCCGAGCAGGACGGGCTGGGTGGTGGCCTGACGGCCGCCGCGCTTCTCGACCTTCAGGTTTTCCAGAACGGCTTCGGCCACTTCGACGGTGTCGCCGCGGATCAGGGTGGTTTCACCCGAATCCAGGACTTCGACCTTCTGCAGCATCTGACGCACGATGACTTCGATGTGCTTGTCGTTGATCGGCACGCCCTGCAGTCGGTAAACTTCCTGCACTTCGTTCACCAGATACTCGGCCAGCGCCTCGACGCCCTGGATGCGCAGCAGATCGTGCGGATCCGGGTTGCCGTCGATGATGTAGTCGCCCTTCTGGATCAGATCGCCGTCGTGGACGGAGATGTGCTTGCCCTTAGGGATCAGGAACTCGACCGGTTCGCCCTGCACGCCGTCGGCGTTGACTTCCGGCGTGATCTTGATGCGACGCTTGTTCTTGTAGTCGCGACCGAATTCGACGCGACCATCCATCTCGGCGATGACCGCGCAGTCCTTGGGACGGCGGGCTTCGAACAGTTCGGCGACGCGCGGCAGACCGCCGGTGATGTCGCGGGTCTTGGCGCCTTCGGTCGGGACGCGGGCGATGATCTCGCCCGGCTTGACCTCGTCGCCGTTTGACACGGACAGAACCGCGCCCACGGGCAGCAGGTAACGGGCGTCAGAGCCCGAGGCCAGCTTGGCGTAGGCGTCGCCCAGGGTGACGCCCATGGCCGGACGCAGGTCCGAACCACGCGGGCTGGCGCGCCAGTCGCTGACGACGCGCTGGGCGATGCCCGTCGCTTCGTCGGTTTCTTCCTTGACCGACAGGCCTTCGACCAGATCCTCGAAGCGGATCAGGCCGCCGACTTCCGTCAGGATCGGCGTGGTGTAGGGGTCCCACTCGGCCAGACGTTGGTTCTTCTTGACCTCGCTGCCTTCCTTGACCCGGATCCGGGCGCCGTAAGGCGCCTTGTGGGTCTCGCGATCCTTGCCGTCCACGACCACGGTCACGATGACGTTGCGGCTCATCGCCACCAGGTCGCCGTGGGCGGCGGTGACGGTCGGGCCGGTGATCTTGGCCACGCCGGCGTTGGTCGCCTCCATGAAGGAGGTTTCCGCCACCTGGGCCGTACCGCCGATGTGGAAGGTCCGCATCGTCAGCTGGGTGCCCGGCTCGCCGATCGACTGGGCGGCGATGACGCCGACCGCTTCGCCGATGTTGACATTGGTGCCGCGCGCCAGGTCACGCCCGTAGCAGTGGGCGCAGATGCCGGCTTCCGCCTCGCAGGTCAGGGCCGAACGGACCTTGACCGACTGAACGCCGGCGGCGTCGACCGCCTCGACCACTTCTTCCACCAGATAGGTGTCGGCGGGGAACAGGACCGTGTCCGTGCCCGGCTCCTTGATGTCCTCGGCCGCATAGCGACCCAGGATGCGGGCGCCCAGCGAGACCAGGACGTCGCCGCCTTCCATGACTGCGCGCAGGGTGATGCCGCGCGTCGAGCCGCAGTCGTCCTCGGTGACGATCGAGTCCTGCGCCACGTCCACCAGACGACGGGTCAGATAACCCGAGTTGGCGGTCTTCAGCGCGGTGTCGGCCAGACCCTTACGGGCGCCGTGGGTGGAGTTGAAGTACTCAAGGACGGTCAGGCCTTCCTTGAAGTTCGAGGTGATCGGCGTCTC
Organism: Brevundimonas sp. GW821-FHT10A07; assembly: GCF_059415785.1. Taxonomy (NCBI): domain Bacteria; kingdom Pseudomonadati; phylum Pseudomonadota; class Alphaproteobacteria; order Caulobacterales; family Caulobacteraceae; genus Brevundimonas; species Brevundimonas sp. GW821-FHT10A07. The sequence continues at coordinate 25,320 of NZ_JBWKNX010000019.1, forward strand.
GATGATCTCGCCGGAGGGCTTGGCCATCAGGCCGCGCATGCCGCCCAGCTGCTTCATCTGCGCCTGCGAACCCCGGGCGCCGGAGTTGGCCATCATGAAGACCGAGTTGATGTCGGGGTTTTCACCCTCGATCAGCACGCGCGGCTGCGCGATCTCGCCCATCATGGCGTCGGCGATCCGGTCCGTGGCCTTGGCCCAGGCGTCGACGACCTTGTTGTACTTCTCGCCGCGCGTGATCAGGCCGTCGGCGTACTGTTGCTCGTACTCCTCGACCTGGGTGCGGGTTTCGGCGACCAGTTCGGCCTTCTTCGCCGGGATCACGATGTCGTCCTTGCCGAACGAAATGCCGGCCTTGGCGGCTTCGCGGAAGCCCAGGCCCATCATCTGGTCGGCGAAGATGACCGTCGCCTTCTGACCGCAGTGGCGATAGACCACGTCGATCAGATTGCCGATTTCCTTCTTGGTCAGGTTCTTCTCGAGCAGGCGATAGCCGACGTTCGGGTTGCGCGGCAGCAGGGCGCCCAGCTTCATCCGGCCCGGCGTGGTGTCGATGACCTTGGTCACCTCCTTGCCTTCGGCGTCCTGTTCCGTCCAGCGCGCCTTGATGCGGCTGTGCAGGGTCACGACCTTGGCGTCCAGCGCCGCGTCGATCTCGCCCATATTGGCGAACAGCTTGCCTTCACCCGGCTCGCCGTCCTTGACCAGCGACAGGTAGTACAGACCCAGGACGATGTCCTGCGACGGCACGATGATCGGCTTGCCGTTGGCGGGCGACAGGATGTTGTTGGTCGACATCATCAGGACGCGCGCTTCCAGCTGGGCCTCGAGGCTCAGCGGGACGTGCACGGCCATCTGGTCGCCGTCGAAGTCGGCGTTGAACGCCGTACAGACCAGCGGGTGCAGGCGGATGGCCTTGCCCTCGATCAGCTTGGGTTCGAACGCCTGGATGCCCAGACGGTGAAGCGTCGGCGCGCGGTTCAGCAGAACCGGGTGTTCGCGGATGACCTCGTCCAGGATGTCCCAGACGGCGGGCTGTTCGCGCTCGACCATGCGCTTGGACTGTTTGACGGTGCCCGACAGGCCCTTGGCGTCAAGGCGCGCGTAGATGAACGGCTTGAACAGCTCCAGCGCCATCTTCTTGGGCAGGCCGCACTCGTGCAGCTTCAGTTCCGGACCCACGGTGATGACCGAACGGCCCGAATAGTCGACGCGCTTGCCCAGAAGGTTCTGACGGAAGCGGCCCTGCTTTCCCTTCAGCATGTCGGCCAGAGACTTCAGCGGACGCTTGTTGGCGCCCGTGATCACGCGGCCGCGACGGCCGTTGTCGAACAGGGCGTCGACGGATTCCTGCAGCATCCGCTTTTCGTTGCGGATGATGATGTCCGGCGCCCGCAGCTCCATCAGGCGCTTCAGGCGGTTGTTCCGGTTGATGACGCGGCGATACAGGTCGTTCAGGTCGGAGGTCGCGAAACGACCGCCGTCCAGCGGCACCAGCGGACGCAGTTCCGGCGGGATGACCGGCACGATGGTCAGGATCATCCACTCGGGCTTGTTGCCCGATTCCAGGAAGGCCTCGATCAGCTTCAGGCGCTTGGACGCCTTCTTGGCCTTCATTTCCGACGGGCTGTCCGCCAGCTCGCCGCGGTGCTTTTCAGCCTCGGCGTGCAGGTCGATGCCCATCAGCAGGTTGCGGACGGCCTCGGCGCCGATCTCGGCGGTGAAGCCGTCATCGCCGAACTCTTCCTGATAGCGATAGAATTCGTCTTCCGTCAGCAGCTGGTTCTGCTTCAGCGGGGTCAGGCCCGGCTCGGTGACGATATAGTTCTCAAAATACAGGACGCGCTCGACGTCCTTCAGCGCCATGTCCAGCATCAGCGAGATGCGCGACGGCAGCGACTTCAGGAACCAGATGTGGGCGACCGGGGCGGCCAGGTCGATGTGACCCATGCGCTCGCGGCGAACGCGGGCCAGGGTGACTTCGACGCCGCACTTCTCGCAGATGATGCCCTTGTACTTCATGCGCTTGTACTTGCCGCACAGGCATTCGTAGTCCTTGGTCGGGCCAAAGATACGGGCGCAGAACAGGCCGTCACGCTCGGGCTTGAACGTGCGGTAGTTGATGGTTTCCGGCTTCTTGATCTCGCCGAACGACCACGAGCGGATCTTCTCCGGCGAGGCCAGGGCGATCTTGATCTGGTCGAAGGTCGGGGTGACCGGGACCGGGTTGAAGATGTTCAGGACTTCCTGGTTCATCTTGGTTCCTTGCTGCGGCTAGAGCCGCGAAAATTATTCAGAGGGAGAACAGCGCCGTGATTGGTGATTGGTGAGTCGTGACGGGCGTCGGCCCAGTCACGACTCACGCGTCACGCCTCACGAATTCTCCAGCTCCACGTTCAGACCCAGCGAACGCATTTCCTTGATGAGCACGTTGAAGCTCTCGGGAATGCCGGCCTCGAAGCTGTCGTCGCCGCGGACGATGGCCTCGTAGACCTTGGTCCGGCCGGCCACGTCGTCGGACTTCACCGTCAGCATCTCCTGCAGGGTGTAGGCGGCGCCGTAGGCTTCCAGAGCCCAGACCTCCATTTCCCCGAAGCGCTGACCGCCGAACTGCGCCTTACCGCCCAGCGGCTGCTGGGTGACCAGCGAGTACGGGCCGATCGAGCGGGCGTGGATCTTGTCGTCGACCAGGTGGTGCAGCTTCAGCATGTAGATGTAGCCGACCGTGACCGGACGCTTGAACTGCTCGCCGGTCTGGCCGTCGTACAGGATCGACTGGGCCGACTTGTTCAGCCCCGCCTCTTCCAGCAGGCGTTCGATGTCGCCGATGTGCGCACCGTCGAAGACCGGGGTCGCGAAGGGCACGCCCTTGGACAGGTTCTTCGCCAGTTCGATCAGTTCTTCCTCATCCTGCGGCAACGGGGTTTCCGGGCCGTAGATATGGGTCAGACGATCGATCAGCGCCTGCTTCTGACCACCCTGCTGCCAGGCTTCCAACAGACCGGAGATCTGCTTGCCCAGGCCGGCGGCGGCCCAACCCAGGTGGGTTTCGAAGATCTGGCCGATGTTCATGCGCGAAGGCACGCCCAGCGGGTTCAGAACGACGTCAACGTGCGTGCCGTCTTCCAGGTGCGGCATGTCCTCGATCGGCAGGATCTTGGAGATGACGCCCTTGTTGCCGTGACGGCCGGCCATCTTGTCGCCGGGCTGAAGCTTGCGCTTCACGGCCACGAAGACCTTGACCATCTTCATCACGCCGGGGGGCAGTTCGTCGCCGCGTTGCAGCTTCTCGACCTTGTCTTCGAAACGACGGTCCAGTTGCTTACGCGCATCCTCGAACTGGCGCTTCATCGCCTCCAGCTCGCCCATGGCCTTCTCGTCGTCCAGGGCGATCTGCCACCACAGACCACGGCTGACCTCGGCCAGCTTCTCTTCGGTCAGTTCACCGCGGCCGATGCCCTTGGGACCGGAGACGGCGTTCTTGCCCAGGATCAGCGGCTTCAGGCGGCCATAGACGTTGCGCTCCAGGATCTTGAGCTCATCGTCGCGGTCCTTGCCCAGGCGTTCGATCTCGGCGCGTTCGATCGCCATGGCGCGCTCGTCCTTGTCGACGCCGTGACGGTTGAAGACGCGAACGTCAACGATCGTGCCGGCGACGCCGGGCGGCAGGCGCAGGCTGGTGTCACGGACGTCCGAAGCCTTCTCCCCGAAGATGGCGCGCAGCAGCTTCTCTTCAGGGGTCATCGGGCTTTCGCCCTTCGGCGTCACCTTGCCGACCAGAATGTCGCCCGGCTGGACCTCGGCTCCGATGGCCACGATGCCCGCTTCATCGAGGTTGCGCAGGGCTTCCTCGCCGACGTTGGGGATGTCGCGGGTGATTTCCTCCGGGCCCAACTTCGTATCACGCGCCATCACTTCGAATTCCTCGAGGTGGATGGAGGTGAAGACGTCGTCGCGCACGATGCGCTCCGAGATCAGGATGGAGTCTTCGAAGTTGTAGCCGTTCCAGGGCATGAAGGCGACGAGGGCGTTGCGGCCCAGGGCCAGTTCGCCCAGGTCCGTCGAGGGGCCGTCGGCGATGACGTCGCCGGCCTTGACCTGATCGCCCACGCGCACGATCGGGCGCTGGTTGATGCAGGTCGACTGGTTCGAACGCTGGAACTTCGACAGGCGATAGATGTCGACGCCCGAACGGGCGGCGTCCACGTCGCCGGTGGCGCGCACGACGATCCGGGTGCCGTCGATCTGTTCGACGACGCCTTCACGACGGGCGACCACGACGGCGCCGGAGTCCACGGCCACGACCGCTTCCATGCCGGTGCCGACCAGCGGCGCGTCCGACTGCACCAGAGGCACGGCCTGACGTTGCATGTTCGCGCCCATCAGTGCGCGGTTGGCGTCATCGTTTTCCAGGAAGGGGATCAGGGCGGCGGCGACCGAAACGACCTGCTTCGGCGACACGTCCATCATGTCCACGGCGTCGCGGTTCAGCAACTGGGATTCGCCGTTGATCCGGCCGGGGACCAGGTCCTCGACGATGCTGCCGTTCTTCAGTTCGATGTTGGCCTGGGCGATCGTGTATTTCGACTCTTCCATGGCCGAGATGTAGACCACCTCGTTCTGGGCCACGCCGTCCTTCACGCGACGGTACGGGCTCTCGATGAAGCCGTACTTGTTGACGCGCGCGTGGGTGGCCAGCGAGTTGATCAGGCCGATGTTCGGGCCTTCCGGCGTTTCGATCGGGCAGATGCGGCCGTAGTGGGTCGGGTGAACGTCGCGGACTTCGAAGCCCGCGCGCTCGCGCGTCAGACCGCCCGGGCCAAGCGCCGAAAGGCGACGCTTGTGGGTGATTTCCGACAGCGGGTTCGTCTGGTCCATGAACTGCGACAGCTGCGACGAACCGAAGAACTCGCGAACCGCAGCGGCGGCCGGCTTGGCGTTGATCAGGTCGTGCGGCATGACCGTGTCGATATCGACCGAGGACATGCGCTCCTTGATGGCGCGCTCCATCCGCAGCAGGCCGACGCGGTACTGGTTTTCCAGCAGTTCGCCGACCGAACGGACCCGGCGGTTGCCCAGGTTGTCGATGTCGTCGATCTCGCCGCGGCCGTCCTTCAGGCCGACCAGGATCTGCAGCACCTTCAGCACGTCGTCCTTGCGCAGGACGCGGATCTCGTCGGAAACCTCGGGGGTCTCCAGGCGCATGTTCATCTTGACCCGGCCGACGGCCGACAGGTCATAGCGTTCGCTGTCGAAGAACAGCGAGTTGAACATGTTGTCGGCGGCTTCCGGGGTGGGCGGCTCGCCCGGACGCATCACGCGATAGACGTCGAACAGGGCGTCCTCGCGGGTGTCGTTCTTGTCGATACGCAGGGTGTTGCGCATGTAGGCGCCGACCGTGACGTGGTCGATGTCCAGCACCTCGATGGTGGTGAAGCCGTTTTGCTCCAGCACTTCGATGGTCGGGGCGTCCAGCTCGTCGCCGGCCTCGGCGAAGATCTCGCCGGTCTCGAAGTTGACGGCGTCATTGGCCAGATACTTGGTGACCAGGGCGTCGGCGGCCAGCGACAGCGAGGTCGTGGTGTCGCCCAGCTTCTTGGCGGCGCGGGCGCTGATCTTCTGGCCGGCCTGGGCGATCACTTCGCCGGTGTCGGCGTCGACCAGGTCGAACTCCGGCTTCACACCGCGCCAACGCTCGGCCTTGTACGGCGTGACCCAGCCCTCGCCGCGCTTCTCGTAGGGCACGGTCTCGTAGAAGGTCTTCAGGATTTCTTCGCCGTCCATGCCCAGACCCATCAGGAAGGTCGTGGCCGGCAGCTTGCGGCGGCGGTCGATGCGGACGTAGACCACGTCCTTGGCGTCGAACTCGAAGTCGAGCCACGAACCGCGGTACGGGATCACGCGGGCGGCGAACAGCAGCTTGCCCGAGCTGTGCGTCTTGCCCTTGTCGTGGTCGAAGAAGACGCCCGGCGAACGGTGCATCTGCGAGACGATCACGCGCTCGGTGCCGTTGACGATGAAGGTGCCCTTGTCCGTCATGAGCGGGATGTCGCCCATGTAGACGTCCTGCTCCTTGATGTCCTTGACCGAACGGGCTCCCGTTTCCTCGTCGGTTTCGAACACGATCAGGCGCAGCTTGACCTTCAGCGGCGCGGCATAGGTCATGTCGCGCTGGATGCATTCTTCAACGTCGTACTTCGGATCCTCGAACTCGTACGAGACGTATTCCAGGATGGCGCGTTCGTTGAAGTCCTTGATCGGGAACACCGACTTGAAGACCGCCTCGATGCCCTGCTCCTTGCGCTGGCCCGGACGGACCTCGCGTTGCAGGAACTGTTCGTAGGAAGCGCGCTGGACCTCGATCAGGTTCGGCATCGCGACCGCTTCGGGGATGCGCCCGAAGGATTTGCGGATGCGCTTCTTGCCGGTGAACGAAGTGGCGGAAGCGATCTGACCGTTGATGGCGAGATCGTGGGCGACGTCAGTCATTCAGTGTTTCCCATGGCGCGCAATCCGGGGAAATCGCGCGTGAAATGCAGCAGCCACGGCGCGCGTTTTAAGCGTCCGCAGCCAGGTTTTCGGCGTCCACCCTCGGCCCGCTGCCGGGCCAGGACGCCTGAAATGTACCGGCTCCCTGGGGAAGGAGCCGCGCCTTCGCTCCGGTCGGAGGGCGACGGACCGGGCCTCGGCGCTTGCGCGCAGACTCTTTAGGAGTGTTGCGGAACGCGGACATATACTCGCTTCCACGGCGAAATAAAGACCTGGGTCGCAGTTTTTCGGGAACCAGACGACGGCATGGAGAAACCGGCGCCTACGCACCCGATTGACAACCCCGGCGACCTCCGCATGATCGTTCCAGGGGAGCGCGAAACATGCACCTACGCCTTACGATCCTGGCCGCCGCCGTTCTGCTGTCCGGCTGTCTGTCGATGAACGTCCCGGAGGACGCCTTCTTCTATCCCGACACCCGGCTGGCCGCCGAGAAGATCACCCTGCCCGCCGACATCCCCATGGGTTTTGAGGCCGACGTCCTCAGCCTTCCCTATTCGGGCGGAACCGTGGGCGTCACCCGCGTTCGGACCGGTCGCGCCGACGCGCCCCTGATCCTGTTCTGCGGCGGCAATCTCTTCCGGCGCAGCGCCGGCGCGGGCAGGACCGCCGCCAAGCTGGCGCCGTTCGGCGACGCCCTGATGTTCGACTATCCCGGCTATGGCGGCACGGCGGGCCAGGCGGACTACGCGAGCTTTATGGCCGCCGGCACGGCCGTCGCCGACGCCGCCCGCGCCCAGGCCGACGCCGAGGGCCGCAAGCTGATCGCCTGGGGCCATTCCCTGGGCGGCCCCGTCTGCGCCCAGGCCGCTCAATATATGCACGCCGACGCCCTGGTGCTGGAGACGACGACCCCCAGCACCCGCGCCGCCGTGGACACCATGGTCGGCTGGGCGCGCCCCTTCGTACGGATCCACATCGCCCCCAATCTGAACGGCATCGACATCCCGGCCGCGCTTCAGGGCTACTCCGGCAAGGTGGTGGTGCTGGAGGCGGGCCGCGACGACACCCTGCCGGCGTCGCTCAGTCGCCGCCTGGCCCGAGAACTTGAGGCCGAAGGCGTCAAGGTCGAGCACCTCAGCTTCCCTCAGGCCGGCCACAACGACGTCGGCGAACAGCCCGACTTCCAGACCAGGGTCGCGGCGGCGCTAGGCCTGTGAACCCTCTCCCGCCGGGAGAGGGCTTGAGCGCACGAGAGCGTCAGCGATCGTCCTTAGCGCGAAAGGGTGAGGGGCAAGATGGTGCGAGTTGGCCCACCGGCGCTCCCTCATCCGGCCCTTCGGGCCACCTTCTCCCAACGGGAGAAGGGAAAATCCCTCTGCCGCACAGCGTGACACCCTGCTAGCGTCGCCTTATGACTCGCATCGCCCTCCCCCTGCTCGCCGCTCTCTCGCTCGCCGCCTGCGCCTCGCGCGGCCAGCCCGTCACCTACGCCGAGACCGCCTCGGCCGCCGCCCGCGCCGCCGCCGAGGTGGAGGGTCAGGCCTCTCTGACGCCGCAACAGGCCTGGGACGCGGGCAACACCGCCTATCTGGCCTGGAACGGCGCCCGGCGCGGCTGGACCACGACCGAAAGCGGCCTGCAGTACCGTCGCGTCGGCAAGGCTCATCCCGAGGGCGCCCAGCCGTCGGCCACCGACACGGTCAAGGTCCACTATCGCGGCACCTTCATCGACGGACGCGAGTTCGACAGCTCCTACGCCCGCAACGCGCCGGCCGAGTTCCCGCTGAACCGCGTCATCAAGGGCTGGACCGAGGGCGTCGCCCTGATGCGCGTGGGCGAGATCTATGAGTTCGTCATCCCCGCCTCGCTCGGCTACGGCGGCCGCTGGGTCGGCGGCGACGAACTGCCGCCCAACTCGACCCTGCGCTTCTCGGTCGAACTTCTGGACGTGAAGCCGGCGGCCTGATCGGACAATCCCCTCATGGCTCCGCTTCGTTCCGACACCCTCGCCTCGGCCCTGTCGCGCATCTTCGAGGGGCCGATGATCGATCGGGCCAGTTGGTTCGCCCTGACCGGGGGCGAGCGGCTGTTCACGGCGGGGGATCCGTCAGACACCCTGTATCTGGTCCGTTCGGGCCGTCTGGGCGTCTTCCACAGCGAACCGGATCAGCCCGTCCATCTGCTCGGCGTCGTGCGTCCCGGCGATCCGGTCGGTGAAATGGCCATGCTGGCGGGGACGCCGCACACCGCCGACGTCGTGGCCCTGCGCGACACCGAAATCCTGGCCCTGCCGCGCGAAGCCTTCTTCGAGGCCGCCCGGACCGAGCCGGACCTGATGGTCGAACTGTCGCGGCTGATGATCCACCGCGCCCGCGAGCGGGCGGGCGGCGCGGCCGAACCCAGCGTCTTCGGCTTCGTCTCGGCCCGCCCTCGTCCGATCCGCGCCTTCGTCGAACGGATCGCCGCCGCGATCCAGGCCATGGGCTTCACCTGCCGGGTCATCGACCAGTCGGCCCTGACCTCGGCCGCCGAATGGTTCAGCCGGGTCGAGGACGGCCACGACTATGTCCTCTATGTCGCCGAACAGGGCCAGCCGGCCTGGGCCGAACTGTGCGCCCGCCAGGTGGACCGGCTGTTCATCGTCGGCAGCGGCCTCCTGGCGCCGCCCGCCGACCTGCCCCGCCGGATGGGCTTCGGCGACGGCCGGCGTCTTACCGACCTGATCCTGCTGCGCGATCCACGCATGAACCAGCCGGCCAACACCCGGGTCTGGCTGAACGTGCTCCAGCCCGACCGCTGGTTCCACTGCGTCTCGGGCGTGGCGGCCGACACCGAGCGGATGGCCCGCGTCATCACCGGCACGGCCGTGGGTCTGGTTCTTTCAGGGGGCGGCGCACGGGCCTATTGCCACATGGGGGCGATCAAGGCGCTGGAAGAGGCCAGGGTGCCCATCGACTTCGTGGGCGGCGCCTCCATGGGGGCGGTCGTGGCCGCCGGCCCCGCCCTGGGCTGGTCGTTCGAACGGCTGGACTACGAGATCCGCCGCGCCTTCGTCGAGTCCGATCCCCTGTCCGACCTGGCCTTTCCCATCATCGCCATGTCCCGCGCCCGCAAGGTGGCGGGCCTGCTGGAGCGGGCCTATGGCGACATAGATCTGGCCGATCTGGCCCTGCCCTTCTTCGCCGTTTCGTCCAACCTGACCTCGGGTCGCATCGAGGTCCATCGCACCGGCCTGATGCGCCGGGCCATGCGCGCCTCCATCGCCATTCCCGGCGTCCTGCCGCCCGTGGTCATGGACGGCCAGGTGCTGGTCGACGGGGCGGTGCTGAAGAACTTCCCCACCAGCGTGATGCGCCAGCTGAACAGCGGCCCCATCATCGGCGTGGACATGTCCCAGACCCGCGGCGTCGATCCGGCCGCGCTGGAAAATCCGCCCTCCTGGTGGAAATGGGTGCTGTCGGGCGCCTGGAAGGCCGGGCCGCCCATCGTCTCCATCCTGATGCGCTCGGCGACCATCACCACCGACGCGGAGATGGACCAGTCGCGCGCCGCCGCCGACGTCCTGATCCTGCCCAAGATCGGAGGAACCGACATCCGCGACTGGAAAGCCTATGACGAACCGGTCGCTGCGGGATACGAGGCGACCAAGGCGGCGCTGGCGGACCTGCCCTGTCCGGTGGGGCGCATCCGCAATCGCCCCGGCTCAGGGGCTATAGCAGCAGGGCCAGAACCGACAGGAGCGTAGCTGTCGCCACGGCGTTCAAGGCCATGCCCAGGCTGGCGAACGCGCCCGCCGTCGCATCGACCTGAAACGCGCGCGCCGCGCCAAATCCGTGGGCAGACACCCCGATCGCCAGACCGCGTGCGCGGAAATCCCGGATTTTCAGAGCATTGAACAAGGGGGTCGCGGTCATGGCTCCGATCACCCCGGCGATCAGCACAATGACCGCCGCCAAGGCCGGAACCCCGCCCAGTTGCTGGGCGACGGCCATCGCCACCGGGGTCGTCGTCGCCCGCGGCGCGATCGACGCCAGGATTTCACGCGGCGCGCCGAACAAGGTCAGAACACCCACCGCGCTGACCACCGCCGTCGTCGCCCCCGCCGCCAGCGCCAGGCTGATCGGAACAGCCAGTCGCCGGATCAGCGCCCGCTGCGCCCAAACCGGAACCGCCAGGCCCACGACCGCCGGTCCCAGCAGGAAGCTCAGCGCCTCAGTCGCGCTCCTGTAGGTGGCGTAGCCGGTGCGGGTGATCAGCAACAGACCGATCAGAACCGGCGTCGCCAGTAGAACCGGATGGCAGAGCGGATGCCTTTCGCTGCGACGCGACAACTGGTCGGCGCCCTCGAACACCACCAGCGTAACCGCCAGCCAGAACAGCGGCGTCGTCATCAAGGCGTTCACGACATCGCCTCCCCGCCCTCTTTGTCCCCTGCGTCTCCAGGCCCAAACCGCGTGACCGCCCACCGGAACACCAGCGCGGTCACCACCATCGTCAGAAGCGTCGAAACCGCAGTGGCCGCCAGAATACCGATCCCGTAGCGGGACAAGGGCTCGCCCTCGTCAATCAGTCCGACCGCCGCTGGCACGAACATGATCGACAGGTGCGCCGTCAGCCACGCCGTCACCGCCTTCAGAGTGGGCCGCTCGCGCGGGACCAGCGCCAGCCAGCCCAGCAGTAGAACCAGACCGATAACGGACCCCGGAAGCGGCAGACCCGTCACCCTGTGGATCACCTCGCCCATCAACTGGCAGGTCATCAGAAGGGCTATGGCGGCGAGCATGGTCACAGCGGCGCGCAGGCCTGCTCCAGCCAGGCCCGCACCTCGCCCTCGACCAGAGGCCCGACCTTGGCCAGGGTCTCGGCGTGATAGGCGTCGACATAGGCCCGTTCGGCCGGTGTCAGCAGATCCACCGCGATCAGCTTGCGATCGATCGGCGCGAAGGTCAGCTGTTCGAACCCGTGCATCGGCCGCTCGCCGCCCTCGGGAACCACGGCCGGCGTCACCACCTGCAGGGTCTCGATGCGGATGCCCCAATGGCCTTCGCGGTAATAGCCGGGCTCGTTGGACAGGATCATCCCCTCCAGCAGCGGCTGGCTGGTGCCCCATTTGGCGATCCGCTGCGGCCCCTCGTGGACGCCCAGATAGGAGCCGACGCCGTGGCCGGTGCCGTGATCATAATCCAGCCCCGCCGCCCACATCGGCGCCCGGGCGATGGCGTCCAGCGCCATGCCGCTGGTCCCGGCCGGGAAGCGGATCGTCGCCATGGCGATATGGGATTTCAGCACCAGGGTGAACTTGTGACGCTGGTCCGCCGTCGGCTCGCCCACCGCCATGGTGCGGGTCACATCGGTCGTCCCGTCCAGATACTGGCCGCCGCCGTCCACCAGCAGCAGGGAGCCCTGCTCGATCCGGCGGATCGTGGCGCCCACCGGCTTGTAATGCGGCAGGGCGCCGTTCGGCCCGGCCCCGGCGATGGTGTCGAAGCTCAGGTCCTTCAGCGCCCCGGTCGCCTCGCGGAACCGCTCCAGCGTCTCCACCACCTCGCGCTCGTCCGGCAGGGTCTGCTGCGCCGTCGTATCGACCCAGTGCAGGAAGTTGGCCAGGGCCGCGCCGTCGCGGATATGGGCGCGTCGACTGCCCTCGATCTCGACCGCATTCTTGGTCGCGCGAGGCAGGGCGCAGGGGTCCGCCGCCCGCACCACCGTCGCTCCCGCCTGCTCCAGCCGGTCGAAATACCAGGCGGACGACAGGGCCGGATCGATCATCACCTTCTTGCCCGCCAGACCGTCCAGCGCTTCGGCCAGCCGTTCCGGCGCCTCCAGCTGGACGTCGTCGCCCAGCCAGGCCGGCAGCTCGTTCGTCACCTTGGCCCCGTCCAGGAACAGCCGCGCCTTGCCGTCGGCCTCCAGCACGGCCTGACCGATCGGCAGGGGCGAACGGATCACGTCGCCGCCGCGCACATTGAACAGCCAGGCGATGGACATGGGCGCGGTCAGAACCACGGCGTCGGCGCCGGCGTCCGCAACGGCTTGACCGATCCGCGCCCGCTTCGCCGCATGGGCCTCGCCGGAATAGACGTCCTCGTGCGGCGTGACAGGGGCGGTCGGCTGGGCCGGGCGCTCCGCGCCCCAGGCCTGGTCCAGCGGATTGACCTCGACCGGCTTCAGCTCGGCGCCCGCCTTCTGCGCCGCCCGCTTCAGGGCGACCAGGGCGTCCGGGCTGTGCAGCTTCGGATCATAGCCGATCACCTGACCCGCAATCGCCGTCTCCAGATAGGCGGCGACCTCGTTCAGGTCGCGCCGTTCGAACAGAGCCGGATCGGTCTGGGCCTTGACCTGAACCGTATAGCGGCCGTCGGTGAACATGCTGGCCCGGTCCTGGAACACCACCGCCGCCCCGGCCGAGCCGGTGAAGCCGGTCGCCCAGGCCAGCCGCTCGTTGGCGTCGGGCAGATATTCGTTCTGGTGCTCGTCCTCGTGCGGGATCAGGAAGCCGTCCAGGCCCTGCTCCGCCATTCGGGCGCGCAGCAGCGGCAGGTGCTTCGCCCCGAAGGACGGATCGGTGGTCTCATCGAAGGTCTGGCGCATCGTCTCGTCTCTCGTTCCTCAGCCCATCCGCCGCAGCACCAGGGCGCTCCAGGCGTCGTGATGGATGCGCTTCTCCAGCCGGAAGCCGCGCGACGTATAGGCCGCCGTCACCCGCCGTTCCTGGGTCCGCAACAGGCCCGACAGGATGGCGACCCCGCCCAGGCTCAGCGCCATCTTGATGTCCTGCGACAGGGCCACCAGCGGCGGGGCCAGAATATTGGCGAAGACCAGATCATAGGGCCCATGGCGGCGCACCCGCTGATCGTTCAGGCCCGAGGCGTGGACGAAGCTGGCGTGGGCCTGGTTCAGGGCGGCGTTCTCGTTGGCGATCCGCACCGAGGGGGCGTCGATGTCGGTGCCGACCGCGATCCGGCTGCCCGTGCGCGCCGCCGCGATGGCCAGGACGCCCGTGCCGCAGCCGACATCCAGAACCCGCTCGAACCGTTCGCGCTTCAGCAGATCGTCGAACGCCTCCAGACAGCCGACCGTCGTGCCGTGGTGGCCGGTGCCGAAGGCGGCGCCGGCGTCGATCTTCAGATTGACGGCGTTGGGCGGCACCCGTCCCTCGTCATGCGCGCCATAGACGAAGAAGCGCCCGGCGCGCACCGGCGGCAAACCCGACAAGGACATGGCCAGCCAGTCGGCGTCGGCCAGTTTCTCGACCGTGACAGTGACCGGATAGTCGGCCAGGGTCGCCTTCAGCCCCTCGACCTCCTCGGCCGTGGTCGGGAAGGCGTCGATGCGCCAGATGTTGCGATCCTCGTCCTCTTCCAGGATGGAATAGGTCGCGCCCTCAAGCGTGGGATCGGCGTCGATGGCGGCGGCGGCGGCCTCTGCGCTATCGCGCGGACCCCGGGCGATTATCTGAACTGCGGACTCGGACATTTTTCAAACACCGCTAAGATGACGAATCATTGCGATCCGGCGCATCGTCTTCCCGACGCCGCCGGGCTTTTTAACGAACCGAGGGGTCGGGGAATACATGGCCAAGTCACCGTCTACGTCTAAAACTGCGTCGCCGAAGCCGGCGACCGCCGCTTCCAAGCCTAAAGCTGCGCCGAAGTCGAGCGCCGCGAAGGCCGTCGCCGAGAAAACCGTCGCGCCCAAGGCCGCCAAGCCCGCCGCCGTGAAGACCGCCGCCGTCAAACCGGCTGCGGCCAAGACGCCCGCCAAGACGACCGCGCCCAAGGCCGCTGTCGCCAAGACGTCGCCGGCCAAGCCCAAGGCCGCCCCGGCCGCCAAGCCGACCGCCAAGCCGGCCGCACCCGCCGCTTCCAAGTCTGCCCCCGTGAAGGCCGCCGCGCCCAAGGCGACGACGAAGACCGCCGCCAAGGCCGCACCGAAGACGTCTGCGCCCAAGCCCGCCACGGCCAAGCCTGTCGCAGCCAAGGCGCCGACGCCCAAGGCTCCGGCCGCTGCGTCCAAGCCGGCTGAACCCGTCGCCGCTCCGGCGCCCAAGCCCGCCGCCGCTGCACCGGCTCCCGCGCCGACGCCCAAGCCGGTCGAAACGCCCAAGCCCGCGCCGGCCGCCGCGCCTGCGCCCAAGGCTGAGGAAAAGGGCTTCTTCGCCAAGCTCGGCGACATGATCTTCGGCAAGCGCTGATCACGGCTCACAGACCAGACTGAAGTCGCCGGACGGTTCGCCCCGTCCGGCGATTTTCGTTTCAGCGCAGCCGTTCCGCCAGAAAATCCACGAACACCCGCACGCGCGCCGGCATATTGGCGCCGCCGACGAAGACCGCATGGATCGGCTCCCGGTCGCCCGGATTGAAGTCCTCCAGCAAGGGAACCAGCCGCCCCGCGTCGATGGCGTCGGCCACGCTGAAATTCCCGACCCGCGTCACCCCGACCCCGGCCACCGCCAGCTGAGTCAGGGTCTCGCCGTTGTTCGCCTCGATCGGCCCCCGCACCGTCAGGGCGTAGTCGCGGCCGTCCCGGCGAAACGGCCAGACGGGCTCGGCGCGGCGGAAGTTGAAGTTCAGGCAATCATGATCGTGCAGGTCTTCCGGAACCGTCGGCGTCCCGCGGCGGGCCAGATAGTCGGGCGAGGCGACGATAGTCCGCCCCGTGTCGCCCAACCGCCGCGCCGTCAGCGGACTGTCGGCCAGCGGCCCGAACCGGATCGCCACATCCGCCTGCCCCGCCGCCACATCGACCACGACATCGGTCAGGTTGATGTCGATCAGGATATGCGGATAGCGACGCACGAAATCCCCGAGCAGAGGCACCACATGCTGGCGGCCATGGGCCAGTGAGGCGCTGACCCGCACCCGCCCGCGCGGCGCCCCCTGATCGGCGATGCCCTGTTCGGCGTCGTCCAGGTCGGCGAGGATGCGACGCGCCGCGCCCAGATAGGTCTGGCCCTCGACCGTCAGGGTCAGCACGCGCGTCGTGCGCAGCATCAGCCGCACCCCCAGCCGCGCCTCGATCCGGTCGACGGTCCGGCTGACCGCCGACGGGGTCAGTCCCAGGATCCGACCGGCGGCGGAGAAACTGCCGCTTTTCGCCACGGCGACGAAGATCTCCATCTCCCGCGCCCGGTCCGCCCCATTCATCTGCATCTTTGCGTCCAGATCAAAAATCCTTGGCCTCCCGCCTGCCTACCGCCGCTGCGGCGCGGCGTCCATCTGTGCGTCCGAACACAGACGAGGGACAGTCATGGACTATCGGCAAGTTGGATCATCGGGCCTGCGGGTTCCCGTCCTCAGCTTCGGCACGGGCGCATTCGCGGCGCTCGACGCCGCCAGCGCCGTCCTGCCGTCCTATCCCCACAGCCCCTATCGCCAGCAGGAAGGGTTCGCGCGCCTGAACCCGCCGCTGGTCTGAACCTCCCAAAGGTCTCCTCCCCCATGAAACTCAATCCTCCCCTCCTCGCCCTCGCGGCCGGAGCCTTCGGCATCGGCGTGACCGAGTTCGCCCCGATGGGCCTGCTGCCGGTCATCGCCACGGACCTGGGCGTCTCCATTCCCACGGCCGGTCTGTTGATCAGCGCCTATGCCCTGGGCGTCATGCTGGGCGCGCCCCTGATGACCCTGACCACGGGTCGCGTGCCGCGCCGCGCCCTGCTGATCGGCCTGGCCGCCGTCTTCACCCTGGGCAATCTGATGGCGGCCGTCTCGACCGACTACGCCATGCTGCTGGTCGCGCGGGTCGTCACCTCGCTGAACCACGGGGCCTTCTTCGGCGTCGGCTCCATCGTGGCCGCCAGCCTGGTGCCGCCCAACCGACAGGCCGGCGCGGTCGCGGCCATGTTCATGGGCCTGACCATCGCCACCGTCGTCGGCGTGCCGCTGGCGGCCTGGGCGGGCGACGTCCTGGGCTGGCGCGCCTCCTTCTGGGCCATCGCCGGCATCGGCCTGATCGTCATGGCCGCCCTGCGCCTGACCCTGCCCAAACTGCCGGCGCCGGTCGGCGGCGACGCCCTGGCGGAGGTGCGCGTCCTGGGTCGCGGCCCCGTTCTGTCGGCCCTGGCCCTGACCGTGATCGGCTCCAGCGCCATGTTCACCGTCTTCACCTATATCGCCCCGATCCTGCATGAAGAGGCCCACGCCTCCATCGGCTTCGTCACCGCCATGCTGGTCGTCTACGGCCTGGGCCTGACGGTCGGGAACTGGCTGGGCGGCAAGTTCGCCGACCGGTCGGTGGATCGCACCCTGATCATCACCCTGGCGTCTCTGGCGGCCATCCTGGTTCTGTTCGCCTTCACCATGCCGTTCGCCGTTCCCGCCCCGTTCGTGATCTTCATCTGGGGCGTGGCCAGCTTCGCCCTGGTGCCGCCGCTGCAGGTGCGGGTGATGGCCGCCGCCTCGGATGCGCCCAACCTGGCCTCGTCGGTCAATATCGGCGCGTTCAATCTGGGCAACGCCGTCGGCGCGGCCGTGGGCGGGGCGGTGATCGCCGGGGGGCTGGGCTATCCGGCGGTCGCCCTGGCCGGCGCCGCCTCTGCGGCCCTGGGTCTGGTTCTGGTCCTCTTTCTGACCCGCAAGCGCGCCCCCGCCACGGCTCCGGCCATCGGCTGACGGCTCAGGCACTGGAAAAGACGCGACCTCGGCCGACGCCGGGGTCGCATCCTCCATCGCGTGGCGACGGCGGAATATCGATAATAGTTGACTTTTGCGAGGGGACTTCTATATCGCGTCCAGCCTCGGGACAGGTCTGCGATACGCGCCGCCCGCTCGCCCAAAGAGGGGCGGTTCCGTTGCTGTTACGCACGCAGACGCTTTCTCTCCCAAGGATTCATGACCGAATTTTCCCAACTGGGCCTCTCGCCCACGACCCTGCAGGCCGTCGCCGACACCGGCTACACGACCGCCACTCCGATTCAGGAACAGGCGATCCCTGTGGCCCTGGCCGGCCGCGACGTCCTGGGCATCGCCCAGACCGGCACCGGCAAGACCGCCGCCTTCACCCTGCCCCTGGTCGAACGCCTGGCGTCGGGCCGAGCCCGCGCCCGCATGCCGCGCGCCATCGTCCTGGCCCCGACCCGCGAACTGGCCGACCAGGTCGCCGAGAGCTTCGCCAAATACGCCAAGGGCACCAAACTGACCTGGGTGCTGCTGATCGGCGGCGTCTCCATGGGCGACCAGGTCGCCGCGCTGAACAAGGGCGTCGATGTCCTGATCGCCACCCCGGGCCGCCTGCTTGACCTGTTCGAACGCGGCAAGATGCTGCTGACGGGCGTCGAGATCATGGTCGTCGACGAGGCCGACCGCATGCTCGACATGGGCTTCATTCCCGACATCGAGCGCATCTTCAAACTGACGCCGCCGCGTCGCCAGACCCTGTTCTTCTCGGCCACCATGCCGCCCGAGATCACCCGCCTGACGACCGCCTTCCTCAAGGATCCGACCCGGATCGAGGCCTCGCGTCCGGCGATGACCGCCGATACCATCACCCAGTACATCGTCCGCATCCCGACCTCGGACCCCAAGGCCAAGCGCGCCGCCCTGCGCGCCCTGATGAGCCGCACCGACGTGCGCAACGGCATCGTCTTCTGCAACCGCAAGTCAGAAGTCGACATCGTCGCCAAGTCGCTGAAGACCCACGGCTTCGACGCGGCGCCGATCCATGGCGACCTGGACCAGTCGCACCGGATGAAGACCCTGGCGGACTTCCGATCCGGCGCGCTGAAGATCCTGGTGGCCTCCGATGTCGCCGCACGCGGCCTGGACATCCCGGATGTCAGCCACGTCTTCAACTACGACGTCTCGCACCATGCCGACGACTACGTCCACCGCATCGGCCGCACCGGCCGCGCCGGCAAGCTGGGTCAGGCCTTCATGATCGTGACCCCCGGCGACGACAAGTCGCTGGATAAGGTGCTGAAGCTGATCAAGATGGATCCGCAGGAGCTGGTTCTCGACGACGTCGATTTCGACGCGATCAAGGACGGTGGACGGGACGACAAGCGCTCGCCCCGTTCGAGCGAGTCTCGCTCGGGCGGTCGCGGCCGTTCACGCGCCGCCGAGCCGGCTCAGGCTTCAGCCGCCGTCCCGGCGACCGCCGTGGCCGAAACCGACGCCGTCGAAGCGACGACCCGGTCACGCAGCCGCCGCAAGGCCAAGCCCGAGGTTTCGGCCGTAACCGCGACCGAAATCGAAATCGCCCCCGTCGTTGACAAGCCTGCCGGTCGCGGCCGCAACCGCACCAAGTCCGAGCCCCGGTCAGAACCGAAGATCGAAGCGAAGATCGAACCTCGGACCGAGGCCGAGGCCAAGGTCGAGGCCGAGGCCGCGCCCGTCGAAGAGACCCGCGCCGCCCGCACCGACCGCGAGCCCCATCTGCGTCAGTCGGATCGTCGTGGCGAACGTCGTCCGGAAGAGCGTGAACGTTCCGGCGTCAAGGGCTTCGGCGACGACATCCCGGCCTTCCTGCGCCGTCCGGTCGTCATCCGCGCCTAAGCCCCGGCGCGTTTACTCGCTATTACGGATAGGCCTGTAATCTTTTCCCCGAGCTCCAGAACGGAGCTTTGGGAGAGATGAATGACGGCGCAGATCGAAATGGCGGTTCGGGGACCGGAAGCCTATTCTCTTGCGCGGGACGTCATCACCGACATGGAGAAGGTCGGCGTCTGGCCGACGCCTCTGAATTTCGAACTCTGGCTTCACTATATGGGCGATCCTGACGCCCCCCTGGGCCGCGAGATCAAACGCCTCCTGGCCGAGAAGGTCGTGATCAACGACGAGACTGCGGAACTGCTGGCTGCCGAATTCCTGCCGCGCAGCCGCCTGTCGGAAGACATCCGCGACGCCGGCGCCGTGCTGGATCGTGAACTGGCCAATGTGGCCGGCGCCATCGCCAAGGCCCACAAGACTCAAGCCGACTACGGCGAAACCCTGGTGGCCGCATCCCAGACCATGGAGGCGGCCGAAGACGGCGCGCCGCTGAAGACCCTGGTCGGCGGCCTGACCATCGCGACGAAACGCGTCCGGCGCGAGACCGCCATTCTGGAGAAACGTCTGGAGAGCTCCAACAAGGAGGTAGCCCGGCTGCGCGAACACCTGGAACAGGTCCGCCGCGACGCCATGACGGACGCCCTGACCAATCTGGCCAACCGCAAGGCCTTCGACGAACGACTGGAAAGGGTCTGCGACGGCGACGACCACGCCCCCCTGACCCTGGCCATCCTCGATATCGACCATTTCAAACGCTTCAACGACACTTGGGGGCACCAGACCGGCGATCAGGTGCTGCGCTATGTCTCCACGATCCTGTCGCGGGTCTGCAGCGGCAATCGCTTCGTCGCGCGGTTCGGCGGTGAAGAGTTCGCGATCATCTTCCCCGGAGAGAGCGCCGGCGCCGTCACCATGGCGCTGGAAACCATCCTCGAAGAGGTTTCCTCACGTTCGCTGCGTCGCCGCTCGACCAACGACGACCTGGGCGCCGTGACGCTTTCCGCAGGCTTCGCCGAACATCTTTCGGGCGAGACCGCCTCCAGCCTGCTGGAACGCGCCGACGCGGCCCTCTATGCCTCCAAGCATGCCGGCCGCAATCGCGTCACCAGCGCGATTGCGCTCGAGACCGCCGCCTAAACACCTGACAAGGTCAAGCATTCTGCCATAGTCGGGCTATGCGCAGCCTCGCCTTCAATATCGCCTACTGGATCCTGTCGATCGGCTACGGCCTGACCGCGGCCTTCGCCGCCCTCGCGCCCGGTCGCGGGCCGACCAGTCGGGTCATCCGCGCCTATGTCCGACGCATGGTCCAGGCCATGGCCGTCTTCGCCGGGATCAGGTTGGACGTGCGCGGCAAGGATCGTCTGCCCGACGGCGCCTTCATCATCGCCTCCAAGCACCAAAGCTGGGGCGACGGCTTCGCCACCTACGACCAGTTCGACGACCTGGCCTTCGTCACCGGCGATCACCTGGAGAAGTTTCCCCTGCTGGGCGGGGTGTTGAAGAAGCTGGGCGCCATCGTCGTCAACAGCTGCGGCGGCCACGAAGCCCGCCAGGCCCTGGCCACCCGCGCCGCCGAGGCCAAGGCCGAGAACCGCAAGATCCTGATATACCCCGAGGGTCATCTGGCGCCGGTCGGTCAGAAGTTCCGCTACCGTTCGGGCGTCTGGCACATGTACCGCGACTTCGACATGCCGGTCGTGCCCCTGGCCACCAACCTCGGCCTGTTCTGGCCCGAGGAGAAGTACGAGAAGCACGCGGGCACAGCGACGCTGGAGTTCCTGGACCCCATCCCCGTGGGCCTGCCCAAGGACGAATTCCTGGCGCGCCTGGAGGCGGTGGTCGAGACCCGCACGGCCGAACTGATCGCCGAGGCCACGGGCCAGCCGGTGACGCCAGCGGTTCTGATGGATACGCCTAAATAGGCTTCGGTTTCTTCCCGGACGCCTTGCGCACCGCCACCTCCAGCGACCGACGCGCCCAGACGACGGCCTCGTCGGGGTCGTCCAGCGCCGTCTCCGGCAGGGTCCAGTATCCCATGGACATCGTCCGCCCGTCCTTGGTCGGATATCTGAATTGCCTACACCCGGCCTCGACGAAGGCCTCGCCCAGCGCCTCGTCACCCTTCAGCCAGACCAAGCCGTCATCCAGCAAGGCGAACATCACGCCCGAGGCATAGACCCCGGCGCCGCCGAACATCCGCTTGATCTCCAGCCGCCCCAGATCCGCGAAATGCTCGCGCACCCATTCGCCGAAGGCCGCGTCATACGCCATCTCAGACGGCGGCGGCCGGGACGATGGTGACGCTCTCGCCGCAGCCGCAGGCGTCGGTCTGGTTCGGATTGTTGAACACGAACTTGGACGACAGCCGGGTCATCTCGTAATCGATCTCGGTGCCGATCAGGAACAGCACGGCCTTGGGTTCGATCAGGATGGTGACGCCCTTGTCCTCGACCACCTCGTCCAGCGGGCCGATCTCGTCGGCATAGGCGAAGGTGTACTCCTGCCCGGCGCAGCCGCCGTTCTTGACCCCGATCCGCAGACCGATGTGGTCGTTCTCGGCATTGTCCAGGATCTCGCGCACGCGTTCGGCGGCGGCGTCCGTCAGGGTCACGGCCTTGGGACGCGGGCGGCGTGGACGGGATGTGGCTTGAAGTTCGGTCATCAGAACATGTTCAGGGCCAGCTTGGCCTCGTCGCTCATCTTGGAGGAATCCCACGGCGGATCGAACACCAGATTGGCCTTGGCGCTGCGCACGCCCGGCACCTTCTCGACCGCCGTCTCGACCCAGCCCGGCATCTCGCCCGCCACCGGGCAGCCGGGCGCCGTCAGGGTCATGTCGACCACCACGTCACGGTCGTCGGAGACATCGACCCGGTAGATCAGGCCCAGCTCATAGATGTCGACCGGGATTTCCGGGTCATAGACCGACTTCAGCGCCGCGATCAGCTCCTCGGTCAGCTTGTCCAGCTCGACCTGGGAAAGGGCGCTCTTCTGGGGTTCGTCCCAGGCGTTCTTGAAGGCGTCGGTGTCTTGAATGGTGTCGTCTGTCATGGGCTTACACGAAGAAGTTCCGCGCCTTGATCAGCGCGTCCACGAAGGCGTCGGCATCCTCCACGGTGTTATATAGGGCGAAGGAGGCGCGTGTGCTCGACGTCACGCCCATTCTTTTCGCCAGCGGCTCGGCGCAGTGCTGTCCGGCCCGCACGGCCACGCCGTAACGATCCATGATCTGGGCCACGTCATGGGCGTGGGCGCCCTCGACGGCGAAGGTCAGGATCGCGCCCTTCCCCTCCGCCTGCCCCAGAATCCGCAGCCAGTTCTGCCCCTGCAGCCGATCGACAGCGTGCTGGTAAAGCGAATGCTCATGCGTCTGAACCGACGCCCGATCGTATTGCGCCAGCCACTCCAGCGCCACGCCCAGGCCGATGGCCTCCAGGATCGGCGGCGTTCCCGCCTCGAACCGATGGGGCGGCCTGGCGTATGTCACGCGATCCATCTCGACCGTCTCGATCATTTCGCCGCCGCCCTGATAGGGCGGCAGGGCCTCCAGCGCCTCGGCCTTGCCGTACAGGGCGCCGATGCCGGTCGGCCCGAACAGCTTGTGACCGGTCAGGACATAGAAGTCGCAACCGATGGCCTGGACGTCCGGCGTCGCATGGACCGCCCCCTGGCACCCGTCGATCAGCACCTTGATCCGGGAGTCGGGGGCGCCGGCCGCATGCGCCAGTCGCGTGATCTCGGCGACCGGATTGATGGTCCCCAGCACGTTCGACATATGGGTGACCGCGACCATCCGCGTCTTCGGCGACAGCAGGTCCGCATAGGCCGCCATGTCCAGCGAACCGTCGTCCAGCACCGGGATCCATTTCAGCACCGCGCCGCGCCGCTCCCGCAGGAAATGCCAGGGTACGATGTTGGAATGGTGCTCCATCTCCGAGACCAGGATCTCGTCGCCCGGCTGGATGGACAGGCCCAGCCCATTGGCCACCAGATTGATCGCCTCGGTCCCGCCCTTGGTCCAGACCACCTGTTCGGCGCTCTCGGCGTTCAGGAAACGGGCGACGATCTCGCGCGCCTTCTCGAAGGCCTCGGTCGCCTCGTTCGACAGGGTGTGCAGCCCGCGATGGACGTTGGCGTATCCGCCCTCCATCGTCGCCACCAGGGCGTCGATCACCGCGCGCGGCTTCTGGGCCGAGGCCGCATTGTCCAGATAGACCAGCGGCTTGCCGTTCACCTGTCGCGACAGGATCGGGAACTGCGCCCGCACAGCATAGGGATCAAAGCCTCTCCCCCTGGGGGAGGTGGCGGGACGCTCCTGCGCCGCGACGGAGGGGGCAAGATCAGTCACAACCGAGCCGTCAGCCATTCCCGCGCCACCTCTCTCGCGCCCTCATGTTCGATCCGGTCGATGACCTCGATCAGGAAGGCCTGGGTCAACAGGGCGCGGGCCTCCTCGGCCGGAATGCCGCGCTGCTGCATGTAGAACAGGGCGCTCTCGTCCAGCGCCCCCACCGTATTTCCGTGCGCGCACTGCACATCGTCGGCATAGATGATCAGTTCGGGCTTGGCGTCGATCTCGGCCCGCTCGGAGGCGATCAGGGCGTGGTGCCCCATGCGCGCATCGGTGCCGTCGGCCCCGCGCTCGACCACGATCTTGCCCTGGAAGACGCCCCGCGCCGTATCGCGCGCCACGCCCTTGATCAATTGCGACGTCGCGCCGTCGCGCTCCATGTGCCGCACCACGCTGGTCAGGTCGGCCTGCCGCGATCCATTCAACAAATACAGGCCGTCGGCCTGAACCTGCGCCTCCTGGGCGAAGTGAGCGATGCGGGTCTCGATCCGCTGCAGCTTGGCGCCGGTGGCGATGATAGTCTGGCGATAGACGCCGCCCGCCTCGACCTTCACATGGGCTTCGGCGATGGAAATGGCGTCCTCCGGCTCCTCGACCAGGACGACGCGCGTCACCTCGGCCCCGGCCGCCACATCCAGCTCCAGCGTATTGTGGGCCACATAGGCCGAGCCGGCGCCCTCGTGCGTCTCCAGCAGCAGCAGCTTGGCGCCCGCCCGCACGGCGACCCGCGCCCTGGCCGTATGCCCCGTCCCGACGGCGTTCGAGATATAGCGCAGCCGCAGCGTCTGCTCGCCCGAGGCGATGAAGTCGGTCACGCCCACCGGCCGCCCATTGGCGAAGACGATGGCCTCTCCACCCAGGGCGTAGAACGGCCCCGGCGCGCCCACGGCGGCCGTGCCCGACGGCGTCGGCGCCTCGCGCAGATGACGCTTCAGGTCGCTGTACTTCCACGCCTCATCCCGCCGCGACGGGAAGGTGGCCGCGTCGGTCAGGTCGATGGCGAAGGTCGCGCTCATGCGGGTTCCGGAAGATATTTGTCATATCCTTCCGCCTCCAGCTGATGCGCCAGCTCCGGCCCGCCCGAGGCCACGATCCGGCCGCCGGCCAGCACATGGACGCGGTCCGGTTTGATGTAGTCGAGCAGGCGCTGATAGTGGGTGATGACCAGCATGGCCCGGTCCGGGCGACGCAGGGCGTTCACCCCTTCCGACACGATCCGCAGGGCGTCGATGTCCAGGCCGGAATCCGTCTCGTCCAGGATCAGCAGCGACGGCTCCAGCAAGGCCATCTGCAGGATCTCCATCCGCTTCTTCTCGCCGCCGGAGAAGCCGACGTTCAGCGGCCGCTTCAGCATGTCGAAGTCCATCTTCAGCGCCTTGGACGCCTCCCGGACCAGCTTCAGGAAGGCCGGCGCCGCCACCTCCTCCTCGCCCCGCGCGCGCTTCTGCGCATTCAGCGCCGTCCGCACGAAGGTCAGGGCCGGCACGCCGGGGATCTCGATCGGATACTGGAACGACAGGAAGACGCCCTTGGCAGCCCGTTCGGCCGGGTCCAGCGCCAGCAGGTCCTCGCCCGCCCATTCGACCGATCCTTCCGTCGCCTCATAGCCCGGCCGCCCCGACAGGGCATAGCCCAGCGTCGACTTCCCGGCTCCATTAGGCCCCATGATGGCGTGCACCTCGCCCGCCGGCACTTCGAGCGTCAGGCCCTTGAGGATCGGCTTGTCGCCGACGGAGACGTGGAGGTTGGAGATGGAGAGCATGTTCAATCAGTCGTTCGGAGTGGGATGAACGACGCTCAAATCCTGTCGAGCGTCGTAGAAGGCGATGACACGAATGCCGTCCGGGCGTTCGCGATAGACGATGATCTTCTTCCAGTCGGCTGCGCTCCATTCGAGAAGCCCAGGCCAGCGGGACAGATGACCTTGATGAGGATGCTCGGCCAGACGCCAGAGCGTGGCTTTGATCTCCGTTTCCGCCTTGTCCGCAGTTGCAAGACTGTGCGCGTCAAGGTGATCCAGAAAGTCGGAGAACGCCGTCAGCGCGGGCTCAGACCATTCGAAATCCTTCACCGCGTACGCCGCGCCGCAAGCCGGGCCTCCGCTTCCTCGTTCGAAATAATCCGCCCCTCACGCTCCGCGGCCAGTCCCGCTTCGATCTGCGCGATCTGGTCCGCCGACAACGGCGAGCCGCGATGAGCCTCATTGTCCATGATGAAACCTTCGGCCGCCGAGGCGATAAATTCGCCGACCGGCATCCCGATCTCGGCCGCCGCACGCTTCAGGCGGTCAGCGGCATCTTCTCGGAAAGGAACGGCAATCGTTTCCATCAGAATGTCCTCAACGTTCGGATCAGACCAGATTTGTCGATGATACCACGATCCAGCCCCAAGATGGCGGCCGCCCCGGCCGCCAGAACATCGAGCGTCAGGCCATTTAGAATCGGCTTTTCACCGACGGAGACGTGGAGATTGTCGATGGCGATGCTCACCCCACACTCCCTTCCAGGCTGATCGCCACCAGCTTCTGCGCCTCGACGGCGAACTCCATCGGCAGCTTCTGCATGACGTCGCGGACGAAGCCGTTGACCAGCAGGGCCACCGCCTCCTCCTGCGACAGCCCGCGCTGCTGGGCGTAGAACATCTGGTCGTCGCTCAACCGCGTCGTCGTCGCCTCGTGCTCCAGCTGGGCCGAGCCGTTGCGGGCCTCGATATAGGGGATGGTGTGCGAGCCGCATTCCTTGCCGATCAGCAGGCTGTCGCACTGGGTGAAGTTGCGCACCCCCGTCGCCTTCGGATGCACCGAGACCAGGCCGCGATAGGTCGAGTCCGATTTCCCCGCCGACACCGCCTTGGCGATGATCCGCGACTTGGTGTTCTTGCCCAGGTGGATCATCTTGGTGCCGGTGTCGGCCTGCTGACAGCCGTTGGTGATGGCGATGGAATAGAACTCGCCCGAGCTGTCGTCGCCCTTCAGGATGCAGGACGGATATTTCCAGGTCACGGCCGACCCGGTCTCGACCTGGGTCCACGACACCTTGGACCGGTCGCCCCGGCAATCCGCACGCTTGGTGACGAAGTTGTAGATGCCGCCTTTGCCCTCGGCGTCGCCCGGATACCAGTTCTGGACGGTCGAATATTTCACCTCGGCGTCGTCCAGGGCCACGATCTCGACCACGGCCGCGTGCAGCTGGTTCTCGTCGCGCATCGGCGCGGTGCAGCCTTCCAGATAGGAGCAATAGCTGCCCTTATCGGCGATGATCAGGGTGCGTTCGAACTGCCCCGTCTGGGACGCATTGATGCGGAAATAGGTCGACAGCTCCATCGGGCAGCGCACGCCCGGCGGAATGTAGACGAACGACCCGTCCGAAAAGACCGCGCTGTTCAGGGCCGCGAAATAGTTGTCGGAGACCGGCACCACCGACCCCAGATATTGCCGCACCAGCTCAGGATATTCGCGCAAGGCCTCGGAAATGGGCATGAAGATCACGCCGACCTTGGCCAGTTCCTCCTTGAAGGTCGTGACCACCGAGACGCTGTCGAACACGGCGTCCACGGCCACGCGCGGCGCGCCCTGCACCCCCGCCAGCACCTCCTGCTCCTTCAGCGGGATGCCCAGCTTCTTGTAGATTTCCAGAATTTCGGGATCGACCTCGTCCAGAGACTTCGGCCCCTCCTTCTGCTTGGGCGCGGCATAGTAGAACAGGTCCTGATAGTCGACCGGCTCATACTTCACCGCCGCCCAGGTCGGCTCCTCCATCGCCAGCCAGCGCTCATAGGCGGCCAGACGCCATTCCAGCATCCATTCCGGCTCGCCCTTCTTCTCGGAGATGAAGCGCACGATGTCGGCGTTCAGCCCACGCGGTGCAAACTCCTGCTCGATGTCCGACGTAAAGCCGTGCGCGTATTTCTCCAGCGCGGCGACGGCGTCGATGGTTTCCTTGACGGCGGCCATCAGGCGACCTCTCTCACGCGCGCGGCGGCGCGTGTCTTGTGCTTGTCGTAGGCGGCGATCCAGGCGTCGGCGAACCGCACCCAGTCGCTCTCGGTCGTGGCCCAGCCGCCGGAAACGCGCACGCCCCCGGTCGCCAGAGCGTTCAATCCCATGGCGCTGATGGTCTTGGACGGCTTCACCTTGCCGGACGAACAGGCCGAGCCCGCCGACACCATGACGCCGGCCATATCAAGAATGATAAGTTGTTGAGGACTGTCCCAACCCTCGACCGCCATGAACAGGGTGTTGGGCAGGCGCGCCACGTCAGCGCCGATCACGGTCGCCCCGACGGCCTTCACCTTCGCCTCGGCGGCGTCGCGCCAGCCCACATGCGAGGCCATAGTCTCCAGATCCCGCGCCGCACAGTCGGCGGCCACGCCGAACCCGGCGATGCCCGGCACATTCTCGGTCCCGGCGCGCAGACCCCGCTCCTGCCCGGCCCCGTGCAGGATGCGAACGCCCGCCACGCCTTCCTTCAGGATCAAGGCCCCGACGCCCTGCGGCCCGCCCAGCTTGTGCGCCGACAGGGTCAGGCTGTCCGCGTCCAGAACCCGCATATCGACCGGGATCTTGCCCGCCGACTGGATCGCATCGACGTGCAGCCACCCCCCGGCCGCGCGCACCAAGGCTGCGGCTTCGACCACCGGCTGGATCACGCCGCTCTCGTTGTTCGCATGATGGATGGCGACCACGGCCCGGCCCGGACGCGCCAAGGCCTGCGCCAACCAGTCCAGATCGACGACGCCGTTCGCATCCACCGGCAGCACCTCGACAGGCGCACCGGCGTTCGCGGCCGCCTCGGCCACGCACGGATGTTCCGTCGCCGAAACGATCAGCCGCTCGCATCCGGCCGCCAGCGCGCTGGCGATGGCTTGGGCATTCGCCTCGGTCCCGCCGCTGTTGAACACCACGGCCGTCGGATCTGCGCCGACCAGTTCGCCGACCTGGGCCCGCGCCGTCTCGACCCGCGCCCTCGCCCGCCGTCCGGCCGCATGGACCGCCGACGGATTACCGTTGTCGGCCAGGGCCCGCGTCATGATCTCGAGGACCTCGGGCCGCACCAGGCCTGAGGCGTTGTAATCCAGATAGATCGCGCTCATGCCGCCACCCCCACAGCTTGGGGCGGTTCGACATTGCGCCGACGCTGGCCTGTGCGGTTCATCACCACGTCTTCCAGCGACACCCCGGCCAGATAGCGATGGATCTCGTCGCCCAGGTCTTCCCACAGATCGTGGGTGATGCAGCGTTCGCCGGCCATCATGCAGCCCTTGGGCGAGCCATGCGCCACGCAGCGCGTCGCCCGGATCGGTTCGTCCACCGCCAGCACGATCTCGGCCACCACCGTCTCATGCGCCCCCTTGGCCAGCCGATAGCCGCCGCCGGGTCCGCGCACGCTCTTGACCAGGTCGCTCTTGCGCAGACGGGCGAACAACTGCTCCAGATAGCTCAGCGAAATCTCCTGGCGCGCGGCGATTTCAGCCAGCGAAACCGCCCGGATCTCGCCGCTTTCGCCGCGTCCGTTCTTTGCCAGATCGGCCATCGCCATCACGGCGTATCGTCCCTTGGTCGACAGACGCATATTGCAGCCTCAAAAATTGCGCGCTTTTCGGGGCTCTTGTGCTAGAACCCGCGCCTTCGCAAAGGCGCCTCGCTTGCGGAGGGACTTAGAAAGTCCCACCTCAGCGGTCAAGTATTACGCACACGCGAAACGACAGTTGAACGGATTCCAGAGCCCCTATGCCTGAAGTCATCCTGCCCGGCGCCTCCGGTCGCATCGAAGGCCGCTATTCCCCGGGCAAGCGCCCGAACGCCCCCATCGCGTTGATTCTGCATCCGCATCCCAAGGCGGGCGGACATATGAACAACCCGGTGACCGTCACCCTGCACCAGCTGTTCCAGCAGCGCGGCTTCGCCACCCTGCGCTATAATTCGCGCGGCGTCGGCAAGTCGCAGGGTGAATTCGATTCGGGCATCGGTGAACTGGCCGATGCGGCCACGGCCCTGGACTGGCTTCAGTCGAACAACCCCGGCGCCAGCCAGACCTGGGTCGGCGGCTATCAGTTCGGCGCCTATATCGGCATGCAGCTTCTGATGCGCCGCCCCGAGACGGACGGCTTCATCTCGGTCTCGCCCCCGTCCAACATGTACGATTTCAGCTTCCTGGCCCCCTGCCCGGCCTCGGGCCTGTTCCTGCACGGCACCGCAGACACCGTCGTGCCCCCGGCCGAGGTCGAACGCGTGGTCAACAAGCTGCGCACCCAGAAGGGCATCATCATCGACTATGAGCTGGAAGAGGGCGCCAGCCACTTCTGGCAGGACCACATCAGCGCCGTCGAACGCCGTGTCGGCGCCTATCTGGACAAGCGACTGGAAGAAAAGCCGGCCTGATCCGATCCTCGGGTCGCGCGTTGGAGACCCGAATGGAACATGACATCGTCATTATCGGCGGCGGCGCGGGCGGGCTTGAGCTCGCCGCCCGCCTGGGCCGTCGGTTCGGCCCGCGCGAGGGCCGCCGTCGCGTCCTGCTGATCGATCACTCCATCTTCCACCTGTGGAAGCCCAGCCTGCACGAGGTCGCTGCGGGGTCTCTGGACAGCCACCAGGAGGGTCTGTCCTACCCGGTGCTGGCGCGGCGCAATCATTTCAGCTTCGCCTTCGGCGATCTGACCGGCCTCGATCCGACGAACAAGACCCTGACCCTGGGCGAAATCCGGGATCAGGACGACGCCGTCCTGGTTCGCCCCCGCACGGTGAAGTTCCGCACCCTCGTCCTGGCCATCGGCAGCGGCTCGAACCTGTTCGGCACGCCCGGCGCCGCCGAACACGCCCATCTGCTGGAAGACGTGGCGGACGCCGAGGCGTTCAACAAACGGCTGACCGCCGCCTTCCTGGCGACCGCCTATTCCGACGGGCAGACGATGAACATCGCCATCGTCGGGGCCGGCGCCACCGGGGTCGAACTGTCCACCGAACTGATCGAGGGGCATGACGAACTGTCGGCCGGCCTGACCGAGGGTCAGAAGTTCGACCTCGCGGTCACCCTCGTCGAGGCCGCGCCCCGCATCCTGGGCGGCCTGCCCGAACGGGTCTCGGCCAAGGCCGCCCATGCCCTGGAAGAAAAGGGCGTGCGCCTGCTGACCGACGCCAAGGTCAAGGCCGTCCACGCCGGCCGGCTGGACACCTCCAGGGGCGAGGTGCCCGCCGACCTGATCGTCTGGGCGGCCGGGGTGAAGGCGGCCGAGACCAACCGCGACCTGGGCCTGACCACCGGCCGCCTCAATCAGTTCGTGGTGGACGACCACCTGCGCACCTCGGCCCCTGACATCTACGCCATGGGGGACTGCGCCGAGGCGCCGGGGCCCGAGGGGCGTCCGGTCCCCGCCCGCGCCCAGGCGGCGGCCCAGCAGGCCGCCTATCTGGCCAAGGCCCTGGCCATGGCTCGATCCGACCCGTCGCGCGAACCCGGCCCCTACGTCTATCATGACAAGGGTTCGCTGGTGTCCCTGGGCGGCGACCGGGGCGTCGGCTCCCTGATGGGCAATCTGGGCGGCCCGAACTTCCTGATCGAGGGCCTGATCGCCAAATGGGCCTATATGGCCCTGCACCTGGACCATCACCGCGCCATCCTGGGCGTCCGCCGCACCGCCATCCTGGCCCTGTCGCGCCTGCTGCACCGCCGTGTCTCCGGACGGCTGAAGCTGCACTGAGGCGCGCGCGGCCCGTGGCTCAGTGCAGCGGTTCCTCGGCGATTGGGGCCGGACCGTGGGCGCGCACGCACCAGACCACGCTGACGATCATCATCAGTATGGCCAGGATCTCGATCACAGCCGGTCCCCGTCCCTCCCAGATGTAGCCGTAGACGAAGGCGAACACGGTCTCGAACACGATCATCTGCCCCAGCATGGTCAGCGGCAGACGGCGGCTGGCCTGGTTCCACAGGGCGTTGCCGATGATCGAGGCGAACAGGGCCACGCCCAGGCAGACGCCGGCGAGCTTCAGCCACGCACCGCCGGTCCAGCCCTGGGTCGTCAGCGCCGCGGGAACCGCCAGGAGCAGCGCCAGACCGCCCGTGACCACCCCGGTCAGCAGGGACCAGTCGTGGGGCGACACCTGTGTCAGCCGCGCCATCCAGCGGCTGTTGCCCACCGCATAGACCGTCCAGGAGATCAGGGCGCCCAGGGCGCAGCCCAGACCGATCAAAGTCTGAATCCCGGTTGGTCCGCCGGAAACGCCATGGCCGTGCGACAGGGCGCGCCAGCCGATCAGCCCCACCGCCACGGCCGCCAGGACGATGGGCGGCGCCGTCCGAGACGCCGGCGGCCCGCCTCCATCCTTCAGCCCCCACAGGGCCACCACCACCGGCACCATGCCCACGATCAGGGCCGACGCCGCCACCCCGGCCAGGTGAACGGCGACGACCACAAAGGCGAAATAGACCAGATTGCCCGCCAGGCTCAGCCAGACGAGGGCGCGCCACGTGCCCGCCTCGATCAGGGGCGCCAGCCGTCGCCAGCGCGGGGCGATCAGAACGACCGCGATCAGCCCGTAGGCCAGATAGCGCCCGGCGGTCAGCAACAGGGGCGACGCCTCCGGCGCGAACTTGGGCGCCAGGAACACCAGCCCCCACATCGCGCCTGCCCCCAGGCCGGAAGCCACGCCCCACAGCCGGTCCGAGGATGCCGTCATTGTCGCGCTCCGCCTTCACCCCCGGCCGCGCTTACACGGTTTGTCAGGCGGCGAACACCGGCCCCCAGACCGAAGGATCGACCGCCCCTAAGCCGCCTCGACCGCCTCTTCGGCCGGAACCGTGCGGATCATATAGTCGAAGGCCGACAGCCCCGCCTTGGAGCCTTCGCCCATGGCGATGACGATCTGCTTGTAGGGCACGGTGGTCACGTCGCCCGCGCCGAATATGCCCGGCTGCGAGGTCTCGCCGCGATGATCCACCTCGATCTCCCCGCGCGCCGTCAGGGCCACGGCGCCGCGCAGCCATTCGGTGTTCGGCACCAGGCCGATCTGGACGAAAACGCCTTCCAGATCGACGTCATGATGGGCGTCCGAGTTGCGGTCCTTGTAGGACAGGCCCGTCACCTTCTCGCCGTCGCCGTGCACCTGGGTCGTCAGGGCCGAGGTGACGATCCGCACGTTCGGCAGGGTCGCCAGCTTGCGTTGCAGCACCGCATCGGCCCTCAGTTCGCTGTCGAACTCGATCAGGGTCACATGGGCCACGATGCCCGCCAGATCGATGGCCGCCTCGACGCCCGAGTTGCCGCCGCCGATCACGGCCACCCGCTTGCCCTTGAACAGCGGCCCGTCGCAGTGCGGGCAATAGGCCACGCCCTTGTTCTTGTACTGGTCCTCGCCCGGCACGTTCATCTGGCGCCAGCGGGCGCCGGTGGCCAGGATGACGGTGCGCGACTTCAGGCTGGCGCCGTTCTCCAGCACCACCTCGTGCAGACCGCCGGGAACCTCGGCCGGAACCAGCCTGGCCGCCTTCTGCAGGTTCATGATGTCCACCTCGTACTCGCGGACATGCTGTTCCAGATGGGCGGCCAGCTTCGGCCCCTCGGTGTGCGGCACCGAAATGAAGTTCTCGATCGCCATGGTGTCCAGCACCTGGCCGCCGAACCGCTCGGCCACAATGCCGGTGCGGATGCCCTTGCGCGCCGTATAGATGGCGGCCGCCGCCCCGGCGGGGCCGCCGCCGACCACCAGCACGTCGAACGGGTCCTTGGCCTTCAGACGTTCGGCGGCCCGCGCCTCGGCGCCCGAATCCAGCCGGGCGACGATCTGCTCCAGCTCCATCCGGCCCTGACCGAACAGTTCGCCGTTCAGGAAGACCGTCGGCACGGCCATGATCTTGCGTTCCTCGACCTCGTCCTTGAACAGGCCGCCTTCGATGGCGACGTGTTTGATGCGCGGGTTCAGCACGCTCATCAGGTTCAGCGCCTGCACCACGTCGGGGCAGTTCTGGCACGACAGCGAGAAATAGGTCTCGAACACATAGTCGCCCTCCAGGTCCTTGATCTGCTGGATCACCTCCTGCGCCGCCTTGGACGGATGGCCGCCGACGTGCAGCAGGGCCAGCACCAGCGAGGTGAACTCGTGGCCCAGCGGAATCCCCGCGAACCGCACGCCGATGTCGGTGCCCTTGCGGCGGATCAGGAAGCTGGGCTGGCGTTCGTCGTCATAGTCGCGGCCCATCTCGACCTTGCCGTGCGAGACCGAGACGATCTCCTCCAGCAGGGTCTTCAGCTCCTGCGACTTCGGCCCGGCGCCCAGCGAGGCGACCAGTTCGACCGGATGGACGATGTTCTTCAGATAGGCCTCGAGCTGAGATTTCAGATTGGCGTCCAGCATGGGAGAGGTCCTTGAAACAGTTGAACTCATGACGCCTGCAAGCCCGACCGCGGGCGAGGCGAGACATGAAGAAGGATGTCGGCGGGGGCTGGAAACGCAACGCGCCCCCGCCGACGGACGGGTCCGGCGCCGGGCCGGACCCGATGGGTCGCGTCAGTCTTAGATCTTGCCGACGAGGTCGAGCGACGGCGCCAGGGTGGCTTCGCCTTCTTCCCACTTGGCCGGGCAGACTTCACCCGGGTGCGAGCGCACATATTGCGCGGCCTTGACCTTGCGCAGCAGTTCGGCGGCGTTGCGGCCGATGCCTTCCGAGGTGGTCTCGGTGAACTGGATCACGCCGTCCGGATCGACCAGGAAGGTCGCACGGTCGGCCAGGCCCACGCCCGGACGCATGGCGTCGAAGTTGTTGGTCACCAGGCCCGAGGGGTCGCCCAGCATGGTGTAGGTGATCTTGCCGATGGCCGGCGACGAGTCGTGCCAGGCCTTGTGCGAGAAATGGGTGTCGGTCGACACCGAATAGATCTCGACGCCCAGCTTCTGGAACTCGGCGTAGTGGTCGGCCAGGTCTTCCAGCTCGGTCGGGCACACGAAGGTGAAGTCGGCCGGATAGAAGAAGAAGATCGCCCACTTGCCCGCCACATCGGCGTCGGTGACGGTCAGGAACTTGCCGTCCTTGTAGGCCTCGGCCGTGAAGGG
The DNA here is from genome assembly GCF_059415785.1 of Brevundimonas sp. GW821-FHT10A07. Classification (NCBI taxonomy): domain Bacteria; kingdom Pseudomonadati; phylum Pseudomonadota; class Alphaproteobacteria; order Caulobacterales; family Caulobacteraceae; genus Brevundimonas; species Brevundimonas sp. GW821-FHT10A07. Next base: position 59,695 of record NZ_JBWKNX010000019.1, read on the forward strand.
TTTGAGGGTCGTGTTGATGAGGGCCATGCAGGGCTTCCATTCCGTTGGGAGGTTGGGGAGGCCCGCTTCCTACCGCACCGCAGCAGATAAGCCCAATCACTTATTTGCAGATGCGTGATAGATTTTGGTTATGACTCAACAACACCAAACCTCGTCATCCTCGGGCTTGTCCCGAGGATCCATACGCCCGGTCTTTGGACAGCGAGCTCAGGCCGCAGACACCGGGTTTACAGATCCCAAAAGAGGGCGTAGCCGCCGGGGCCTCTGCAACTCGCGGTCTGGAAGATCTGACTCCGTGTGCGCGCTTCTCGCCCCCTGACCGGTCCGCGACCTTCCCCGAGACCGCTTCACGACTATGGGTCGATTTCTCCTGGCGTTCGACGTTTCAGCACTTGACCGCGAGAGCAGGAAACGACCTAGCTGCAGTTGGCGCAACCGGAGCGAACCATGCTGCTGACCTTATTGATTGCCGCTCTCGCTCTGCAGAACGCGCCGCCTCCCCACCCCACCACGCCTCAGCAGTTCGAGGGGCGACGGTCCGCCTTTGTCCAGGGCACGCTCAATGTTGCGGCTGGAGAACGCGCGACGCTGAAGCTCAATCCGAACGGAACCTATGACCTGGTGCGGGTCGACCGGATCCAGGTCGGCGACGTCCTGCCGCCCGCCAACGGATCGCGCGACCTTCCGAACGACGCGCCCGTGGGGACGATCCGCTTCAGCCTGCACGCCCGCCGGGATGTCGGATCCATCCTCAAGGTCGAGAACGGCCAGGATCAGGGCCTGAAATATGGCGGCTTCATCGTGCGATACGTCGGGGGTCAGCCCCGCCCGCCCGCAGAGACCTCAGTCTGTACAGTGCCGGCGGGGATGGTGTCGTTCGAGCACTGGCCCGAACCCGTGATCCAGATCGTCATCGGCGGCCTGCAACGCTCCGACGACGCGACACCTGTCTGCCCGCCGCACGTCGAGTGAGAGAGGCCCAAAGCGCCAAAGGCCGCTCTCGCCCCTTACCGGACGTTACGGAGGCCAATCAAACCAACCCTCGTCGTCGATTTTGTCTTCGGGCCATTCCGGCAAGCCGAAAGCCTTGGCAAGGAGGAACAACTGTAGTCGGCCTTGCGGCCCGACGGTCCACGAGAAGTGCCACCCGCCCCAGGCCCGCTCGCCGTGGGTCACATCGTAGGCTGTAGAAGGCCCGTCAGGTCTGTTGTCGCCTCGCCCATTCACGAGACGGACCGGTCCATCAAGAAAGCGCGGCGCAACCCAGAAGCAAGGATCGTCGAGGATTGAATCCAGCTTCTTGGCCTCGCTGGCGGTGAGGCTGACGCGCCGCCACGCAGTCCAGTGCGTTGGATGTGGCGGACCAATTGGTGCGGACCTCGCGTAAATTTCCCAGTTCGTGTCACGCCCCCGGCCGATAACCTCTCGAACCGTCGGGTCAGTCGACAATCCGCCCGGCGAGGTTCTGAAATGGACGGTGGAATGCGGGGTGTCGATGCTCCAGGAAACGCTGGTGTCCTCACTCGCCCACGCTTTCCAGATGTTTTCGAACAATGGGTTTTGCAGGTCATCATTGAGATGGGTGGGAAGCTTGGAATAATCGACACTGCGCCAAGCGGGACATTCTTTCGGGTCGATAGGGACAGGCGTCGGGTTGCACCCCGAAATCAGGGCGGCTCCCGTCACCAGCATAACGGCCAGTCTCATGATCGCTGCGGCTCCACCCTCAGTGGATGGAAACCGTTTCCCTATCGAAGGTCAACGTCCCGCTTCCCACCCTTGCAGACCACGGCTGCGGCTATTTTCTGACGTGAAGACCAACGTCTGCTTCCAGCGCTGACACCCATGACGCAAACTGACCCTAAACGGCTCCTAGGAGAGTCCGCTTCTGGGCGAACGAACCCGTTGCGGAAATTTCAGCGTACGGCGGAGCTAAGGCTTGCGCATAGGCTTAACGCAAGCGGCGCCCGAGTCCCTTGGCGCGGTCAGGCCTGCGGATCTCAGCCGATCACCCGGCTCCAGCCCCCCCTCCACCGAACAGGCCGGTCGCGCGGCTCAATACAACAAGAACCCCCGCCGCGCCTCTTCCCACGCCGCCTCATCCGGCCGCGTCGCCGCATCCAGATCCCCCGGCCCCGCCGCGGCGTCGTCCACCCATTCCCGCAGCCCCGGTCCGCCGTTGATCACGTCCATGGGCAGTTTCCCGAACGCATACTCGTACGGAAAATCCCGCCACAGATCGTAGTCGGGATACAGCCGCCGGATCGCCTTGAACCCCAGGGCTTGCACCCGCCACGGCTTGAAGGCGGCGTGGTCATAGCCGGGGTGATCGACATGGATCTGCACCCCGCTGCACAGCTGGCCGACATGTTTGTGGAAGGTCGGCTCGAACCACATGTCGCGTAAGGTACAGCCGCCCAGCCACTCCGGCGCCAGAGCCTGCATCTCGGCGATCACCGCCCGCGCATCGATGTCCGGCGCCCCGAACAGCTCCAACGGCCGGGTCGTTCCCCGTCCCTCCGACAGGGTCGCCCCCTCCAGCATCACCGTGCCGGCATAAGCGCGCGCCATCGACAGGTTCGGCGCATTCGGGCTGGGATTGACCCAGGCCCGCTCGCCCAGCGGCCAGCCGAAGCCCGGCCCCGCCTCCGGCGCCCAGCCCTGCATCTCCACCACCCGGTAATCCACATCCAGCTTGAACTGGTCGATGAACCACAGGCCCAGTTCGCCCATCGTCATCCCGTGCCGCATCGGCATCGGCGCGGCCCCGACGAAACTCTCCCAGCCGGGCTTCAGCGTCTGCCCCTCGACCGGCCGCCCCGCCGGATTGGGCCGGTCCAGCACCCACACCGACTTGCCGTGTTTCGCCGCCGCCTCCAGCACGTACAGAAGCGTGGTCACATAGGTGTAGATGCGGCAGCCCAGGTCCTGCAGGTCGATCAGGACGACGTCGAACGTCTCCATCCACTCGTCCCTGGGCCGGCGCACCTCGCCGTACAGGCTGAAGACCGGGAAGCCGTGCACCGGATCGCGATAATCCGGGCTCTCCATCATATTGTCCTGCAGATCGCCCTTCATCCCGTGCTGCGGCCCGAAGGCGGCGGTCAGTTCGATCTCGGGACAGGCGGCCAGGGCGTCCACCGCATGACCCAGATCCTTCGTCACCGAGGCCGGATGCGCCAGCAACGCCACGCGCCGCCCCTTCAACTGGGCCTTCAGGGCGTCGTCGGACAGCAGGCGGTCGAGACCGAAATTCATGGCAGTTCCAGCGCGAACGAGTCGGGATGATGAAAGTCCGGCTTATCCGATGGATGCGCCAGGGCCCAATAGGCGATCGCCCCGTCCAGCCCCCCGTCCAGCCTCTCGACCACAGCCGTCAGCCCGACCGCGTCCGTCGCATCCTCCGGCAGGTCCACATCGACCGTCAGCCCAAACCGCCCGGGCGCCATGCGCGTGACGATGAAGGGCGCCGTGATCTCCAGCGCTCGCATTCCCTCGCGATAGCCGTCGAACCGATAGGCCGCCCAGGCCCCCGACGGCGACAGATTATATTCGACATAGCCGTCCGCCGTCCGCACGAAGGCCTCGAAACAGGTCGTCCGCCACAGCTCGTCCGTTCTGGCCCGCGCCGCCGCCTGCGGCCAGCGCACCATTTCAACCGGCCCGGCCACGACATATTCGAGGCTCAACACCCGCCCCGCCCGCCGCGCCTCGACCTCCAGCGTCAGCCCGGCGGGGGAACAGGTCGGGTGCGGGATCAGGGGCAGACGCATCCGACCTTCGTAGCGAAGGCTTGACGCCGGTCAACGCTGCGCCTTATCCAGAACCCATGTTCGCCGCCCGCGCCATCGCCGGCCTGTATTACCGCCCGCTGTAAGCGAGCGGCCCGCGAACACGCGCCGCCTTCGCTGGCGACGCGCTCTTCGGAAATGGAAGACGACCGCCAGCATCCCTGCTAACGGAGCCTCCGCCATGACCGAACACGCCTTCAAATCCGACTTCCTCCGCACCCTCCAGGCGCGCGGCTACATCCATCAGATCACCCACCCGACCGAGCTGGACGAGGCGGCCGCCTCCGGCGTGGTTGCCGGCTACATCGGCTTCGACGCCACCGCCCCGTCGCTGCACGTGGGCAGCCTGATCCAGATCATGATGCTGCGCCGGCTCCAGCAGGCCGGCGGCAAGCCCATCGTCCTGATGGGCGGCGGCACCACCAAGGTCGGCGACCCGACCGGCAAGGATACGTCGCGTCCCCAGCTGACCGAAGAGACGATCCAGTCGAACATCGACTCGATCCAGACGGTCTTCGCCAAATTCCTGACCTTCGGCGACGGCCCCACCGACGCGGTCATGGTCAATAACGACGACTGGCTGTCGGGCTACGGCTACATCCAGTTCCTGCGCGACTTCGGCACCCACTTCACCGTCAACCGGATGCTGAGCTTCGACTCGGTCAAGCTGCGGCTCGAGCGCGAGCAGCCGATGACCTTCCTCGAGTTTAACTACATGCTGATGCAGTCGGTGGACTTCCTGGAGCTGAACCGCGCCCTGAAGGTGACCTTGCAGATGGGCGGGTCGGACCAGTGGGGCAATATCACCTCGGGCGTCGATCTGGTCCGCCGCGTGGACCAGAAGGCCGCCTTCGGCCTGACCACCCCGCTGCTGACCACGGCCTCGGGCGGCAAGATGGGCAAGACCGCCCAGGGCGCCGTCTGGCTGAACGCCGAACAGCTGAGCCCCTATGACTACTGGCAGTTCTGGCGCAACGCCGAAGACGCCGACGTCGGCCGCTTCATGCGCCTGTTCACCGACCTGAGCCTGGAGCAGATCGCCGAATACGAGGCCCTGGAAGGCGCGGCCATCAACGACGCCAAGAAGGCCCTCGCCGACGCCGCCACCACCCTGCTGCATGGCGCCGAGGAAGCCGCCAAGGCCCGCGCCGCCGCCGAGACCGCCTTCGAAAAGGGTCAGGTCTCCGCCGACCTGCCGACCGTCGAACTGCCGTCGGCCGAGGTTTACGGCGCCATGATCGCCGCCGTCGTGACCAAGGCCGGCCTGACCGCCTCGAACGGCGAGGCGCGCCGCCTGGCCCAGGGCGGCGGCCTGCGCCTCAACGACGCCGCCGTGTCCGATGGCGCCCAACTGCTGACCGAGGCCGACCTCAAGGACGGCGTGATCAAGCTGGCGGCCGGCAAGAAGAAGATCGTACTCGTTCGCCCGATTTGATATCCGCTCATCCCGGCGAAAGCCGGGACCCAGTGCTTTGGGCGCTCCGCCGCATCCGACGTCCGCAGCGCTTGATCCAACGTACTGTCTCGCGAAAGAACTGGGTCCCGGCTTTCGCCGGGATGATCGGAGTTTGAAATGTCCGCAACCGAAGGCCACTCCGCCCCCGCCCTCGACCTGCCGACCGACAACGGCGGCCGGGTCTCCCTCTCCGCCCTCAAGGGCAAGCCCGCCGTCGTCTATTTCTATCCCAAGGACGACACGACCGGCTGCACCCGCGAGGCCCAGGACTTCACCGCGCTTGCGCCCGACTTCGCCGCCCTGGGCGTTCCCGTCATCGGCGTGTCCAAGGACACGGTGAAGAAGCACGATCGGTTCAAGGCCAAATACGACCTCGCCGTCGTCCTGGCCTCGGACGAGGACGGCGCGGCTTGCGAGGCCTGGGGCGTCTGGGTGCAGAAGAAGCTCTACGGCCGCGAATATATGGGCATAGAGCGCGCGACCTTCCTGATCGACGCCGACGGCCGGGTCGTCCGGGCCTGGCGCAACGTCAAGGTCGCCGACCACGCCGCCGCCGTTCTGGAGGCCGCCCGTTCATTGGGTTGAATTCCGATTCGGAGTTTCGCCAAATGCGCGAATCTCAATCAACAATCGCGTGATGAGGCCGTAAAACTTCATCAATCGTGGTTAACAGGGCGTGAACAGTCTTGCCCGTGTCATCGTTGCACCGGATAAACCCCACCTCGACGTGGGGGCGTTGCGTAATGACCGTGCAAGATCAGTCGCCGGAATCATCTTGGTTCGAACGTTTTTTGCCCGTTCGATACCTTTATCTGCGCAGCCGTGACGATATCCGGGCCTATGCCCTGACCGCGCAGAGACAGCTGGTTCTGGGCGCGGTCGCCGTGGCCGTCGCCCTCTGGTCCCTGGTGGCCTCCGGCGCCTTCCTGTTCGACCTCATCGCCCAGCACCGCTCCGACGCCGAGGTCGTGCGCGCGCGCGCCGCGTCGGAACGTCTGAACGCCGACCTTCAGGCCCGGCTGGAAAGCGCGGTGGTCCGCATGTCCGCCGCCAACGGCTCGCTGGAACAGACCGCCGCCATGATCGAACGGCGCCACGCCGCCCTGACCACGGTGATGACCGACTTCCACGGCGTAGAGGGAGCCCAGCGCGCCCTCGCGCCCGCCGCCATCCCCGACAGCGCCAGCCCGATCCAGCGGATTCTGGCCGTGCGCCTGGATCAGGAACGGCTGCTGGACCGGGCCGAGGACTTCGCCCAGACCCGCGCGGAACGGCTGCGTCTCGCCTTCCGTCTGGCGGGTCTGAACCCGGCCGCCTATGTCGCCGCGTCCGAGCCCCTGGGCGGCCCCCTGGTCGAGGCGCGCGACCCGCGCGCCCTGGCCGCCATCCTGGACGTGGACGAGCCCTTCGCCGTCCGCATCCGCCACGCCGCCACCAATCTGAACGAGATGCGGGCCCTGACCGACGCCGCCGGGGGCCTGCCGTTCAAACGCCCGACCCAGGCCCGCACCACCTCGGGCTTCGGCGTCCGCTTCGATCCGTTCAACGGCCGGCCCGCCGTCCACCAGGGCCAGGACTTCGCCGCTCCCCTGAACACGCCCATCTACGCCACGGCCCCGGGCGTGGTCGCCTACGCCGGCGTCCGTTCAGGCTATGGCAATACTGTAGAGCTAGACCATGGTCGCGGTTTCAAGACGCGTTACGCCCATCTCAACACCCTGGGGGTTCAGCCCGGCCAGTCGGTCGCGCTCGGCCAACGTATCGGAGGGATGGGCACGACGGGCCGCTCCACCGGCGTCCACCTCCATTACGAAGTCTGGCTGAACGGCCGACCCCAGAACCCCGCACGCTTCCTCAGAGCAGGAGACCAACTTGTTCAACAAAATTAGCAAACCCTCGAGCCCGACCCCGGCGGCTCGCCCGACCGCTCCGGTCATCCCGCCGCTGCCGGACATGCCCGCCGCGCCGCGCGCCGGCGGCGCCGCCCCTTCGGCCGTGCCGACCGGCCGCGGTCTGTCGACCCTGTCGTCCGACCTAGTGTTCGAAGGCAATGTCTCGGGCGCCGGCGATCTGCAGATCGACGGCCAGGTGAAGGGCGACGTCCGCGTCGGCCGCCTGATCGTCGGCGAGACCGGCGCCGTCGAAGGCAATGTTCAGGCCGACTATGTCGAGGTGCGCGGCCGGGTCGTCGGCGGCGTCCAGGGCAAGCAGGTCAAACTGGTCGCCACCGCCTATGTGGACGGCGACATCACGGCCGAACAGCTGTCGATCGACGTCGGCGCCTTCTTCCAGGGCCGCGTCGCCCAGGGCCAGCGTCAGGCGCCCGCCCCCGCCGCCGTGACCCCGGTCGCGCCGGTCGTACAGGCGGCGCCCCCTCTCGCTCCGAAGCCGGAAACCGCTCCGGTCGTCCAGGGGAAGGAAACGGTCTGACCCCGAGGCCCTGAAGTCAAAAGGGCGGCCCGGTGTCCGGGCCGCCCTTTTTCTTGTCCGCGGTCGTCCCGACGCCGATCAGGCGTCCGCGCTGGAGCCGCGCGTCTCGCCGACCCGCGCCGCCAGGGCCGCGCCCATGAAGGCGTCCAGATCGCCGTCCAGCACCCCTTGGGTGTCCGAGGTCTCGACCTCGGTCCGCAGGTCCTTCACCATCTGGTACGGCTGCAGCACATAGGATCGGATCTGGTGTCCCCAGCCGATGTCGGTCTTGGCGTCCGCCAGGGCCTGGGCCACGGCTTCGCGCTTCTGCAGTTCCAGCTCATACAGCCGCGCCCGCAGCATCTTCCACGCCTGTTCGCGGTTCTGGTGCTGCGACCGGCCGGCCTGGCAAGCCACGACGGTGTTGGTCGGAACGTGGGTCAGACGCACGGCCGAGTCCGTCTTGTTGATGTGCTGACCGCCCGCGCCCGAGGCGCGATAGGTGTCGGTGCGAACGTCCGACGGATTGATGTCGATCTCGATGGCGTCGTCCACGACCGGCGACACGCCGATGGAGGCGAAGCTGGTGTGCCGCTTGGCCGCCGCGTCATAGGGGCTGATCCGCACCAGGCGGTGCACGCCCGATTCCGACTTCAGCCAGCCATAGGCGTTGGGGCCGGACACCAGGATGGTGGCCGACTTGACCCCCGCCTGTTCGCCTTCTTCATAGGCCTCGATCGTGACCTCATAGCCATGCGCCTTGGCCCAGCGCGAATACATTCGCAGCAGCATGCCGGCCCAGTCGTTCGACTCCGTGCCGCCGGCGCCGGAATTGACTTCCAGATAGGCGTCGTTGCCGTCGGCCTCGCCGGACAGCAGGGCTTCCAGCTCGGCCCGGGCGGCGCGGTCCTTGATGCCCCGCAGCAGGACGCGCGCCTCTTCCAGCGCGCCCTCGTCGCCTTCCTCGTCCGCCATCTCGGCCAGCATCACCCCGTCCTCGAGGTCCTGCTCCATCGCCTTGACGGTGTTGATCTTGGCTTCCAGCTGCGAACGATCGCGGCTGACGGCCTGGGCTTCTTCGGGCTTGTCCCACAGGGTCGGATCCTCGACCCGCGCGTTCAGCTCATCGAGCTTTCTTAGAGCGACATCCCAGTCAAAGACGCCTCCTGAGCAGAGCGACGCTCTGCTCGATGTCGGCCTTCATGGCCTCGACATCCGGTCTCATCGCAATCTCCAGCGACACAGGGCCCTCAGACAGCAAGGCTCGCGGCCTTGCAAAAGGGCAGGATTAAAGGAAAACGGCGCGCCACGAGGACGCGCCGTTCGAAAGGCCTACCTAGAGCCTCAATACAATCCGCTCAAGTCCTCGGCCGGCGCCTTCTTCGGCGGAGGGGCGGCGGCGGGCGGCGGTGGCGCTGCGGCTGCGGCGGCGGCGGCCTCCTGCTCGCGGCGGATCACCTCATAATAGTTCTGGGGCCCGACGGGCTGGGTCGGGGCCTGGACCGGCCGCGGGGCCTGACGTTCCGTACCCGGACGGAATGCCTCTTCGATGCCGTTCACCATGCGGAAGACGGCGTTCTTGGGCCGCACGAAGGGCCGCGCCGGCCGTTCCTTCAGCGCCGCCTGCATGAATTCGGTGAACACCGGCACGGCGGCCGAGGCGCCCGCCTCGCCCGACCCCAGCGACCGGTTGTCGTCGAAGCCGATGAAGACGCCCACCACGATGTCGGTGGTGAAGCCGACGAACCAGGCCGACCGATATTCATTGGTCGTGCCGGTCTTACCCGCCACCCACCGGCCCAGGCCGCGCGCGCTGGCGGCCGTGCCCCGCTGGACCACGCCTTCCAGCATCGAACTCATCTGATAGGCGGTGATGGGATCGATGACCTGGGTTCCGCGCGGTTGAAGGCGCGGCGATTCCTGACCGGAGAAACCCCTGGCGCAGTCGCGGCAGCTGCGGGTGTCGGCGCGGAAGATGGTCTCGCCGTCGCGATCCTGGACATAGTCGATCAGATAGGGCGTGACCCGCCGCCCACCGTTGGCGAAGGCGGAATAGGCGGCCGTGATCTCCAGCGGCGTCACCTCGCCGGCGCCCAGCGACACCGACAGGTTGGGCGTCAGGCCGGGGATGCCCATCCGGGCCGACTGATCGACGATCTTCTTCATGCCCACCGACTGGGCCAGCCGCACCGTCATGACGTTCCGGGACAGCTCCAGCCCGCGCCGCAGGCTCTGCGGCCCATAGTATTCGCGGCTGTAGTTCTCCGGCGTCCAGCGCTGGCCGTTGGCCCCGCCCGCGAAGCTGATCGGCGCGTCCAGCACGATGGAGGCCGGGGTGAAGTCGCCTTCCAGGGCGGTCGCATAGACGAAGGGCTTGAAGGCTGAACCCGGCTGGCGCCGCGCCTGGGTCGCCCGGTTGAAGCTGGACAGGGCGTAGGAATAGCCCCCCACCATCGCCAGCACCCGGCCCGACTGGGGCTCGATCGCCACCAGGGCGCCGTTGACGCGCGGCACCTGTTTCAGGGCGTACTGACCGCCCTTCCGCTCGACGAAGATCAGTTCGCCGCGCCGCAGTTGCTTGTTGGCGTTGGCCCAGGCGGCGTCGGCGGCGATCAGGGTTCCGGTCTCGTCATCCTTGGCGGTGCGGATGCGGACGGTGTTTCCGCTGACGCTCTCGATGGCGGCGGCCTGCCAGGTGCGGCGTTCGGGCGGCGCCTGTTCCTTCAGGGCGGCGGCCTGCCATCCCTCGGCGAAGTCCGTCGTGCCCCAGCCCCCGCGCCAGCCGTGGCGACGGTCATAATTCTCCAGCCCCTGCATCAGGGCCTGCCGCGCCGCCGTCTGCAGCGTCGGATCCAGGGTGGTGCGCATATAGAAGCCGCCGGCGCGCAGCTGCGCCCCGAAGTCCGGATTGGCGGCGGCCTGGCGCCGCGCCTCTTCCACGAAGAAGTCGGCGTCCTTGTACTCCGACCGTTGCGGCGCATCGCGCGTGACCAGCGGCCGGGCGCGCGCCTCGACCAGCTGGGCCTCGGTCAGCCAGCCGCTCTGCTCCATCTCGCCCAGCACCCAGTCCCGCCGGCCCTTGGCCGCGCCGGGGTGGCGTTTGGGGTGATAATTGTTCGGTCCCTTGGGCAGGGAGGCCAGGAAGGCCGCCTCGTCCGGGGTCAGCTGCGCCAGCGACTTGCCGAAATAGTTGTAGGCGGCCGAGGCGATGCCGAACGAGCGATAGCCCAGGAAGATTTCGTTCAGATACAGGTTGAGGATCTGCTCCTTGGACAGGGTCGCCTCCAGGCGATTGGCCAGGATGGCTTCCTTCAGCTTGCGGTTCAGGCTCGATTCGTTGGTCAGCAGGACGTTCTTGGCCACCTGCTGGGTGATGGTCGATCCGCCCTCCAGCCGGCGCCCCTGCACCAGGTTGAAGATGTTCTTGATCGAGGCCCGGCCGATGCCGCCCACGTCGATCCCGCCGTGCTGGAAGAAGTTGCGGTCTTCCGCGGCCAGGAAGGCCTGCACCACGGTCAGGGGAATCTGGTCATAGGACACATAGATTCGCCGCTCGTCCGAGAATTCGCCGATCAGGGTGCCGTCGCCGGCATAGACCCGCGTCGCGGTCGGCGGCCGATAATCGGCCAGCTCGGACGCGTCCGGCAGGTCGTGAAACAGCCACGCCGCATAGACGGCGACCACCAACCCCGCCAGGGCGATGCCGCCCAGCAGAACCATGCCCGCCCACACGAACCAGCGTTCGGCAATCTTCACTGCGTACTCCGACGACGCGCCCCGAAAGGGTGCTTTAGACCGCGTCGCCCCCTAAAGGCTAGGGCGCGGATGCAACGCCCCCTTACCGTCTCCCGTTAAGCCCCCATCTGAAGCCTTCGCAACCCAAGGAGCCCACCATGGAAGTTCTCTATCGCGCCCAGGCCACCGCCTCCGGCGGCGGCCGCGAGGACGGCCGCTCGGCCACCGACGACGGCAAGATCGACGTCAAACTGTCCACGCCCAAGGAAATGGGCGGCAAGGGCGGCGACGGGACCAATCCCGAACAGCTGTTCGCCACCGGCTACGCCGCCTGCTACCTCGGCGCCCTGCGTCTGGTCAGCGGCAAGGCCGGAACCCCGGTCGGCCCGGACACCAAGATCACCGCCGGTATCGGCTTCGGCAAGAATACGCGCGGCGAGGGCTTCAATCTCGACGTCGAACTGACCGTCACCGACCACGGCCTCGACCAGGCCGTCATCGACGACCTGATCGAAAAGGCCCACCAGGTCTGTCCCTATTCCAACGCCACGCGCGGCAACGTCGATGTGCGTCTCAGCGCGAAATAACCGCATGAAGGGCCGCGCGCGTGTTGAGCCGCGCGCGCGGCGCCTCTAGATGGAGGCATGACCTCCCCGCTCGACGCCACTCCCGACCCCCTGCTGACGCTCGAACCCGCCCGCCGCGTGACCCTGCGCGAGGCCTTCGGCGTGGACAGCGACATGACCGTGCCCGCCTTCGCCGAGCGCGACAGCCATGTGCCCGAGATCGACGAGGCCTATCGCTTTGATCCGCAGACGACGATCGCCATCTGCGCCGGCTTCGCCTTCGACCGCCGCGTCATGGTCCAGGGCTATCACGGCACGGGCAAGTCGACCCATATCGAACAGGTCGCCGCCCGCCTGAACTGGCCCCTGGTGCGCGTCAACCTGGACAGCCATGTCAGCCGGATCGACCTGATCGGCAAGGACGCCATCGTCCTGAAGGACGGCAAGCAGATCACCGAATTCCGCGAGGGCATCCTGCCCTGGGCGCTGCAACGCCCCGTCGCCCTGGTGTTCGACGAATATGACGCCGGCCGCCCCGACGTGATGTTCGTGATCCAGCGCGTGCTCGAGGCCCAGGGCCGCCTGACCCTGCTGGACCAGAACCGCGTCATCCGGCCCAACAAGCATTTCCGCCTGTTCGCCACGACCAACACCATCGGCCTGGGCGACACCACGGGCCTGTATCACGGCGCGCAACAGATCAATCAGGCCCAGCTGGACCGCTGGAACATCGTCACGACGCTGAACTACCTCGACCACGACGTCGAGGCCGAGATCGTCGCCGCCAAGGTGCCCGAGTGGAAGGACGCCGAGGGCCGCCGCCGCATCGCCGCCATGGTCCGCGTCGCCGACATGACCCGCAACGCCTTCATGAACGGCGACATCTCCACCGTCATGTCGCCCCGCACCGTCATCACCTGGGCCCAGAACGCCATCATCTTCGGGGGCGACCTGGCGCTCAGCTTCCGCCTGACCTTCCTGAACAAGTGCGACGAACTGGAACGCCCCACCATCGCCGAGTTCTACCAACGGGCGTTTGGGGAAGACCTGCCGGAGGCGGCGACGCGGGTGAAGGTGGGTTAGAACGACATCGTTATGGTGACGCCAGTTCGCTCAATCAGATCCCGTTTTTCTCGCAAAGATACCGGATCGTAAGGTGCAGGCACCCTCTCCGCGACCCTATCTAAAAAATCGAGTGGCTCCGACTTCTTATTCTTCAAAGAAATTACCTCGCTATCACTCAGGATGATCTGAGAGATGCCTACGCGATATCGCTCTGCGTAACCCTCCATCCCTTTCGGCAGCGGTACCCCGTCAGATGAAACACGATAACAAAACCACGATCTGTTGGAGAATCTCTTATGGGATATCGCTTCAAATATCATCTGCTCCCACATGCTGTCGGACAACTTAACTTCACAGGATGAAATCTCTAGTTCGACCGCACCGAACAATTCGACCCTGTCAACTCCAATGATGTCAGGATTTCCCCACTTACCTCCCGCTTTCAAGTTCGACATATCCTTCGAGGTATATCCCTTAGATTGAAGCCATAGCTCCGTCAGCGGATACAAGTCTCGCTCAGATATTTTCTCCTTTGTTTTACCTTGCTCGACGAATTGCTCATCAATAGGCTTATGATCAAATTCCGGCTTTTCGCTAATATCGAGCCAATACCCCTTTCGCGGGCCACCACTAACTATTCTACTCTCGGTGTCGTCGTTTGCAGCGTAGCTCAGGTATGAAACCATACTACCATCCGTCAGGTCCACTTTCATAAGACCTTTGGAAATTCTCGATTTAATCTCGTCTATAATTTGCTTGTTCGATTTTGATGACGCGGGTCCGACACTCTTAGAGTCTGACAGATATGACTCTATCCCGTCTACGAATGCTCTATACGTATCGCTGGCCACGACTCATACATCTCCACGTTGATTTTCTTGGCTTAATGAAGCTTGATCTCAATTGCTAGACGAAGCCGCCCTCGGCCTAATCATCTCCAGCGCATCGCCCATCTTCGCCCGCTGCATCCGCAGGTCGTAGCTCTTCTGCAGGTTTAGGAAGAACCCCTCGCTCACTCCCCAGTAGCGGGCCAGGCGCAGGTCGGTGTCGGCGGTGATCGCGCGCTTGCCGAGCACAATCTCATTGATCCGGCGCGGCGGCACCCCAATGGCCTTGGCCAGCGCAGTCTGGCTCAAACCCGCAGGAAGGATGAACTCCTCCAGCAGGATTTCACCCGGCGTCACCGGTTCCATCAGTTCCTCAGTGGTAGTCGCAGATTTCGACATCTTCGGCGCCTCCGTCTGTCCAGCGGAAACAAATCCGCCACTGCTGATTGATCCGGATCGAATGCTGTCCCTTCCGGTCGCCTGACAAGGCCTCCAGCCGGTTTCCCGGCGGCGATCTCAGGTCGTCCAGCCGCGAGGCCGCATCGATCAGCTCCAGCTTCCGCTGCGCCGCGCGTCGGATATCCGGCGGCAGTCGCCGTATGGCGACGCCGTTCCAGAAGCGCTCCGTCTCGCGATCACGGAAACTGCGGATCATGGCGGCAGCATAACGTACGGCGTTATGCCGATCAATCAAGCACGATTGAGGCCTCGTTAAGCTCCCTCGCGTAAGGCCACGCTTGAAGCGGGGACTTGGCGTAGTGGCCGACAGTACAGATTACCTAAAAGCCTATGCTGACCGTTACCGGGACATGTTCCCGGTGCGGCTGGTCACTATCGCCGCGATCGTGATCGTGGGCTGGTGGGTGATCGGCTGGGGTTGGGCGACCAATTTCGCGGTCTTCCAGTTCGGGCTCTACCTGGTGCTCTGGAACGTCGTCCAGACCGCTCGCGCCCGCCCCCGCGCCCCGGGGGCCGAGCGGCGTTTCAGGCTCAGCACCGAGGCCGTCACCCTCGGCCTCTCCACGCACAACGCCCTGTTCATCCTCGCCGTCTGGCATTCCCAGCCCCATTATCTCGACTATCTGCGCCTGTTGCTGGCCGGCAATCTGATGGTCGGCGCCCTTCAGGTGCACATCAGCCGGCGCAGTTTCGCCGCCGCCGTCGTCCCGCCGTCCATCGCCGCCATGATCCTCGCCTCCAACCAGCCCCAGGCGACCACGGGGATCAAGGTCGCCGTCGGCGTGTTCGTCCTGGGCGTCATCGCCGCCTCCTGGCGCCAATGGCGCAGCGATCGCCAGACGGTCGAACTGATGGTGGCCCTGACCGAACGCTCGCGCGAGCTTCAGACCGCCCTGGCCCAGGCCGAGACAGACCGCGCCGCCGCCGAACGGGCCAACAGGGCCAAGTCCCGCTTCCTGGCCATGATCAGCCACGAGGTCCGCACCCCGCTGAACGTCATCCTGGGCCTGACCGAGGTCCTGCGCGGCCGTCGTCGACCCAAGGCCGAGGCCGCCGTGATCGACGACATGGCCGAGGCCGGGGGGATGCTGTTGCGCCTGCTGAACGGCGCCCTGGACATCTCCAAGATCGAGTCCGGCGAGGTCGATCTGCGCCTCGCCCCGGTCGATCTGGGCGAGCGGCTGGACGCCATCGCGCGCGTCTGGCGATCCCGCGTGGACGAACTGGGCCTGAGCCTGAAGATCGAGCTTCAGGGCGTGCGCGAGCATTTCGTCGTGATGACGGACGAGGGCCGGGTCGAGCAGGTCCTGATCAACTATCTGTCCAATGCGCTGAAGCTGACGCCGGCCGGGACCATCTGCATCCGGATCCGCGCCCTGCCCGCCGCCGACGGCCGCATCGACCTGGATTTCGAGGTTCACGACCAGGGCCCCGGCGTGCCCGAGGATCAGCGCGAACGCATCTTCCTGCCGTTCGAACAACTGGACGCCGGCCGCGCGGCGGGCGGCGCCGGCCTGGGTTTGGCCCTGTGTCGCGCCAGCGTCCAGGCCCTGGGCGGCGCCCTCGGCGTGCGGGCGGCCCAGCCCCGGGGCGCGGTCTTCTGGTTCCGCTTCACGGCCGAGCGGGCGACGCTTTCGACCGCCGCCGTCCAGCCCCACGCCCCGAACGCCTCGGTCGCCGCCCCGCGCGCGCCCCGCGTCCTGGCCGCCGAGGATCATGCGGCGAACCGCAAGCTGCTGGCCCTGCTGTTCCAGTCCTTCGGCCTGGACCTGGTGCTGGTCGAGAACGGGCGCGAGGCGGTCGAGGCCCTGCGCGCGACGCCCTTCGATCTGGTCCTGATGGATGTGATGATGCCGGTCATGGACGGGGTCGAGGCCCTGACGGCCATCCGCGCCGAGGAGGCCGCCACCGGCCGCCCCCGCACGGCGATCCAGATGCTGACCGCCAATGTGTTCGACGAGGACGTGGCCCGCTACATGGCGGCCGGCGCCGACGGCGTTCTGCGCAAGCCCATCGAGATCGCCGCCCTCCAGGCCGTTCTCTCGGCCGCCCCCCAGCACGCCGACGCCTGAGGGGGCCGCGTCCCCACACGCCGTCGTGGCGCGAATCCCTTCGCCGCCCTATCTTGGGTGAACATGCCCATCCGCCGCCTCTCCCCCGAAACCGTCAACCGCATCGCCGCCGGCGAGGTGGTCGAGCGGCCGGCCAGCGCCATCAAGGAACTGGTCGAGAACGCCCTGGACGCGGGCGGCCGCAATATCGAGATCCAGGCCGACGGCGGCGGCCTGTCGCGCATCCTGATCGCCGACGACGGCAAGGGCATTCCCAAGGCCGAACTGCCCCTGGCCATCGAGCGCCACGCCACCTCCAAGCTGGAGCCCGACGACGCCGGCGACGTGGACCTGTTGCGCATCCACACCCTGGGCTTCCGGGGCGAGGCCCTGCCCTCGATCGGCTCGGTCGCCCGCCTGTCGATCACCACCCGGTCGCGTGACGAGGCCGAGGCCTGGGTCATCCAGGTCGAGGGCGGCGCGACCCGCCCCCTGGCCCCCGCCCCCTTCCCCGGCCCGCACGGCGCGCGGGTCGAGGTGCGCGACCTCTTCTACGCCACCCCCGCCCGGCTCAAGTTCATGAAGTCCGAACGGGCCGAGGCCATGGCCATTTCGGAAGAGATCAAACGCCAGGCCATGGCGCACGAGGCCGTCGCCTTCACCCTGTCGCTGGACGGCAAGGTCGCCCTGCGCCTGCCCGCCGAACACCCCGGCGACGAGGGCCGGTTGAAGCGGCTGTCGGCCCTGCTGGGCCGCGACTTCGAGGCCAACGCCCTGCTGATCGATCAAGAGCGGGACGGGGTGCGGCTGTCGGGCTACGCCGGCCTGCCCACCTATTCGCGCGGCAATGCGGCGCATCAGTATCTGTTCGTCAACGGCCGCCCGGTGAAGGATCGCCTGCTGCAAGGGGCCCTGCGCGGCGCCTATGCCGACTTTCTGGCCAGGGACCGGCACCCGGCCGCCGTCCTGTTCCTGGACATCGACCCGCTGTACGTGGACGTCAACGTCCACCCCGCCAAGGCCGAGGTCCGGTTCCGCGACCCGGCCCTGGTGCGCGGCCTGATCGTCGGCGCCCTGAGGCATGCGCTCCACGCCGCCGGCCATCGCGCCTCCACCACCGTCGCCGCCGACGCCATGGCGGGGTTCCAGCCCCACACCGGCGTCACCACCGGACCGGCCTACAGCCCCAGCGCCCCGTCGGCCCAGGGCTTCAGCGGCTGGACCGGCTGGTCCCAGCCCGCCGCCGCCGCCCAGATCATCCCCGGCCTCCACGAACGCAGCGCCCGCGTCGAACCGAGCTGGGACGCCCCCGCCTGGCCTCAGCACCCCGCCCAAGACAGCGACCTCGCCACTCGCCACTCGCCACTCGCCACTCCCCTAGACCCCCTCGACTACCCCCTGGGCGCCGCGCGGGGCCAACTGCACGCCAACTATATCGTGGCCCAGACCCGCGACGGCCTGGTCATCGTCGATCAGCACGCCGCCCACGAGCGGCTGGTCTATGAGCGGATGAAGGCCCAGATGGCCGAAGGGTCCGTGACCCGCCAGGCCTTGCTGACGCCCGAGGTGGTCGATCTGGACCCGGCCGAGGCCGAACGCGTCGCCTCCCGCGCCGAGGAACTGGCCGAGATGGGCCTGATCGTCGAGGCCTTCGGCGCCGGCGCCGTCCTGGTGCGCGAAACCCCGGCGATGTTGGGCGACACCGACGTGCAAGGGTTGATCCGCGACATCGCCGACGATTTAGCCGAACACGGCGCCGCACTGTCGCTGAAGGAGCGGATGGCCGAGGTCTGCGGCACCATGGCCTGCCACGGCAGCGTCCGCTCCGGCCGCATCCTCACCGCCCCCGAAATGAACGCCCTGCTCCGCCAGATGGAAGCCACCCCGCATTCAGGCCAGTGCAACCACGGCCGCCCGACCTATGTGGAGCTGAAGCTGCACGATCTGGAGAAGCTGTTCGGGAGACGGTGAAGGGTGAGTGGTGACTGGTGAGTAGTGAGTGCGCACCCACGCCGCCGCACGCCATCCTTGGACGCTCGCATCCACGCCACACCCTGTCCTCAAGCGTTCGCACCCACCCCACCCCGTCATCCTCGGGCTTGTCCCGAGGATCCATACTCCCGGTCTCAACGCCGTCGCACCCTGCGGACACACCGGGCGTATGGATCCTCGCCACAAGGGCGAGGATGACGGGTGCTAAGAAGCGCTCACCAAATGAACGTCTTTTCGCAAAATAAGAGGTTACCCCCTTAACGAAACTCCACGTCGTTGGGGCCAAAGGAGTCGTCGAGGTCGTTGGCTTCAATGGGAGCGTTTTTGACAACAGCACCCCACACATCCTCACCGAAACGCCCATCGATCCGGGCATATTCAAGTGTATGAATGATTGCGACACGGTTGTCACGCCCCCCGAATTCGTCTTCGAGATCATAAAAACCAATCGCGTCAAGCTTTCCGGCGAGTTGATTTTTGTCAACAAATGACAAAACCTTATTCATAAAACTACCCTTCACCGCATACACATCGGAGAACGGATCTTCATCGTAGGTCTCGCGCTGAATGTTCTCATGGAAAATCGGCTCAAGCCGATTGTAATAGGCAAACGCTAGAGAGTTGCTGAAACGATCAGGGTTCTGCAGATAACCGAGCAGAAAACCCTGCCTTTTGAGCTCGTACAAAGCGACAATCTGAGCGTCCATAACCATCCTCCCGAAGTTGTTTGTCCAGCGATACGGCGTGAACCATCCAGCGGTCAAGCTCCCCCCCTCAACGCGGAACTCCTGAAAGCCCCATGCCCTCCATCCTCTTCGTCTGCCTCGGCAACATCTGTCGCTCTCCCCTCGCCGAGGCCGCCCTCCGCGCCGAGGCTCAACGCCTGCGTCTCGACCTGATCGTCGAGTCCGCCGGCACGGGGAACTGGCATATCGGCCATCCGCCCGATCCGCGCGCCCAGGCCGTGGCGCGCAAACATGGGATCGATATTTCCGGCTATCAGGGCCGGCAGGTGACGCCGGCGGACTTCCGCCGGTTCACCCACGTCATCGCCCTGGACCACGACAACCTGGCCAATCTGCGCCGGATCGCCCCCAGGGACGATGAAGGGGGCGCCGTCGCCGAACTCAGCCTGCTGCTCGACCACGTGCCCGGCCGCGAGGGCCAGGCCGTGACCGATCCCTATTTCGGCGACGACGCCGGGTTCGAGGTCACCTGGGCCGAGGTTACGGCTGCGGCGGAACAGCTGGCCGAGAGACTGCGCCGCACGCGCGACTGACCGCGCCCCCTCCGTCTCGCCGGCTTCGCCGGCGATCCACCTCCCCCAAGGGGGGAGGATTTCGGTCGTCGTCACCGTTCGCATTCCTCCTCCCTGGGGGGAAGATTTCGGTCGTCACCACCGTTCGCATTCCTCCCCCATTGGGGGAGGGGGACCGCCGCGCTCTTCGCGCGGTGGTGGAGGGGGCTTGCCGCGCACCGGGTCTCGACGCACATTCCCGCCATGGATGCGCCGCGTAAAACCCTGGATAGCGCCCGTGAACTCCGCCGCAACCTGACCCTGCCCGAGGTCCTGCTGTGGCAGGCGTTGCGCAAACGGGGGCTGTGCGGGGCGCGGTTCCGGCGTCAGCATCCGATCGGCCCCTATATCCTCGACTTCTACTGCGACGCGGCCCGGCTGGCGGTCGAGATCGACGGGTCCAGCCATGACGCCCCCGATCAGGCGCGGCATGACGCCCGCCGCACCGACTGGCTGAACCAGAGGGGCGTCGCCGTGCTGCGGATACCGGCGCGGGATGTGCTGGCGGACATGGCCGGGGTGCTGGAGGGGATCGGGTTACGGCTCAAGGCCTAGCCGGGCCCCCTCCGTCTCGCCGGCTTCGCCGGCGATCCACCTCCCCCAAGGGGGGAGGATTTCGGTCATCGCCACGCGCATTCTCGGCCATCGCCGTTCGCATTCCTCCCCCCTTGGGGGAGGGGGACCGCCGCGCCTCTTGCGCGGTGGTGGAGGGGGCTGGGCGCGCGGCCGGCGCCC
>NZ_JBWKNX010000020.1:0-69097 GCF_059415785.1 Brevundimonas sp. GW821-FHT10A07
AACATCAGGCGGGCGTCCCGGATCAGGGGAAATCTAACCGATCAGCGACAAACAAGGACCGGCGGGAGCGTCAGCGAACGCCAGGTGGGGGCGAGTCGGCGCCAGACGCGGCCGTGGCCATCTCCACCGCCGCGGTCGCCCCCGCCTGGTCGCTAGCGCGACCTGTCCTCTCCCCGCGCCTTCGCGCGCGGAGAGGGGGGCCAACACCCACAATGACGCTGGTCTGAATCGAACGATTTCAAAGCCCTAAAAGAATCTCGACCCTATTTGCCCGCCATACCCGCCGGCGCCCGTATCATCCTCCCATCCCCGCCGATGGGGAGGGCGTCGGATCCAGCGCCCTGACGGCGGCGGGGTTGTGGTCGAGCGATGAAGCCGGCGGGAAGGAGACCGCCGGGGTCCTTAGGGGCGGCGATGGATGCCGTCTCCTGCTCGCCGCACGCTTAGGAAAGCGAACCGCTGTCGATCTACGTCGACATGTCCGCCCCGGCGAAGCCGTCGCAAGGCGGCCCGCCGATCCGGCAAGGCTCGAAGAATAGGGCCGCCAGCCGGAGCGCGTGTGGAAAACGGCCTCTCGGGACGACGCCTGCGCCGAAACGGTAAAAACATATCCACTCCGGGCGCAGTCCCGGCGTCCCGAGCCCTCCCCGAACTTCGCTGGTCCGCCGCGAAGACAGAGCCAATTCACCCGAGCCCCGGAAGGAGCCTCCGATGCGCCCTCGCCGTCCGTCTAGCGCCCGCCATGACGACGCCTTCGTCTATACGCTTCAGCGACATCGGCTGGAGCTGATCGCCTCGGGCGAGGCCGAACCCCTGACGGAGCGCGAACGCCTGTTCCTGCGGCAGGTCAAGGCCCGTCGCCGTCCGGCCTATGCCGACTATATCGTCCCCGGCCCGCTTCTCCGGGCCGAGACCGGCGCCCTCAGACGGGCGCGGGAGGCGCGGGAGGCGAGCGCCCGCTCGACCGACGCTCCCGAACCTGAAGACCTCAGCCCGGCTTTCTGAAGCGATAGACGAATTGATCGGTCTTGCCGCGAATGGCGGCGTCGAAGACGTTCAGGCTGTGGTCGTCGGCCGGATTGGCCACGGCCGCGCTCTCGCCCTCAAAGACGAAGCCCGCCGCCTCGACCTCGCGCTTCAGATAGTCGCCCTCGATCCGGTGCAGGGTCTGGACCGCCGAGATCCCGGTCCCCGCCGCCGCCTGGTGGTCGATCAGGATATAGCGGCCGCCGGGCTTCAGCGCCGCGAACACGGCCGCGTTCATCCGGGCCACATCGGTGTTGAAACCGGGGATATGGAAGTCGTGATATTCCTGGCTCATGAAGACCATGTCCAGCGGCTCAGCATAGGTCATGGAATCCAGCAGGCCGTTGACCCGCGTCACATTGGGATAGGCGGCGACCAGGGCGTCGGCCATCGGGTTCTCGCGCGCCATGGTCCGCTCGGGCACGAAGGCGTAGACCCGGCCCGTCGGCCCGACCACGTCCGAAAACAGCCGCGTGAAATAGCCGGCGCCGGGGCGCACATCGGCCACCTTGTCGCCCGGCGCCAGCTGGGCGAAGGCCAGGATCTCGGCCGGATGACGCAGGGGATCGCGCGCCACTTCTTCGGCCGGGCGTTTCGGATCAGCCACCGCATCCGTATAAAGCGAGACATAGGCCGGGGCGGCCAGAGGCGCGCTGTCCACGACCACCGTCCGCTCGCCGCCCTCCGACGCGATGATGATGCAGCCGGACAGCCCCGCCGCCAGGGCCAGAACCGCCGCGCCCGCCGCCAATCGCTTCATCATCGCCGTCTCCCTGATTTCGTCGCGCCTGATTTCGTTGCGATAGGCTCGCATTTCGTCGCTCCGCGCAAGCCGGTATCACGCGCGAAACGATCTGACGCATCACGCGATTTGCGCCTCCGCCCCGGCGGCGCTAGTCCGTCGCCAGGTTTTCAAGGTCATCCGTCCATGCTTCCCTATCAGCCCGCCCCCTTCCCGCTCGCCCGTCCCCGGCGTCTGCGCGCCAGCCCTTGGGTGCGCCGTCTGGTCGCCGAGACCGTCCTGACCCCGGCCGACCTGATCTGGCCCCTTATCGTCCACGACGGCGCCGAGGACCGCGTGCCGGTCGCCTCCATGCCCGGCGTCTTCCGCCTGTCGCCCAAGGCGGCCGCCGCAGCGGCGGTCGAAGCGCGCGACCTGGGCATTCCGATGCTGGCCCTGTTCCCGAACGTGGACGGCGCCATCAAGGACGCGGTCGGCACGGGGGCGACCGATCCCGACGGCCTGATCCCCGACTGCATCAAGGCCATCAAGGACGCCGCGCCGGAGATCGGCGTCATGACCGACGTCGCTTTGGACTGCTACACCGACCACGGCCACGACGGGGTGCTGGAAGGCGACCGCATCGTCAACGACGCCTCGCTGGATCGGCTGGCCGAACAGGCCTTCATCCACGCCCACGCCGGCGCCGACGTGGTCGCCCCGTCGGACATGATGGACGGCCGTATCCAGGCGGTGCGCGAGGCGCTGGAGGCCAACGGCTTCCACGACACCCTGATCCTGTCCTATGCGGCCAAGTTCGCCTCGGCCTTCTACGGCCCTTACCGCGACGCCGTAGGCTCCTCGACTGCGTTGAGGGGCGACAAGAAGACCTATCAGATGGACTACGCCAACTCGGACGAGGCCCTGAAGGAGGTCGCCATGGACCTGTCGGAAGGCGCCGACGCGGTCATGGTCAAGCCGGGCATGCCCTATCTCGACATCGTCCGCCGCGTGTCCGAGACCTTCCGCGTCCCGACCTTCGCCTATCAGGTGTCGGGCGAGTACGCGATGATGCAGGCCTCCATCGCCAACGGCTGGCTGGATCACGACCGCGCCGTTCTGGAGACCCTACACGGGTTCAAGCGCGCCGGTTGCGCGGGCGTCCTGACCTATTTCGCGCCCCAGGCCGCGCGGCTGCTGGGCTGATGAGCGCCGCCGTCCAGATCCGCGAGGCGACCCCGGCCGACATGGCGGCGATCACCGCCATCTATGCCGAAAGCGTCGCCAACGGACGCGGCACCTTCGAGCTGGAGCCGCCGGACGCGATCGAGATGACGGCCCGGTTCGCCGCCGTCCAGGCCCTGGGCCTGCCCCGCCTGGTCGCCGAGATCGACGGCGCCGTGGTCGGCTACGCCTACGCCGGCCCGTTCCGCACCCGCCAAGCCTATCGCTACATGGTCGAAGACTCGATCTATGTCGCGCCGGATGCCCGCGGCCGCGGCGTCGCCGGCGCCTTGCTGGACGCTCTGATCCTCGCCTGCGAAGCCCTGGGCCTGCGCCAGATGGTCGCCGTGATCGGCGATTCCGACAACGCCGGCTCCATCGCCCTGCACCGCGCCCGCGGCTTCGCCGACGCCGGCGTGTTCAAGGCGGCGGGCTGGAAACACGACGACTGGCGCGACGTCGTCTTCATGCAACGCGAACTGGGCGCCGGCGGCCAGACCCCGCCGGACGCGCCGGGCCTGCCCCTGGTCGACAAGAAGCCGGTGCGGTGAATGACACGGGCGATACATTGCGGCGCCGGGCTGCTGCGCCTATCCTTGGCGTCGTGAAGATCGTCTCGTCCCTTCTGCTGCTGATCGGCGCCCTGGCGGTGCTGACCCTGGGCGCCCTCGGCGTCTCGGCGTCGCCCGCCATGGCCGAGGCGCCGTGTCATGAGGCCAGCCACGCCGCCCCGGACCAGACGCCGGATCACTCGGGCAAGCCCCCCGGCAAGCCGATGAAGGCCATGGCCTGCTGCGTCGCCTGCGTGGCGGCGCCGAACCTCGACCCCGCCTCAGATTCCGCCCCGACCGTCGCCCCGGCCCGCCTCACCGCCCCGCTGTTCAACGTCCCGGCCGGGCTCCTGCTCTCGCCCGAACCCGGCCCGCCCCGCCTCCTGATCGCCTGAGCCCTGCGCCGTTCGCGGCGCCTTCAGTAACGATCATTCCAGGAGGCCTTCATGGCTCCCCATACCCTCGTCGGCGCCCTCGCCGGCGTCTCCCTGCTCGCCCTCGCTCAGGTGGCTACGGCGCAGGACCATTCACACCACCAAGCGGCGCCGGCCGCCGATCCTCACGCCGGCCACGACATGGCCGACATGCCGGCCGCCTCACACGCCCCGGCACACGCCATGACCAGCCCCTACGGCCCCTGGCCCATGAGCCGGGACGCCTCGGGCACCAGCTGGCAGCCCGACTCCGGCGAACACGCCGGCATCCACACCATCCGAGGCGACTGGACGGTGATGACCCACGCCCTGCTGAACCTGACCTACGATACCCAGTCCGGGCCCCGCGGCGGCGACAAGACCTTCGTCTCGGGCATGCTGATGAGCACGGCTCGCCGCGACTTCGACGACGGTTCAACCCTGAACCTGCGCGCCATGCTCAGCCCCGACCCCCTGATGGGCAAGTCCGGCTACCCGCTGCTGCTGGCGGCCGGCGAGACGGCGAACGGCGTCGATCCCCTGGTCGACCGCCAGCATCCGCACGACTTCTTCATGGAGCTGTCGGCCAGCTATTCGAAACGCCTGTCGGAAAAGGACAGCCTCTACGGCTACATCGGCCTGCCCGGCGAGCCGGCCTTCGGCCCGCCCGCCTTCATGCACCGGATGAGCGCGATGGACAGTCCCGAGGCGCCCATCACCCACCACTGGCTGGACTCGACCCATATCGTCTTCGGCGTCACCACCCTGGGCTGGGCCCACGACCGCTTCAAGATCGAGACCTCGGCCTTCAAGGGCCGCGAACCCGACGAGGAACGCTGGGGCATAGATTCGCCGAAACTCGACAGCTGGTCGGTCCGTGGCTCCTGGAATCCGACGGCCGACTGGTCCTTCCAGGCCTCCTACGCCGACGTCTCCGCCCCGGAACAGCTGGAGCCCGACGAGGACGAAACCAAATGGTCGGCCAGCGCGATCCATACCCGCCGCCTGGGCGAGACCGGCTGGTGGTCCTCGACCCTGGCCTGGGGGCGCAAGACCAACAGTCACGACGAATCCAAGGACGGCTGGCTGCTGGAATCCGCCGTCCATCCGAACGACCGCTGGACCGTCTTCGCCCGCGCCGAACGGATCGAGACGGACGAACTGGTCCCCGGAGACCACGGCGGCCACGGCCCGCTCTACACCGTCGGCAAGGCCTCGCTGGGCGCCGTCCGCGACTGGCGGATCGCCCCCCGCGTCCGCCTCGGCCTCGGCGCCCTCTATGCGGTGAACCGCGTGCCGGACGCGCTGGAGCCGATCTACGGCGGCGATCCGGACGGCGGAATGATCTTCATGCGCCTGAAGATCGACTGACGGATCAGGCCCGTCCGGTTTCGGCCGGGCGGGCCGACGACGGCGTCCCCATGTGCCGCACGGCCTCGTAGCCGAGCGCGACTGCAGACACGGCGATCACGAGCCCCCCTGCGATCAGCAGCAGGCGAAAATGCCGGTGCAGGTGATAGAGCAACTCGCCGATCATCGATCGTTCGTGTCCCGTCAGGTCGTGCCAATTCGATCCGTTCAGGCAGTTTACTGCAAAAGGCGGACCCATAGTAATCGCAGGTCCGTGAACGCGGTTTGATCTCAGGCCTTGATCAGACCAGACGGCTCTGAACCACGGCGGCGCCGATGAAGCTGGCGAACAGCGGGTGCGGCGCGAACGGTCGGCTCTTCAGTTCAGGGTGATACTGGACGCCGATGAACCAGGGATGGTCCGGCCGCTCCACCGTCTCGGGCAGAACCCCGTCCGGCGACAGTCCGGCGAAGACCAGGCCGGCCTTCTGCTCGACCGCCTCGCGATAGTTGATATTGACTTCGTAGCGGTGGCGGTGTCGTTCGCTGATGGCGGTGGAACCGTAGATCTCGGCGATCTTGGAGCCTTCGGCCAGGGTCGAATCATAGGCGCCCAGCCGCATGGTGCCGCCCAGGTCGCCGCCCTGCTGGCGCAGGACGCGCTGATTGCCTTGCGTCCATTCGGTCATCAGGCCCACGACCGGCTCGGCGGTCGGACCGAACTCCGTGGACGAGGCCTTGGGATAGCCGGCCAGGTTCCGCGCCGCCTCGATCACAGCCATCTGCATGCCGAAACAGATGCCGAAATAGGGAATGTTGCGCTCGCGGGCGAACCGCGCCGCCTCGATCTTGCCTTCCGAGCCCCGCTCGCCGAAGCCGCCCGGCACCAGAACGGCGTGGGCGCCCTGCAGCCGCTCCTCGCAGGCCTCCGGGTCGCCCTCGAAGGTGTCGGCCTCGACCCAGTCGATATTGACCTTGACGTTATTGGCGACCCCGCCGTGGTGCAGGGCCTCGATCAGGGACTTATAGGCGTCCTTCAGAACCGTGTACTTGCCGACCACCGCGATGGTGACCTCGCCGTCCGGGTGCAGACGGCGGCGTGCGATCTCCTGCCAGCGCGTCAGGTCGGGTTCCGGCGCATCCTCTATGCCGAAATGGGCCAGGACTTCGCGGTCCAGGCCTTCGCGATGGTAGTCCAGCGGGACGGCGTAGATGTCGGCCGAGTCCATCGCCTGGATCACGCCGCTTTCGCGCACATTGCAGAACAGGCCGATCTTGCGCTTTTCCTCGGGCGGGATCGGGAATTCACAGCGGCACAGCAGGATGTCCGGCTGGATGCCGATGGAGCGCAGTTCCTTGACCGAGTGCTGGGTCGGCTTGGTCTTCATCTCGCCGGCCGTCTTGATGAACGGCAACAGGGTCAGATGGACGAAGCAGGACCGGCCGCGCGGCAGATCCTGCCCCAGCTGGCGGATGGCCTCGAAGAAGGGCAGCCCCTCGATGTCGCCGACCGTGCCGCCGATCTCGACCAGGACGAAGTCCACATCCTCGCCGTCGTCAGTCAGGGCCGGGGTCAGGCAGAAGGACTTGATCTGGTCCGTGACGTGCGGAATCACCTGGACGGTCGCGCCCAGATAGTCGCCGCGACGCTCCTTCTCCAGGATGGTCGAATAGATCCGGCCCGTGGTGATATTGTCGGACTTGGCCGCCGACACCCCGGTGAACCGCTCGTAGTGACCCAGGTCCAGGTCGGTCTCGGCGCCGTCGTCGGTCACGAAGACCTCGCCGTGCTGGTACGGGCTCATCGTGCCCGGATCGACGTTCAGATAGGGATCGAGCTTGCGAAGCCGGACCTTGTAGCCGCGCGCTTGCAAAAGAGCGCCGAGAGCGGCGGAGGCGAGGCCTTTTCCTAGCGAGGAAACCACGCCGCCGGTGATGAACACATAGCGAGCCATGGGCGGACACCTTACTCCATGATTCGCGAACGACGCATGGGCCGCCGCGAATCGAACTGTTGATCAAAAGAAGAAAGCGCGCCCTGCGGCGCGCTTTCGGAAGTCGGGTCGGTCGCCTGCCCGTTACTGGGCGGGCTGCTGGGCCGGAGTGGACGCCGGCGACCGGGCTGCCGAGGCGGACGGCAGGCTGGCTTCCAGATCGTCCAGCGACGGCGCGGTCGGCTGGGCGGGCGCGGCCGGCTGCTGTTGCTGGGCCGGTTGTTGCGTCTGGGTCTGCGGCGTCGTGGCCAGAGAGCCCACGGCGTCGGCGTCGATCACCGAGACCGAGGCGCGGTCCATATTGCCGACCACGGTCAAGACGATGGTCAGGCCGAACAGCAGGGCCGCCAGCACCCAGGTGATCTTGGTCAGCAGATTGCCGGCGCCCCGCGCCGTCATGAAGCCCGAAGGACCGCCGCCCATGCCCAGGGCGCCGCCCTCGGACCGCTGCAGCAGCACGACGCCCGTCAGTGAGACGGCGACCAGGATGATGGCGACGAGCAGGATGGTCTGGAGCATGGCGTCATTCATGTGGGCGCGGAGCTGCGCCGATCAAGCGGCGGCCTCTATCACCGAAGCCGCCGGGGGGCAAACCGGAAGCGGCCCGTCAGGCGGCGTGGACGATCTTCAGGAAATCATCGGCCTTCAGCGAGGCGCCCCCGACCAGGGCGCCGCCCACTTCGGGCACGGCCAGAATCTCGGCCGCATTGTCAGGTTTGACCGAGCCGCCGTACAGGATGGGCGCGCGGCGGGCGGGCTCGCCTAGGCGCTGGATCATGGCGGTCCGTATGGCGGCGTGAACCTCCGCGATCTGTTCCAGAGTGGGCGTCAGGCCCGTGCCGATGGCCCACACCGGCTCATAGGCGACTGCAAAGTCACGCTCGGACAAACCGTCCGGCAGGGAGCCTGCGATCTGGGCGCTGACGACGGCGACCGCCTGGCCCGCTTCATGTTGCTCCAGGGTCTCGCCGACGCAGACGATCGGCTCCAGACCGGCCGCCATGGCCGCCTCGACCTTGGCGGCGACGTCTGCGTCTGTTTCCCCGAAGGCCGCCCGTCGCTCGGAATGGCCCAGAATCACCAGGGTGGCGCCGGCGTCCGCCAGCATGTCCGCCGACACCGACCCCGTGAAGGCGCCCGACGCCTTTTCGTGGCAATCCTGCCCCCCCACTTCGACCGCGCTGTCCGCCAGGACGCGGCGCAGCCGATCCGTCAGGGTGGCGGGCGGGCACAGGGCGATGCGGCATGAGGGCGGCGCCCCCGCCAGGCCTTCCTTCAAAGCCAGGGCCTCGGATACGTCTGCGGAGACGCCGTGCATTTTCCAGTTGCCGACGATCAACTTCACGGATTGTTTCATGCCCCCTGTCTAGGGGCCTCAAACCGGCAAGCCAAGAGGGCGCGCCGCAATCTGGCCATCACGCCGTCCTTGCGGGGGCGCGCCTGCCCCGACTATACGCCGGGTGACGCCAACGTCGGCAAGTCTACGGGTCTTCGAATGATCACCGCCTTCCGCGCCTTCTCGCGCTCCAAGTGGGCCGCCGCCCTGCTCGTCCTGATCGCCATCAGTTTCGTGATCGTGGGCGCGCGGATGGATGTCTTCGCCAACCTGGGCCCGAAACATGTGATCGACGCCGGCGACCGTTCGATGAACGAGGCCGAGTTCAGCGCCGCCTTCGGGCGTGTGCGCGAAAACATCCAGCAACAGGCCGGTCGTCCCGTGACCAACGAGGACCTGATCGCGGAAAACATCCACACCCGCTTCCTGGACAGCCAGACCGAACAGCTCGGCTTCCTGAACTGGGCCTGGAAAGCGGGCATCCGCCCCGGCAAGGAGCTGATCGTCAAGCAGATCCGCCAGATCCCCGCCTTCTTCAACTCGGTCACGGGCCAGTTCGATCAGCAGGCCTATGAGAGCGCCCTGGCGCAACAGAACCTGACCCCCGCCATGCTGGAGCAGGACCTGCGCGACCAATATGCGACGGAGCATTTCGGCGCCGCCATCTTCGCCGGCGCCCGTGCGCCGCGCATCTACGGCGCCCTGCTGGCCGGCGCCGCCTTCGAGACCCGCGACGGTCGCTGGTTCGAGGTCACGCCCGCCATGGCCGGCGAATTCCCCCCCCCGACCGACGCCCAGCTGAACGCCTTCATTCAGGAAAACGCCGCACGTCTGCGCGCGCCGGAGTTCCGCATGGTGTCCGTCGTCCTGTTCACGCCGGACCCGGGCGCCGCCCCCGTCGTGTCGGATGAGCGCATCCGCGAACGTTTCGAGTTCAAGAAGGACAGCCTGAGCAAGCCCGAGACCCGCACCTTCGTGACCCTGACCGCGCCCAGCCGCGACGTCGCCCAGAAGATCGCCGCCGCCTTGCGCGCCGGCCAGTCGCCCGCCGATGTCGGCCGCGCCAACAGCATCCAGCCTGCGAACTTCAACGCCACGCCCCGCGCCGCCGTCGGCGACGCGGCCACCGCCGCCGCCGTGTTCGGCCTGCAAGTCAACCAGGTCTCTGACCCGGTCCAGGCCGGCGTCGGCTTCGCCGTCGCCAAGGTCACCGCCATCCAGCCCGGTCAGCCCGCGACCCTGGAAAACTCGCGTGAACAGATCGTCGCGGAACTGCGCGCCGAGGACGTCAAGGGCCAGACCTACGCCAAGGTCGAGAAGTACGAAGCCGCCCGCACCGCAGGCAAGAACCTGGCCGACGCCGCCCGCGAGGCCGGCGGCCGCGTCATCGACCTGCCCCCCTTCACCAAGGACGGCAAACTGCCCAACGGCCAGGCCCTGAACGCCCCCCCGCAAGTCTTCGAGACGGCCTGGAGCCTGACCAAGGGCGGTGAAAGCGACGTGATCGACGCCGGCCAGGGCCAGTATTTCGCCGTCCGCGTGAACGACATCCGTCCCTCGGCCCTGCCGACCCTGGCCGAAGTCCGCGCGCCTCTGGCCGCCCAGTGGACCCAGCGCGAAATCTCGCGCCGTCTTGCCGCCAAGGCTGAAGAGCTGGCGAGCCGCGTCCGCCAGGGCCAGGACATCGCCGCCGTGGCCCGTTCGGTGAACGCGTCCCTGACCGTCCGCACCGGCGTGGTCCGCGACCAGGCCACCCAGGAATCGCTGGGCCAGGGCGTGCTTCAGGGCCTGTTCGGTCAGGCCAAGGGCCAGGTCTTCTCCCAACCGGGCGAAGGCGGTTATCTGGTTGGCCGCGTCGATGGCGTCCACGCCGCCAATCCGGCCGTCGCCGGTCCTCTGGCTGAACAGGCCCGTCCGCGCATCACCCAGGAACTGGTCCAGGCCATGGTCCAGACCGAGATGACCGCCGGCGCCCAGCGCTCCAAGGCCAAGAACGACGTCGCCCTGGCGCGTCAGGCCCTGGGCCTGTCCGCCGAGCCGACCGCTCCCGCCGCACCGGCGCAATGACCACGGCCGGCCAAGACGCCTCGGGTTTCAACGGGGCCGACTACGACGCCTTCGCCGCCGGCCTTTCGGCCGGTCGGCCGCAGGTGCTGGTCCGGCGCGTCATCGACGACCTTGAGACGCCGGTTTCGGCCTATCTGAAACTGGGTCGCCATCGCCCCTACGCCTGTCTGCTGGAATCCGTCGAAGGCGGCGCCGTGAAGGGCCGCTATTCGATCCTGACGCTGGACCCGGACGTGGTCTGGCGTTGCCGGGCGAACGCGGCGGAACTGGCGCGTGGCCCGGCGGTGGTCGAGGGGCGTTTCATCGCCGAGCCCCTGCCCACGCTTCAGTCCCTGCGCGCCCTGATCGCCGCGTCGAAGTTCGACCTGCCGCAGGACCTCCCGCCCATGGCCGCCGGTCTGTTCGGCGTCTTCGGCTATGACATGGTGCGCCTGCTCGAGCCGCTGGGCGAGCCCAATCCGGATCCGCTGGATCTGCCGGACGCCGTGCTCACCCGTCCTTCCCTGGTCGCCATCTTCGATTCCGTCGGGCAGGAGATCATCCTGGTCTCGGCCGCCTATCCCGACGCCGGCGCCCCGCCGCGTGAGGCTTTCGACGCCGCCGTCGCCCGGCTGGACGCCTTCGAGACGGGCCTGCGCGAGCCGCTTCCGGTGCGCGCCGCGCCGCAGCCGACGCCCGCCCCCACCTTCGTCTCGCCCGTGGATGAGGTCGGCTTCGGCGAGATGGTGGCCAGGGCCAAGGACTACATCGCCGCCGGCGACATCTTCCAGGTCGTGCTCAGCCACCGCTTCTCGGCCCCCTGGACCGAAGATCCCTTCGCCTTCTACCGCTCGCTGCGTCGCCAGAACCCGTCGCCCTATCTCTTCTATCTGAACTTCGAGGGCTTCCAGCTGGCCGGGTCCAGCCCGGAGATCCTGGTTCGGCTGAAGGACGGCCAGGTCACAATCCGCCCGCTGGCCGGAACCCGCATGCGCGGCGCCACGCCCGAGGCGGACAAGGCCCTGGAGGTCGAACTGCTGGCCGATCCCAAGGAGCGGGCCGAACATCTGATGCTGCTGGACCTGGGCCGCAACGACGTCGGCCGCGTCGCCGCGCCGGGCACGGTCGAAGTGACTGAGAGCTTCGTCGTCGAACGCTACAGCCAGGTCATGCACATCGTCTCCAATGTGCGCGGCAAGGCCGATCCGAAGCTGGACGCCGTCGACACCCTGCTGGCGGCCCTTCCCGCCGGCACCCTGTCAGGCGCGCCCAAGGTGCGGGCCATGGAAGTGATCGATGAGCTGGAGACCGAAAAGCGCGGCGTCGGCTACGGCGGCGGCGTCGGTTATATTTCGGCCGGGGGCGAGGCGGACATCTGCATCACCCTGCGCACCGCCCTGTTCGCTGATGATCAGATCTTCGTCCAGGCCGGCGCCGGCGTGGTCGCCGACAGCGATCCTGCGGCCGAATACGCCGAGACCCGGCATAAGGCCCGCGCCCCCATGCGGGCCGCCGACGACGCCTGGCGCTTCCGCACCGGCAATCGCTAGAGCATGATCGTTTCGGACGGAACCGCGTAGCGGTTCCGGCAGAAGCGTGAATCATGCTCTCGCTTCAATCTGGAGCCTGATTCACGGCATCAGCGGAATTCCTCCTCAGCCGATCAGGCTCTAAGGCCCGTAGGTCGCCGGGGGTTCGTCAAAGCGGACGCCCGGCCCCAACACGACGACCCCGGCCATGACGACGGCCGCCGTGGCGGCCAGGGCGGCGGCGCCCAAAGCCGCATAGGGGCTGATCGGCTTGGGTTCGACCACGACCAGCTTCGCCTTGGCGGCGGCGATCTTGTCGGCGATGTCTTTTTCGGCGCTGAGTTTCACGACCCCCATCTGCCCCCGCCAATGTTAAGATGCGCTTTAACGCCGCGCACGCTTGGCGCGGCGGCTTGTCACGCCTAGAAGCCAGATCATGATCCTCGTCGTCGATAACTACGACAGCTTTACCTACAACCTCGTCCACTACCTCGCGGAGTTGGGCGCGCCGACCCATGTGGTGCGCAACGACGACCTGACGGCGGACGAGGCCTGGGCGCTGAACCCCGCCGCCGTTCTGCTTTCGCCGGGCCCCTGCGCGCCCGATCAAGCCGGCATCTGCCTGCCGCTGATCGAAAGCGCCCCGGCCTCCATGCCGATCCTCGGCGTCTGCCTGGGCCACCAGGCCATCGGCCAGGCCTTCGGCGGCGACGTGATCCGCGCCAAGACCCTGATGCACGGCAAGACTTCGCCGATCCTGCACGACGGCAAGAGCGTCTTCGCCGGCCTGCCCTCGCCCTTCACCGCCACCCGCTATCATTCGCTGGCCGTGAAGCGCGAAACCCTGCCTGACTGTCTGGAAGTGACCGCCTGGACCGCCGACGGCGAGATCATGGGGCTCCAGCACCGCAGCCGCCCGATCCATGGCGTCCAGTTCCACCCGGAATCCATCGCCACCGAACACGGCCACGACATGCTGGCCAACTTCCTCGAGATCGCCGGCGTGAAGCGCCTCGCGGCCGCCTGATCGTGGCGGCCTGATCATGGCTGACGGGTTCAAGCCGATCCTCGCCCGACTGGTCGAGGGCCACCCCCTGACGTCCGAGCAGGCGCACGATTTCTTCGCCGCCTGCCTGCGCGGCGAACCGACCCCGTCGCAGGTCGCGGCGGCCGTCACCGCCCTGCGGATCCGCGGCGAGACGGTGGACGAGATCGCCGCCTTCGCCCAGGCCATGCGCGACGCCGCCCTGACGCTCGACCATCCGTACGAGGTGATCGACACCTGCGGCACCGGCGGCGACGGCCAGCACACCTACAATATCTCCACCGCCGCCGCCCTGGTCCTGGCCGGCGCGGGCCTGAAGGTCGCCAAGCACGGCAACCGGGCCATCTCCTCGAAATCCGGCTCCTCCGACGTCCTGTCGATCCTGGGCGTCAATCTGGCCGCCACCCCGGATCAGCAGCGCAAGGCGCTGGACGAGGCCGGAATCTGCTTCCTGTTCGCCCCCGCCTATCACGGCGCCATGCGCCACGTCGGCCCGGTCCGCGCCGAGATCGGTTTCCGCACCGTCTTCAACCTGCTGGGCCCGCTGTCGAATCCGGCCCAGGCCAAACGCCAGGTCATGGGCGTCTATGACCCCCGCCTCCTTGAACCCTTGGTCGAGGTGCTCGGCCGGCTGGGCGCGACTCGCGCCTGGACCGTCCATGGCCAGGGCCTGGACGAACTGGCCACCTCCGGCCCGACGGAAGTCGCGGAATGGAAAGACGGCGCCGTGCGCCGCTTCCAGGTCACGCCCGAGGACGCCGGTCTTCCTCGCGCCTCCATCGACGCCATCCGCGGCGGCGACGGCGAAGAGAACGCCGCCGCCCTGCGCGCCCTGCTGGCGGGTCAGACCGGCGCCTATCGCGACATCGTCCTGCTGAACGCCGCCGCCGCCCTCGTGGTGTCGGATCGGGCGACCGACCTCGCGGAAGGGGCCGCCCTCGCCGCCGCCGCCATTGACGACGGCCGGGCCGCCGAGGCGCTGGAGCGTCTGGCCCGCATCACCTCCACGCCGCTGGATACCGAAGACAAAGCATGACCGACGTCCTGGACCGCATCGCCGCCTACAAGCGCGAGGATGTCGCCGCCCGCAAGGCCGCGACCTCCCAGGACGCGATCGAGGGCCTGGCTCAGGCGGCCTCCGCTCCGCGCGGTTTCCGCGCGGCCCTGGACCGGACCGTCGAGGAAACCGGCCGCCCCGCCCTGATCGCCGAGATCAAGAAGGCCAGCCCCTCCAAAGGCCTGATCCGTCCCGACTTCGACCCCGCCGCCCTCGCCATGGCCTACGAGGCCGGCGGCGCGTCCTGCCTGTCGGTCCTGACCGACGGTCCCAGTTTCCAGGGCGACGACGCCTATCTGGGCCAGGCCCGCACCGCCACGGCCCTGCCCTGCCTGCGCAAGGACTTCCTGGTCGATCCCTGGCAGGTGGCCGAGAGCCGGGCCCTGGGCGCCGACTGTATCCTGATCATCCTGGCCATGATCGACGATCGGCTCGCCGCCGAACTGCTGGCCGAGGCCGAACGATTCGGCATGGACGCCCTGATCGAAACCCACGACGAGGCCGAAATGGCGCGCGCCTGCGCCTTGGGCGGCGATCTGGTGGGGATCAACAACCGCTCGCTTCGCACCTTCGAGGTCGATCTGGAGGTCACCGAGCGCCTGTCGATGCTGAGCCCCGTCCGCGCCCTGCTGGTCGCCGAGAGCGGCATCTTCACGCCCGAGGACGTCGATCGCGTCTCCGCCGCCCACGCCCAGGCCATTCTGGTCGGCGAAAGCCTGATGCGTCAGGCCGACGTCGAGGCCGCGACCCGCAAGCTGCTGGCCGCCTGATTCAACCCGACGCGCGTGGTGAAGCGACGCCGTTAAGTTGACATTAGGAAGGAACACTTACAGAACATCGTCAATGTTCACGGCCCGTTCCGATTCGAGGAAAGGGCCCATGAGGGCCTGGCGATGCTCACGCGCAAGCAGCACGAACTGCTGATGTTCATCCACGAACGGATTCAGGAGACCGGCGTCTCCCCCTCGTTCGACGAGATGAAGGAGGCGCTGGATCTGGCGTCCAAGTCGGGCATTCACCGGCTGATCACGGCCCTGGAGGAACGCGGCTTCATCCGCCGCCTCGCCCACCGCGCCCGCGCTCTTGAAGTGACCAAACTGCCTGAACAGGCGACCGCCGGCGCCCCGCGCGGCCGGACCGGCTTCAAGCCTGACGTCATCGAAGGCGGCGGCGGCGCGCCACGCCCCGCTGCGGCCTCAGCCGCCAACGACACCCGCGAACTGCCACTGCTGGGCAAGATCGCCGCCGGCACCCCCATCGCCGCGATCCAGCACGAGCAGGAGCGGCTGTCGGTGCCCGAATCCATGCTGGGCAAGGGCGATCATTACCTCCTCGAGATCGAGGGCGACTCCATGATCGAGGCCGGCATCCTGAACGGCGACCTGGTGGTCATCCGTCGCGGCGACACGGCCAACAACGGCGAGATCGTCGTGGCCCTGGTCGAGGGCGAAGAGGCCACCTTGAAACGCCTGCGTCGCAAGGGCGGCTCCATCGCCCTGGAGCCCGCCAACCGCAACTATGAGACCCGAATCTTCGGTCCCGACCAGGTCGAGGTTCAGGGCAAGCTGGTCGGCCTCATGCGCCGCTATCACTGAGGTCCGGATCCGGCCGGCGCGCCCAGGGGCGATCCCCGCGCACGTCGGCCGTCCACACCGCTTTCCAGCGGTCCGCTCCGTCGCGCCACAGCTCCACCGCCCCGCCGCGCGTGAAATCGACGCCGTCGAGCACCAGACGGCCGTCGCATGAGGCCGGCAGGGCGACGACCGCAGCCCGCACGCTGACGACGGATGCAGCCCGGCACAGGGCCGCCATCTGCTCCGCATCCGGGGCCTCGCGCCCCCACCACAGGGCGACCGGCCCGGCTTCGAGTGATTCCGGCCGACAGGAAGACCGGTCGCACGTCCAGCCCGCCTCCGGCCGATCCGCCGTCGTCAGGCCCCGCCGCCGCGACCACAGATCAACGGCGAAGGCGCGCACGCCGGGCCGGATCACGACCGCCTGGGCTTGGTGATGAAAGGCGGCGTTGGTCCCGCCGTCCCCGATCCAGAGATCCGGCGTCGGCGCCCTGGGCCAGACCAGCACCGCCGCC
The DNA here is from genome assembly GCF_059415785.1 of Brevundimonas sp. GW821-FHT10A07. Classification (NCBI taxonomy): domain Bacteria; kingdom Pseudomonadati; phylum Pseudomonadota; class Alphaproteobacteria; order Caulobacterales; family Caulobacteraceae; genus Brevundimonas; species Brevundimonas sp. GW821-FHT10A07. The sequence continues at coordinate 16,382 of NZ_JBWKNX010000020.1, forward strand.
GCCAGCGGCAGGCCCAGCCACCTCAGCCGCCCCTGCCACAGACAGACGAACAACACCCCCAGAAAGGCGATGGGCAGGACATAGTCCGGCGCGCTGGCCACCGTCCGCACCGCCCCCGGCAGGCCGGCGGTCCAGCCCCCGATCGCCAGCATCAGTTCGACGCCCCACCCCGCCACCGCCAGGAACGGCCCGCCAAGGCCCAGGGGCTCCAACGCCGCTCCCAGAGCCAGAGCCGGCATCAGGACGAAATCCGCGACCGGCGCCGTGCCCAGATTGGCCAGAAGCCCGTACATGGCCGTGCGGTTGAAATGCTGCATGGCGAACGGCCCGGTCGCCAGTCCCGCCACGACGCTGGCCGCCACCGCCGCCGTCAACCAGCCGCCGAACCTCTGCGCCGCCACGATCGGCCAGGGCGCCGAAATCTCTCGCACCCGCTGCGGCCAGGCCTCGACCAGGGCCACCAGGGCCGCCGTGGCCGCAAAGGACATCTGAAAGCCCGGCGTGACGATGGCCTCGGGCTGGATGGCCAACACCACAAAGGCCGCCACAGCCAGGCCATGCATCGTCACCGCCTGCCGATCCAGCAGTATGGCCAGAAAGGCGATGGAGGCCGTGATCGCCGCCCGCTCGGCCGGCGGCGGCGCGCCCGACACGACCAGATAGGCGCCGACCGCCGTCAGTCCGGCCAGGGCCGCGACCTTCTTTCCGGGAACCCGCAACGCCAGCCAGGGCCAGGCCGCCACGCCCAGTCGGGCCGCGAAAAAGACGAAGCCGCCGACGATGGCCATGTGCAGGCCCGACACCGACAGAATGTGCGCCAGGCCCGAATCCCGCATCACGTCCATGTCCTCCTGGCTGATCCAGGTCTCATGGCTGGTGGTCATGGCCGCCGCGATCCCGCCCGTCCGTTCGCCCAGCCGGGCCACGATCCTTTCGGCCAGGGCGTAGCGGGCGCTGTTCACCGCCATTTCCAGGCGCAGCCGCCACGGCGCCGACGGTAGATCGAGCCGTCGCGTCTCCCCCAGGGCGAAGGCGATCCCGCCCATGCCCTGGAAAAAGGCGTTGCGGCCGAAGTCATAGGCGCCGGGGCTGGCCGGCGCGGGCGGCGGATTGAGAATGGCGAACAGACGGACCGCCTCGCCGGGCCGGGGCGGATCGCCCCGCACCGTGGCCCTGAGCCGAACCGGCGTCTGGTCCGGCGCCAGCCCCCGAATCCAGACCGGCGCGACCACGATCCGCGCGCCCCTCTGGCCGGGGCTGTCCACATCCACCACCCAGGCCTCGATCACCGTCGCTTCACCCAGGGCTGGAGCGATGGGCGCCGTCACCATCTCCGTGCGAATCTTGGCCGCCGCCAACCCTCCGGACAGACAGGCCAGCATCATCAGCGGCCAGGTCAGGCGCCGCGCCCATCCCCGTCGTCGCGCCGCCATCCAGCCCGCGCCGGAGACGATCGCCCCGAGCAGCAGCGGCCACAGGGCCGGCTCCGACCGCAGGGCGAAATAGATCGCCCCGCCTCCGCCAAAGGCCACCGGCGCCCACAGCCGCCATCTCAGCCTCTGCGCCGCAGCCTCGTCCTCCAACCAGGCCCGCAATCGCGCGCCGGGGGTAGGCTTTGTCGTCTCGGGGCGTATAAGGGCCTCGCTTACGGACCCTTCCCCCATGACCTCACCTTCCTCGACTGTCGTCACGCGCTTCGCCCCCTCGCCGACAGGCTATCTGCATATCGGCGGAGCGAGAACCGCCTTGTTCAACTGGCTGTACGCCAAACAACACGCAGGGCGTTTCCTGATCCGCATCGAGGACACGGACCGCGAGCGGTCCACCGACGAGGCCGTCAAGGCCATCTTCGACGGGCTCAGCTGGTTGGAGCTGTTCGCCGACGAGGAACCGGTTTTCCAGTACAGCCGCGCCGACCGCCACCGCGAGGTGGTGGACCAGTTGCTTGAGACCGGCCACGCCTATCGCGATTTCACCACGGCCGAGGAGACCGGCCGACTGCGGGACGCCGCCAAGGCCGAACGTCGCGCCTTCGAGTCGCCGTGGCGCGACCGCGCGCCGACCGTCGATGACCTGGCCCTGCCTCACGTCGTGCGTTTTCGCCGCCCGCAATCCACGACCGTGACCGTGGCGGACGAGGTTCAGGGCGCGGTCAGTTGGTCGACGAACGACCTCGACGACCTGGTCCTTCTGCGCTCGGACGGGGCCCCGACCTACAATCTCGCCGTCGTGGTCGATGACCACGATATGGGCGTGACCCACGTCATCCGCGGCGACGACCACCTGAACAACGCCGCACGCCAGAGCCTGATCTACGACGCCCTGGGCTGGATTCGGCCGACCTTCGCCCACATCCCGCTGATTCACGGCCCAGACGGCGCCAAACTGTCGAAGCGCCACGGCGCCCAGGCGGTTCATGAATACGCCGAAATGGGCTATCTGCCCGAGGCCATGCGCAACTATCTGGCCCGGCTGGGCTGGGCCCATGGCGACGACGAACTGTTCAGCGACGCCCAGGCGGTGGAATGGTTCGACCTGGCCGGCATCGGCAAGGCCCCGGCCCGGCTCGATTTCGACAAGCTGGCCCACGTCAATTCCCACTGGCTGCGTCTCGCGGCGGACGAACGCCTCGCCAAGCTGACCCTGGATGTCCACCTGCAACGCGGTCGCGTCATCGCCGAAGACGACGAGGCCAGGCTCCAACGCGCCATGCCCTTCGTCAAGGACCGCGCCAAGACCGTGCTGGACCTGGCCGACCAGACCGAATTCGTGCTGAAGAGCCGCCCCCTCGCGCTGGACGACAAGGCGCGCGTCCTGCTCTCGGGCGAAACCCTGGACCGCCTCGGCCGTCTGCGGGACCGGCTGACGCTGTTCCAGTCCTGGGATGTCTTCGCCCTGGAAGCCGAGCTCAAGAGCTTCGCCGAATCCGAAGAGGTCGGCTTCGGCAAGATCGGTCCGCCGGTGCGAACGGCCCTTACCGCAGGGTCAACTTCACCCGATATCGCACGAACTTTGTCCGCTCTTGGGCGCGACGAAAGTCTCGGGCGCTTGGATGATGCGCTGCAACAGACTAAGTGATCACCCACAACCAAAAAAGCGGCCGACGCCTCCCCGCGCCTGGACGTGTGATGCAAAGGGGCATTCATGACTGAACAAGCCAAAACCGCCGGCTCGGCGACCCTGTCCTTCGAGGGCAAGACCATCGAGCTTCCGGTCCTTTCGGGCTCCACCGGCCCGGATGTCATCGATATCCGCAAGATGTACGCGGGTACGGGCGCCTTCACCTTCGACCCGGGCTTCACCTCCACCGCCGCGTGCGAGTCAGCCCTGACCTATATCGACGGCGACGCCGGCGTGCTTCTGCACCGCGGCTACCCGATCGACCAGTTGGCGTCGAAGTCGAACTTCGTGGAGGTCTGCCACCTGCTGCTGCACGGCGAACTGCCGACTGCGGCGCAGTACGAAAAGTTCGAAAACAGCATCACCATGCACACGATGCTGCACGCCCAGTTCGACCGCTTCTTCGAGGGCTTCCGCCGCGACGCCCATCCCATGGCGATCATGGTCGGCACCGTGGGGGCCCTGTCGGCCTTCTATCATGACAGCCTGGACATCCATGATCCGGTCCAGCGCGACATCTCGGCCATCCGCCTGATCGCCAAGATGCCGACCATCGCGGCCCGCGCCTACAAGTACCACGTCGGCCAGCCGTTCATCTCGCCGCGCAACGACCTGTCCTACGCCGAGAACTTCCTGCGCATGTGCTTCGCCGTGCCGGCCGAGGACTATAACGTCGATCCGGCCCTGGTTCGCGCCATGGACCGCATCTTCACCCTGCACGCCGACCACGAGCAGAACGCCTCGACCTCGACCGTCCGTCTGGCCGGTTCGTCGGGCGCGAACCCGTTCGCCTGTATCGCCGCCGGCATCGCCTGCCTGTGGGGCCCGTCGCACGGCGGCGCCAATGAAGAGGCGCTCAACATGCTCAAGGAAATCGGCACGCCCGACAAGATTCCCGAGTTCATCCAGGGCGTGAAGGACCGCAAGTACAAGCTGATGGGCTTCGGGCACCGCGTGTACAAGAACTACGACCCGCGCGCCAAGGTCATGCAGCAGTCGGCCTATGAAGTCCTGGCCGCCACGGGCCGCGAGAACGACCCGCTGTTCCTGGTCGCCAAGGAGCTGGAGAAGGTCGCCCTGTCGGACGAATACTTCACCTCGCGCAAGCTGTTCCCGAACGTCGACTTCTATTCGGGCATCACCCTGTCGGCCATGGGCTTCCCCACCACCATGTTCACCGTCCTGTTCGCCCTGGCCCGCACCGTGGGCTGGATCGCCCAGTGGCAGGAAATGATGGCGGATCCGTCGCAGAAGATCGGCCGTCCGCGCCAGCTCTACACGGGCCCGACCCAACGCGATTATGTGGCGATCGACCAGCGCGGCTGATCGAGCACCACAGGCTTGAAATGCAAGACGCCGGGGAGACATCCCCGGCGTTTTTGTTTGGGGGCGGCCGCCCCGAGATCAGCCGCCCCGCTTGGCTTCAATGACTTGCAGGACCGCGTCAGCGGCCAGGGCCGACGGATCCGGGCCGCCGCGGCCCATCAGATCCAGCGCCGCGGTCTGACGCCGCGCCTGATCGGCCGCCGCCTCATGGTCGGCCAGAAGCCGTTGGACCGCAGGCGCCAGGATATCCGGCGACGCTTCGTTCTGGATGAACTCGGGCGCGATGCGCGCGTCAGCGGCGATATTGAACAGGGTGATGTGTTTCGCCGTCACCACCCGCTTCATCAGCTCATAGCTGAGCGCGCCGATCCGATAGGCGATGACCATCGGCGTTCCGGCCAGCGCCAGTTCCGTCGAGACCGTTCCGCTTGTGGCCAGGGCGGCCGTCGCGGCCCGCATGGCGTCATATTTCTCGGCCTCATCGACCAGATGGACCCGAAACGGCCAGGCGGAGACGCGGCTGGTGACATCCTTGGCCACGGTGCCCGCAGCCACCACGGCCACAGCCAGACCGGGATCGGCGGCCTTCAACCTGCGGATCGTCGCCTCATAGACGGGCGTCATGCGCGCGATCTCGGCGGGCCGACTGCCCGGCAGGATCAGCAGCAGTTTTGCATCGGCGGCGATTCCCCGCCGTGCGCGGAAGGCGGCGCCGTCCGCGCTGTCCATATCCACATGCAGGGCCGACGAGCCGACGACCGTCGTGGGCAGGCCCGCACGCTCGAACCAGGGCGCATCGAAGCTGTACAGCGCCAGCAGGTGATCCACGGCGCCCGCCAGGGTCTTGGCCCGACTGGGGCGCGACGCCCAGACCTGGGGGCCGACATATTTGATCAGCGGCACGTCCGGCCGGGCGGCGCGGATCGCCTCGGCCACCCGGATGGTGAAGCCCCAGCTGTCGATCAGCACCACCGCGTCCGGCTGTTCGCGCGCGGCCAGGGCCGCCGTCTCCCGAACCCGGCGCCGGACCATGCCATAGGCGCGCAGGCCCTCGATCCAGCCCAGGATCGACAGTTCGGCGATATCAAACGGACTGACGACGCCCTCCGCCGCCATACGGGGGCCGCCGACGCCGACGAAGCTCACCGTGTCGCCAAGCCGCTTCCGGAGCGCCTGGGCCAGGCCGGCGCCGAGCGCATCGCCTGAGGCCTCGGCCGCCACCAGCATGATCTTCAACGGACGGCTCATCGGTCTTCACCCCAGACGAACAGACCCAGCCGGTCCGCAGCCGCCACTATAGCCGGACGGTCGATCAGGATCAGCCGCCCGGTCACGCCGGCGATGCCCGCCAGGCCCGCCGCCGCCGCCAGCTCGACCGTGCGCGGCCCGATCACCGGCATGTCCACACGCAGGTCCTGGATCGGCTTGGGCGCCTTGCCCAGCGCCCCCTTGGGGGCCGACGCCGAACCGCGGAGATCGGCCGGCAGGCCCGCCACCCGGTGCAACATGGCGTCCGTGCCCTCCTGGGCCTCGACCGCCAGCACCAGCCCGTCGCAGACGACCGCGCCCTGGCCGATATCCAGTTCGCCCGATTTTTCGGCGACGTACAGCGCCTTTCTTAGATCGGCGACCTGCTCCGGCGTCGGCGTCACAGCGCCCAAAGCCCCCGACGCCAGGGTTTCGCCGCCCAGGATGTCATCAGCGCCTTCGACCGCGAACCCTTCGGCCTCAAAGATCGAGAGGATCTTGCGCAACAGGGCGTCATCGCCCTGGGTCGCCGCTGCGACGATCCCCGGCAGCAGGGTCGCGCCCTTGAAGTCCGGCTTCAGGCTCTTGAAATCCGGCCGGTTGACGATTCCCGCCAGACAGACCGTCGTGCAGGCCTCGGCCTTCAGCGCCTTCAGTATGGCTCCGATCTGGGCCATGCCGAAGTCGGCGCCGGGCCAGCGGGTCAGATGGGGGTCGGCGAACCCGGCCAGACGGATGATGAAGACCGGCCGTCCCTCGGCGTCGCACCGCGCCGCGACGGCCGCCGGCAGGTCGCCGCCGCCGGCGATCAGGCCCAGCTTTCCGGAAGGGCTCATTCCGCGTTCGGCAGACACAGCGGACGCCGCCCGCCGTCGCGGATGAAGGCGATGATCTCCATGATCTCGGGCAGATCGGCATAGGCCTGGGCCACGCCGTCGATCCGGCCGGCGAACTCGCCCTGGCCCTCGAACAGATCGCGATAGGCGGCCAACAGCCGCCGCACCTGATCCTTGCCGTAGCCCTTGCGCTTCAGCCCGATCAGGTTCAGCCCGCGCAGCCGCGCATGATTGCCCCAGGCCGAGCCATAGGGGATGACGTCGCGGGTCACGGCGGCCAGACCGCCGATGATCGCTCCCTGCCCCACACGGCCGTTCTGGTGGACGGCGCACAGCCCCCCCAGGAAGACCTTGTCGCCGATATGAGCATGGCCGCCCAGGGTGGCGTTGTTGGCCATCACGAGATTGCTTCCGACCACGCAGTCGTGGCCCACGTGGGCGCCGGTCATGAACAGGTTGTTGGAGCCGACGACGGTCACGCCCGTCCCCTGGGGCGTGCCCCGGTTGAAGGTGCAGTGCTCGCGGATCAGGTTGTTCTCGCCGATCTCCAGCCGCACCGGCTCGCCCTTGTAGCCGTTGTGCTGAGGGTCGCCGCCGATGACGGCGAACGGATGGATCACCGTCCCGGCGCCCACGGTCGTGTCCTGTTGAACCACCACATGGCTGACCAGACGCACGCCCTCGCTCAGGACCACGTTCGGCCCGACGGTGCACCAGGGCCCGACCTCGACCCCGTCGGCCAGGGTCGCTGTGGCGTCGATCAGGGCGGTGGGGTGGATGGTCATCAGGCGGCGGGCTCTGTCGCTGGAGGGGGCACGGTCACGACCATGGCCATGAATTCGGCCTCGGCGGCCAGTTTGCCGTCGATGAAGGTCTCGCCGCGGAACTTGTAGGCGTCGCCGCGCGCCTTGATCACCTTGACCTCCATGCGCAGCTGGTCGCCCGGCCGCGCCGGCTTGCGGAAGCGCACGCCGTCGATGGACATGAACATGATGACCTTGTCGGCCACGGCCACGTCCAGGGTCTTGGACATCAGCAGGGCGCCCGTCTGGGCCATGGCCTCGACGATCAGCACGCCGGGCATGACCGGATCGATCGGGAAATGACCCTGGAAGAAGGGCTCGTTGTGGGTGACGTTCTTGACGCCCACGATGGAGGTCCGGGGCACGAAGGCCTCGGCCTTGTCCACCAGCAGGAAGGGGTAACGGTGCGGCAGCCGCCGCATCACCTCGGCGTAATCGATCTTGCCGTCTTCGCTCATCCCTATGATTCCTTCGGGGCCTTCTTTGAAGAGGCCTGTTTGGCGAGCCAGATGGTTTCGCGCAAGAACTGTCGGATCGGACGGGCCGGATAACCGGACCAGGTCTCGCCCGCCGGAATGTTCGCCAGCACCCCGGCGCCGGCCGCGACCCGCGCGCCTTCGCCGATGGTGATGTGGTCGCCGATCCCCGCCTTGCCGCCGAAGATGACGTTGTCGCCGCTGGTCACGGAGCCGGAAATCCCGGTGTTGGCGGCCATCAGATTGTTGCGGCCGATGACGCAGTTGTGGCCCACCATGACCAGATTATCGATCTTGGTGTTCTCGCCGATGACCGTGTCATCATAGGCCCCGCGATCGATGCAGGAGTTGGCGCCGACCGTCACCCCGTCTTGCAGAATGACACGCCCCAGTTGGGGAATATCCATGGCGCCGGCGGCGGTGCCGGTGGCGCCGAAGCCCGCCTCGCCGATCCGTGCGCCGGCGTACAGTTTCACCCGGTCGCCGATCAGGGCGAAGCCGACGGTGACGTTCGAACCGATCACGCAGTCGCGGCCGATCTGAACGCCCGGACCGATGACGGTGTTGGCGCAGATACGCGTGCCGCGTCCGATGCGGACGCCCCAGCCCAGCACGACGCCGGGCTCGATGACGACGCTGTCGTCCTCGGCCGCCTCGGAGGCCTGGATAGCCCGGTCCAGCGTCTCCGGACGGTGCAGCAAGGCCGAGGCCATGGCCCAGGACGCCTGGGGCGTGCGAGAGACGATGACGGCGGCTTCAGCGGGCGCCGACTCCACGGCCTCGGCCGGCACGATCACGCAACCCGCTCGGGTCCCCGCCAGCGCAGCGGCGAATTTGCGGTCGCCCAGAAACGCGATCGCGCCCCCGTCCGCAGAGGACAGGGGCGCGACCGAGGCGATGGTCCGGTCCCCGCCCCTCTCGACCTCGCCCCCTATCTGACCCGCCAATTCGGCGACGGTCAGAGGAGACAGGGTTTGAAAAAAGCGGGTGTCGGGCATGTCGAACTTAGTTGGCGGCGGCCGGCTGTTGCGACTGCTGGGCCGGGACGGCCATACGGTTGAACGACAGGGTCGGCAGGGCCGTGTTCAGGCGCTGGATCGCCGTATCGGTCAGATCCATGGCCGGGTTCATCATGAAGACGCTCTCGCGGTCCAGCAGCAGGCCGCAGCCCTTCTCCTGGTACAGGGCGGTCAGGATCGGCGACACAGCCTCGGTGATGGCCTGGCGTTGCATGGCCAGGGTGTAGCGCAGTTCGTTTTCGCGCGTGCCTTCCAGCTGTTGCGCTTCCTGGGCGCGCTGCTGCAGGGCCTGGCGGCGCTGTTGCAGTTGGTCGGCCGGCAGGCTGGCGCCCGAGGTCTGAAGCTGCTGGGCTTCGGTCTGAAGCGCGGTGGCGTAGGGCTGGAGTTCGCCCTGAACTTCCTGCGCCAGTTGCTGCATGCGCGCCTCGACGGCCTGGCCGGCGGCCGACTGCGCCAGCAGACGGGCGTTGTAATAGACGCAGACGCCCGGGATGACCGGACCGGGGTTAGCGGGTGCAGCGGCCTGTTGGGCCGAGGCGGCGGTGGCGACCAGGGTGGCGGCGGCCGTGGCGGCGATGATCAGAGCTTTCATGGGACTTCCTCGTGCGTGCGCTTTTGCGTCGCGGGCTTAGAACTGGGTGGAGGTCGAGAAGCGGAAGGATTCCGTCTTGTCGTAGTCTTCCTTGGACAGGACCTTGGAGATGTCGAACCGGATGGGGCCCATCGGCGATTTCCAGTGAATGCTGACGCCGGCCGACGCCCGCAGAGACAACTCATCGGCGATATTGGTGTTGACCGTGCCGGTCGTTGTCAACTTGTAGCGATCATCCAGCACGCCCAGGGTGCCGACGTCGGCGAACAGCGAGGTCTTGATGCCGTACTGCTCGGGCAGATAGTTCGGCAGGGTCAGTTCGACGGTGCCGATGGCGTAGAAGTTGCCGCCCAGGGCGTCGGTCGTCCGCAGGTCGCGCGGCCCCATCCCGGCGGTCTCGAAGCCGCGGAAGCTGTTGCCGCCCTTGAAGAAGCGGTCGTTGATGCGGATAGGATCGCCGTTCCAGCCGCTGACATAGCCGGTCGAGCCCTGGACGCTGACGACCCAGCGCGGCGAGAAGCCATAGTACCAGGCTGCATCAGCTTCGGTCTTCACATAGTTCACGTCGCCGCCGAGACCGGCCAGGTCCTGACGCAGCGAGCCCGACCAGCCGCGCGTCGGGCGAACCGGGTCGTTGGTGTAGTTCATCTGAAGCGTGTAGCCGACGGACGAGTTGATATAGCTGCCGACCTGGTCGCACAGGGCCGAAGAGCCGCTGCCGGTCGCGTTGCAGTAGCCGGTCGGGACGATGATCTCGTCCGATTTCAGGAAGTAGCGGGTGCTGAGCAGCATATTGCCGTTCAACGGATAGGACAGGCGCAGGCCGCCGCCGGTCGAACGGTAGTCGTAGGACGAATATTTGCTCAGGTCATATCGCGAGTGGAACAGATCCCAGCCCGCCCGAAGGTCGCGGCCCAGGAACTTGGGTTCGGTGAAGCGGAAATCGACCTGCTGACGCAGCGAGCCCCATTCAAGACGCGCGACGACGTTCTGGCCGCGCCCGCGGAAGTTCCGCTCGGAAATGCCCAGGTTGACCGTGAAGGAGTCGACCGAGCTGAAGCCTGCGCCGACGGACAGTTCCCCGGTCGGCTGTTCCTGGACGTTGACGTTGATGACCGAACGGTCGGGCGCGCTGCCGCGCGTTTCCTCGATCGTCACGTCCTTGAAGAAGCCGAGCGCGCGCAGATTGTTGCGCGAGCGCTCCATCAGGGCGCGGTTGAAGGCGTCGCCTTCGGTCAGCATCAGTTCGCGGCGGATGACCGGGTCGATGGTGCGGGTGTTTCCGACCACATTGATGCGGTCGATATAGACGCGCTGCCCCTCGGACACATTGAAGGTCACATCCACCGTGTCGGTGTCGGGGTTGGCGCGATAGGTCGGATTGATCTCGACGAAGGCGTAACCGGCCGAACCGGCGGCGAAGGTCAGGGCGTCGACCGCCTGTTCGATCTTGTCGCTCTCGTAGAGCTGGCCTTCGCGGATCGGCACAAGCGCCTTGAGGAATTCGGCGTTGAGGCGGTCATTCTGGGTGATGACGTCGACCTTGCCGAAGTTGTACTTGTCGCCCTCGTTCAGGGTCAGGGTCAGTTGGAACGCCTGATCGTCAGGCTGCAGCTCGGCCACCGACGAGACGATGCGGAAGTCGTAGTAGCCGCGGTTCGTATAGAATTTCCGCAGCTGCTCCTGGTCGTAATCTAGGCGGTTCGGATCATAGTTGTCGTTGCTGGAGAAGAACTTCCACCATTGCGACCGCTCGGTCACCATGACGCCGCGCACGTCGTTGTCGGAAAACGCGTGGTTGCCCAGGATGTTGATGGCGCTGATGCCGGTCTGGGGGCCTTCGTTGATCTCGAAGATCACATCGACGCGGTTCTGTTCCAGCTGAACCAGTTTCGGCGTCACGGTCGCCGAGATGCGGCCCTGCAGGCGATACAGTTCGACGATGGCGCCGACATCTTCCTGCACCTTGGCGCGGGTGTAGATGCCGCGCGGCTGAAGCGTGACCTCCTTGGTCAGCTTGTCCTGCGACAGGGCGCTGTTCCCCTCGAACACCACCTGGTTGATGATCGGGTTCTCGACGATCTGGACGATGAGGTCGCCGTTCTGCACGCCCAGCTGCACGTCGGCGAACAGGCCGGTGCGTGACAGGGTGCGAACCGCGACATCCAGAACGGCGGCGTCGACCGTGTCGCCGGGGCGGATCGGCAGATAGGACAGGACCGTGGTCTGGTCGATCCGCTGCGCGCCCTGAACCAGGATGCGATTGACCGTCAGCGACTGGGGCGCGGCGATCTCGACGCGCGGCGGCTGTTCGCCGGCGGGCGCGGGCGCCGCAGGAGCCCCTGCAGTCTGGGCCAGGGCCGGGGCGGCGAAGCCTGCGGCGACAGCCAGCGCGAGGAGGCTGGATCGGGCGCCCAGTCGGACGGCGGCGCGTGATGTCATGTCGTTCATTCTGGAAACCATCGGGGGCTGGCGTCGGCTCACGAGACGAGCCCGCCGAGGAATTGGAAGATGTTGAGCTTCTGTAGGTCGTTCCACGTCGCGAACAACATAAATCCCGCCAGAAGCGCAAGACCTGCGCGATAGCCCATCTCCTGATACCGCGCCGCAACGGGCCGCCGCACTATGGCTTCATAGCCGTAGAAAAGCAGATGTCCGCCGTCCAGCACAGGGATGGGCAAGAGATTTAGAAAGCCGATTCCGATCGAAAGTATGGCGGCGAAGGTTGTCAGGGTGAGCAGAAGGTTGATTGCGATGGCCTCGGGCGCCGGATTGGCCTCCACCGCCGCCGTCGTCAGCGAACCGGTCGCCTTGGCGATGCCCAACGGACCGCTGAACTGGTCGCCCGACTCCCGCCCCGTCGCCAGACGCCCCAGGTAGGTCAGGGTCGAACCGACGACGTCGCGGGTCTGGCGCACGCCTTCGACCACGGCGTCCACAGGCCCATAGCGAACATGACGCAGATCGCCCGGCGCAGGCGCGAGCCCCAGGCCGATCCGGCCGACCTTGACCCGCCCGGCGATGGGATCGTTCTCTTCGCGACGCTCGGGAACGGCGGTCAGCTCCACCACCTGCTGCGCACGTTCGACGGTGAATCGGACGGGATCGCCGGTCGACAGCATGACGGTGCGCGTCACCTCTCCGCCGTCCTTGATCGCCTTGCCGTTCACCCCTGTGATCAGGTCGCCGACCTGGAAGCCGGCGGCGGCGGCGGGCGAACCGGCCTGGACCTGGGCCACGCGGGCGGGCCGTAGTTGCGCGCCCACGCTCATGAAGACGATCGCGAAAATGGTGATGGCCAGCAGGAAGTTGGCGGCGGGCCCGGCCACGACGATCAGGGCGCGCTGCCAAACGGGCTTGAAGTGGAAATAGTCGCGCTCAGCCCCCGGCCCGCCCTCGGCGATCACCCGCTGGCGCAGTTCGGCCAGGCCCGCCTGATCCGGCACGCTGGAAGCGTCCAGATCGCCCGAGAATTTGACATACCCGCCCAGCGGCATCCAGCCGAGCCGCCATTCGATGCCGTGCCGGTCGGTGCGGCTGAAGATCGCCTTGCCGAAACCGATGGCGAAACGGTCCACCTTCACGCCGAAGGCGCGGGCGACGAGGAAGTGACCCAGCTCATGAATGGTGACGATGAAGGTCAGCACCAGCAGGAACGGCACGATGTAGATCAGGATCTGACCCAGAGCGCCCAGCATTGTAAAATCGTCTCCCCTGGCCGATCAGGCCGCGTTCGCCAGTCCGGCGATTATGGTTCCGGCCATCAGACGGGCCTGGGCATCGACCGAAAGGGCCGCGCCACAGGCGTCTCCAGAGCCGAAAACCATCCCCGCCTTCGTCGCACGATCAAGGGTTTCGGCGACGACTGCGGCAATATTGAGAAAGGCCAGCTTGCGGTCAAGAAATGCAAAGGCCGCGACCTCGTTGGCGGCGTTGAACACGGCGGGCGCCGCCCCCCCCGCCTGCAGGGCCTGACGCGCCAGATCCAGGGCCGGAAACCGCGCCAGATCGGGCGCTTCGAACGTCAACCGCCCCAGAGCCGCCAGGTCCAGCTTCGGCGCGGGCCAGGCGATGCGATGGGGCCAGGCCAGGGCGCAGGCGATCGGCGTGCGCATGTCCGGCGGCCCCATCTGGGCCAGAGTCGAACCATCCACATATTCCACAAGGCTGTGGATGATCGATTCGGGGTGGACCACGACGTCGATCCGCTCCGCCGGCATGGCGAACAGATAGGCCGCCTCGATCATCTCCAGGCCCTTGTTGGCCATGGTGGCGCTGTCGACCGAAATCTTGGCCCCCATGCTCCAGTTCGGATGGGCGACGGCCTGTTCGGGCGTGATCCCGGTCATCTGGGCGCGCGGGGTCTGGCGGAACGGCCCGCCCGAGGCGGTGAGCACCAGTTTCGACACCTGCTCGGGCGCATCGGCCGGAAACACCTGGAAGATGGCGGAATGTTCGGAATCGACCGGGATCAGCCGCCCCCCGGCCCGTCGAACGCGCTCGATCAGGGCCGGGCCGCAGCAGACCAGGCTTTCCTTGTTGGCCAAGGCCAGGATGGCGCCCGTTTCGGCCGCCGCCCAGGCCGACTTCAACCCTGCGGCCCCGACGATGGACGCCATGATCCAGTCGGCCGGCCGCGTCGCCGCCTCCACAATGGCGTCCTCGCCCGCCGCCGCCGCCACGCCGGTTCCCGCCAGGGCGTCGCGCAGATCGGTCAGCCTCTTCGGGTCGGCCGTCACCGCCAGTTTCGGCTTCCAGCGCCGCGCCTGCTCGGCCAGTTTGGCGATATTGGCGCCGCCCGTCAGGGCCTCGACCTCGAAGGCCCCCGTGCCGGTGGCCTCGGCCTGTTCCATCAGGTCCAGGGTCGACGAGCCGACCGAGCCGGTGGAGCCCAGAACCGTGACGCGGCGACGGATCAAGACGCGCCCTTTTCCAGCAGAACCACCAGCAGACGTCCCGCCGCCACCACCACGACCGCGAACATCAACCCGTCCACCCGGTCCAGCAGGCCGCCGTGGCCGGGGATGGTGTTGCCCGCGTCCTTGACGCCGAACCGGCGCTTCAGCCCCGACTCCCACAGATCGCCGCCCATGGTGGCCAGCGCGGCCGCCAGGCCCAGGATCGCGCCCCAGAAGATGGTCAGGCGGCCCATGTCGAACCAGGCCGTCAGCGCCGCACCGGCGACCGCGCCCGCCAGAATGCCGCCGACGAAGCCGGACCAGGTCTTGTTGGGCGAATAACGCGGCCACAGCTTCGGCCCGCCCAGGGTCGAACCCGCCAGATAGGCCAGGATGTCCGCCGACCAGGTCACAGCGAAGACAAGCGCCGTCCAGTGCAGACCGACCGCGCCGTCCCCGTCGCGCAGCCAGATCAGCAGCACCGAGGGCCAACCCAGATAAAGCACGCCATAGGCCGCATCCACGGCCTGTTGGGCTCGACTTCGGGCATAGAGCCCCGCAGCGGCGGCGCCGAACACCAGGATGACGAAGGCGACCGACATGACGCCGAAATAGGCGCTGACGACGGCGGCCACGACGGCCAGGGCCACCGCCAGTCCGACGGGACGCGGAGCCTTGGGCGCGCTCATGGCGCCCCATTCGAAGGCCAGGACGACGCAGGCGGCCAGCATCAGCGCCAGGAACCAGACGCCCCCGAACCAGGTGGCGGCCACCGCCGCCGGCGCCAGGACGGCGGCCGAGGCCGCCCTCAAGGCGATATCCCGCCCCTTGACCGCCATCAGGCCGACACGCGCGCGGGCGCGTCCTCTCGCCCGCCGTAGCGGCGTTCGCGTTGGGCGAAGGCGGCGACCGCCTCCCCCAGCGCCTTCGGCCCATAGTCGGGCCACAGGATGTCCTGGAACACCAGTTCGGCGTAGGCGGCTTCCCACAGCAGGAAGTTCGACAGGCGCTGCTCGCCCGAGGTGCGGACGATCAGATCCAGCGGCGGCGATCCCGCCGTGGCCAGGCCGGCGGCCAGGGTGTCTTCATCGATCGGCTCGACCGTCTCGCCCGCCAGCAGTCTTTGCATGTGGCGACGCGCGGCGTCGACCAGATCGGCCCGGCCGCCGTAGTTGAAGGCGACCTGAAGCATGAACCGGTCGTTGTGGGCGGTCTGGCGCTCGGCCTTTTCGATGATGGCGGCGATGTCGGACGGCAGTCCGTCGCGGCGGCCGAGAATGCGCAGGCGCACGCCCGCCTTCTCCAGCCGCGCCAGATCACTGGCCACATAGGTCCGCACCAGCCCCATCAGGTCCGAGACCTCCTCGGCCGGACGGCTCCAGTTCTCGGTCGAGAAGCCGAAGACGGTCAGGCATTCGATGCCGAAATCGGGCGCGGCCTGGATCGTGCGCTTCAGCGCCTGGACCCCCTCGCGATGTCCCATGGCGCGCGGCAGGCCCCGGGCGCTCGCCCAGCGGCCGTTGCCGTCCATGATGATGGCGACATGGCGTGGTCCATCGGAACGCGAGCTCGAAGGCGCGGCGCGGTCTGCCGTCATCTGTCGTTCCGTCCCTTCAGACCCAAGCCGTTCCGCCTCAGACCTGCATGATCTCTTGTTCCTTGGTCTTCAAGGCCTCGTCGATGCGCTTGATGGCGGCGTCCGTCTCCTTCTGGATGTCCGCCTCCAGCTTCTTCTGTTCGTCCTGGCTGATCTCGCCCGCCTTCTCGGCCTTCTTCAGATCGTCGTTGGCGTCGCGGCGCACGTTGCGCACGGCGATCTTCTGTTGCTCGGTGTACTTGCCGGCGAGCTTGACCAGGTCCTTGCGGCGCTCCTCGGTCAGCGGCGGCACGGGGATGCGCAGGGTCTGTCCGTCGACGATGGGGTTCAGGCCCAGGTTGGCGTTGCGAATGGCCTTTTCGACCGCGACCACCATGCCCTTGTCCCAGACGTTGACGGAGATCATCCGCGGCTCGGGCACGCTGATGGCGGCGACGGCCGACAGCGGCGAAGCCGATCCATAGGCCTCGACCCGCACGGGCTCCAGCAAGCCGGCGTTGGCCCGTCCGGTGCGCAGGCCGCTGAACTCTTCCTTCAGCGCCACGACCGCCTTCTCCATGCGGTCGCGATAGGTTTTCACTTCGGGCTTGGCCATGGTCTTGGTCTCTCTTGTCTTCAACGGATCGTCGAACGATCAGGCGCGGTCCTGGATGATGGTGCAGGTGCCCTCGCCGGTCAGGGCGCGGCGCAGGGAGTCGTCTTCGCGGATCGAGAAGACCACGATCGGAATACCCGTGTCGCGCATCATGGCGATGGCGGAAGCGTCCATCACCCGCAGATCCTGGGCCAGAACCTCCTGATAGGTCAGGGTCTCGTAGCGGGTCGCGGTCGGATCCTTCTTGGGGTCCGCCGTATAGACGCCGTCAACGCTGGTGCCCTTCAGCAGGGCGTCGCAGCCCATTTCGGCCGCGCGAAGGGCGGCGCCCGAATCCGTCGTGAAGAAGGGCGCGCCGACGCCGGCGGCGAAGATGACCACGCGGCCCTTCTCGAGATGACGCAGGGCGCGGCGGCGGATGTAGGGTTCGGCGATGGCGGCCATCGGAATGGCGCTCTGCACGCGGGTCGAGACGCCGATCTTCTCCAGCGCCGACTGCATGGCCAGGGCGTTCATGATGGTGGCCAGCATGCCCATATAGTCGGCCTGGGCGCGCTCCATGCCCGCCGCCGCCTTGGACAGGCCGCGGAAGATGTTGCCGCCGCCGATCACCAGACAGATTTCCACGCCCTCGGCCGCGACCTGGGCCACGGCCTTGGCCACGGTGTCCACGGTCTTCATGTCGACGCCGAAGGCCTGATCGCCCATCAGGACTTCGCCGGAGACCTTGAGCAGGACGCGCTTGTAGCGAAAATTGGCGGGGGCGTCGGGCATGCGGCGGGGGTCCGTTTGAATGCGGCGCCTTTTGAATCAGGCGACTTCTTATAGACGAAGGGCGCGCCGGCCATCAAAGCCGAACGCGCCCTTCTGATACAAAACCCTCACGAATGAGGGGAAGACTGCTTAGTTGCCGCCCATCATCGAGGCGACTTCCGACGCGAAGTCGGGGCCTTCGACCTTCTCGACGCCTTCACCCAGCGCCAGACGGACGAAGCCGGCCAGGTGCAGGTTGGAGGAGCCCAGTTCCTTGGCCGAGTTGGCGACCAGCTGTTCGATGGTCAGGTCCGGGTCCATGACGAACGGCTGCTTGGACAGCACCACGTCCTTCTGGAACTTGTTGATCTGGCCTTCCACGATCTTGGCGATCATGGCTTCGGGACGGCCTTCTTCCTTGGCCTTTTCGGTCAGGACGGTGCGTTCCTTCTCGATGGCGGCCGGGTCCAGGTCGTCCGTGTTCAGCGACAGCGGGGCGGTCGCGGCGACGTGCATGGCGATCTTGCGGCCCAGTTCGCGCAGGGCGGTCTTGTCGCCCTCGCCTTCCAGGGCGACCAGCACGCCGATACGGCCCACGCCCGGCGAAACCGCGTTGTGGACATAGGTCGAGACGACGCCTTCCGACACCGACAGACGGGCGGCGCGGCGCAGCTGCATGTTCTCGCCGATGGTGGCGATCATGTTGGTCACTTCGTCCTGGACCGTCTTGCCGGCTTCCAGTTCGGCGCCGTGCAGGGCCTCGACGGTGTGATGCTCCAGGCCCAGCTGGGCGAACGACTTGGCGGCGTTCTGGAACAGTTCGTTACGGGCGACGAAGTCGGTTTCCGCATTGAACTCGATGGCGGCGGCGACTTCGCCCTTGCCGTCTTCCTTGGACGCCACGGCGACCAGGCCCTCGGCGGCGACGCGGTCGGCCTTCTTGGCGGCCTTGGACAGGCCCTTGGCGCGGAGCCAGTCGATCGCTGCTTCGATGTTGCCGTCGTTTTCGACCAGCGCCTTCTTGCAGTCCATCATGCCGACGCCCGAACGCTCGCGAAGTTCCTTCACGAGGGCGGCAGTGATCTCGGCCATGTTCTTCTCCTTGGGGGATTCGTATGTGGGAACGGCCGGGCTGATTTAGCCCGGCCGTGTGTCAGTTCAACGCACAGCCTTCGGATTGACGCTCAAGTAGCGAGCCGCCGCGCGGCAAGCGTAGCGTCAAAAGGAGGGCCGTCGGGCGATCAGCCCGTGGCCTTCTCGGTTTCGACGGCGTCGTTCGCTTCCGAAGTGGCGGCCTGAGCAGCTTCATCGGCGACAGCCGGTTCAGCGGCGGCGACCAGTTCAGCGGCGACGTCTTCCGTGCCGGCCGGAGCGGCGTCGGCTTCGACCGGGGTCGAGGCTTCACGCAGCATGGGCTCTTCCGGATTGATCGCAGCACCCAGGTCCACGCCCGAGGCCGAGGCGCCGGCGGCCAGACCGTCCAGGACCGCGTCGGCGATCAGGTCGCAGTAGGTCTGGATGGCGCGGGCGGCGTCGTCGTTGCCGGGGACCGGATAGGTGATGCCGTCCGGGTCCGAGTTGGTGTCCAGGATGGCGATGATCGGGATGTTCAGCTTGCGGGCTTCCTGGATCGCGATCGCTTCCTTGTTGGTGTCGATCACGAACATGATGTCCGGGATCGAACCCATGTCCTTGATGCCGCCCAGCGACAGCTCCAGCTTGTCCTTCTCGCGCTGCAGGTTCAGCAGTTCCTTCTTGACGCGGCCTTCGCCGCCGTTCTCGAGGATGCCTTCCAGTTCACGCAGACGGGCGATCGAGCCCGAGACGGTGCGCCAGTTGGTCAGGGTGCCGCCCAGCCAACGGTTGTTCATGTAGTACTGGGCGCAGCGCTTGGCGGCTTCGGCGACCGGCTCGGAGGCCTGGCGCTTGGTGCCGACGAACAGGACGCGGCCGCCCTTGGCGGCGACGTCGCGCACGGCCACCAGAGCCTGGTGGAACAGCGGCATCGTCTGCGACAGGTCGATGATGTGGATGTTCGAGCGCGAGCCGAAGATGTAGCGGTCCATCTTCGGGTTCCACCGGTGCGTCTGGTGGCCGAAGTGGGCGCCCGCTTCAAGCAGGGTGCGCATCGAGAATTCAGGCAGAGCCATGATCGTTCAGTCCTTTTTCCGATCAAACGTGGCGCGGGGGATTAAAGGTCACAAGACCCTCGGAATGGAGCGGATCGGGATGTCTCCCCGAAACGCGCCTCGCCCGCGTTGCGAAATGCGGGGGCCATGTAGGCGGGATAGGCCCGAATAGCAAGCGCCGCCTGACAAAACACAGAAGGCGGCCCCTTTCGGGACCGCCTGTCATGGGCGAAATTCGTCGCCTTAGTTCATCGCATCCATCAGGGCCTGGGCGCGATCGCGGTGGGCCGTGATGGTCGGGATCAGCTCCCGGGCCAGACCGGCCAGGGCCGGGGCGTCGGTGTTGTCGTCGAAACCGTTCAGCAGGGTCAGGGTCTCGTTATGAGCGGCGACCTGCTGCTCCAGATAGACCTTGTCGAAATCAGCCGGCGTAGCGGCCTTCAGATTGTCGATCAGCCCCTGGCGACGTTCGTCCAGCGTGGTGGGAACCGTGACGTTCGGAGCCGCCGTCGCGACGACCGAGGTCATCTTCTCGCCCGCCGCCGTATGATCCTTGTCGATCATGGCCGCCAGGGCCTTGACGTCGGCGTTGGTCGATTTGGCGGCGGCGACCTTTGCGGCCTCGATTTCATACATGTTGCCGACCGCAAGGCTGGTGACGAAGCCCTCGACGGTGTTGGCGCCCATGGTGGCGGCGGAGGTCTGGCCGACGACGCCGGAAGCGGCGTCCTGGGTCGCATTGACGGCTTCGTCGGCGTTCTGGGCTGCGGTGTCGCCGCCCTGATTGCAGGCGCCGAGCAAAGCGACCGAAGCGACGCCGGCGAGAACGAGATTTTTCATTGGAACAGTCTCCCTTTTAGACTGAACCAACCCTTCACGGCTCAGGCGGTTCCGCAATTCCAACAGCTTGACCATATGCAACCGACCGTCGGAGCGTCATTCAGGCAGGCTGTAGTCCAGGACATAACGATGCTCCCCGTCGGCGATGGTCAGGTGGAAGACCCCGCTTACTCCCGCCAGATCACCACTGCCTGAGCCCGGCACGATGGTGATCAGAAGCTCCTGCGACCCCGCGTTCATGACGCCGCGATGGACCATGGAGAAACCGCCCTGGCGACCGTTCAGCACGCCCGTCACCCGCTCCATGGCGACATAGGCGCCGGACTGGCCGGCCATGACCCCCAGCATCTCCCCCACGCCGGTTCCTTCAAGATCGCCGTGGAAGGTCTTGGCGAGCTTCATTCGGCCGTGGACGTCGGCGGGGGCGTCGGCAGGCGCGTCCGGCTCGGGCGCGACCGGCGTGATCTTGACCTCGAAGGTTCCGGCGGCGTGGGACAGCGCGGTCATCACGCCTCCTCCAGCATCAGGACGCCCGGGGCCGACTTCAGGGCGCCGCGCAGGGCGCCGTCCAGCCGGTAGCGGCCGGGAAGCTTGACCTCGACCTCCTGACGGCCTTCCAGCGAGGCTACCAGGGAGATTTCGCCGCCCTTGCCGATGGCGCCGGAGCGGGCGCGTTCCAGCCGGGCCTTCAGGGCCTCGGCGTCGGCGATGCGGGCCGAGACATGGATGCGCAGTCCGATGTTGGCGTCATCCAGCAGATTGTCCATCTGGCTGGCGTCGTCGCCGAAAAACCGCACCTCGCCTTCGGAGGCCTTGGCGCGGACCCGCACCATGACCGAGGCGCCGGGCTCCAGCACCTCACGGCATTTGCGCAGCTGTTCGGGCGGGAACAGGCATTCGAACTCGCCGGTCGGATCCGAGAAGGTGACGAAGGCGAATTTCTCGCCGGTGCGGGCGCTGGCGCGTTCCTGCTTGCGGCGCACCACCCCGGCCATCTGGAAGGCCTCGTGGCCCGATTCCGCCAGGGGAATCGCCTCGGCGACGAAGGTGACGCGCTTGCGTTTCAGGGCCGAGGTCATCTCGTCCAGCGGGTGGCCGGACAGATAGAAGCCGACGGCCGACAGCTCATGGTCCAGCCGCTCGGGCCCGACCCAGGGCTCGACGCTCTTCAGCCGCGGCCGGCCGACATGGGCCTGATCCCCGCCGAACAGGGAGACCTGGGACGAGGCGCGTTCGGCCGCCACGCTCTGGCAATAGGCCATCAGGACGTCGGCCTGTTCGACCAGCTGGCGGCGGTTGGGGTGGATGCTGTCGAAGGCGCCGGCCTTGGCCAGGCCTTCCAGCGCCCGTTTGTTGACGCTGCGCGGATCGACCCGTTCCAGGAAGTCGAAGATGTCGGCGAAACGACCGCCGGTCTCGCGCACCTCGATGACGTGTTTCATCGCCTCGAGCCCGACGTTGCGGATGGCGCCCAGGGCGTAGAGGACCACCCCACGACTGTCGTCCCAGGCCACGTCGAAGTCCGCCGAGGACCGGTTCAGATCGGGCGGCAGCACCGGCACGTCGAACCGTTTGGCGTCCTGATAGAAGACCGCCAGCTTGTCGGTGTTCGACAGGTCCAGACTCATCGAGGCGGCGAAGAACTCGACCGGATGATTGGCCTTCAGCCAGCCGGTCTGGAACGAGATCAGGGCGTAGGCGGCGGCGTGCGACTTGTTGAAGCCATAGCCGGCGAACTTGGCCACCAGGTCGAAAATCGAGCCGGACTGGGCCTCGGGGACGGTCTTCTCCAGCGCGCCCTTGACGAAGCGCGCCCGCTGGAAGTCCATCTCCTCCTTCTTCTTCTTGCCCATGGCGCGACGCAGCAGGTCGGCCTCGCCCAGGCTGTAGCCCGCCAGGATCTGGGCGATCTTCATCACCTGTTCCTGGTAGATGATGACCCCGTAGGTCTCGGTCAGCACCTCTTTCAGGCTGGGGTGCAGATAATCGACCTCGGCCCGACCGAACTTCCGGTCGATATAGGTGTCGATCATCTCCATCGGCCCCGGCCGATACAGCGAGATCAGGGCGGTGATCTCCTCGATCGAGCCGCAGCGCATCTTGCGCAGGGTGTCGCGCATGCCCTGGGATTCCAGCTGGAACACCCCGACGGTCTGGCCCGAGGCCATCAGCTCATAGGTGCGAGCGTCGTCCAGCGGCAGGCCGTTCCAGTCCTGCGCCGCGCCGCGCCGTTCCAGATAGCCGCGCGCGCGATCCAGCACGGTCAGGGTCTTCAGGCCCAGGAAGTCGAACTTCACCAGACCCGCCGGCTCGACCCATTTCATGTTGAACTGGGAGGCCGGAATGGTCGAGCGCGGATCCTGGTACAGGGGCACCAGTTCGACCAGAGGCCGGTCGCCGATGACGATGCCGGCGGCGTGGGTCGAGGCGTTGCGGTACAGCCCCTCCAGCTCCAGCGCCGTCTCCAGCAGGGTGCGGACCGCAGGTTCGGCGTCCCTGGCTTCCTTCAGGCGCGGCTCCAGGTCGATGGCCTGGGCCAGGGTGACGGGATTGGCCGGGTTGTTCGGCACCATCTTGCAGAGCCGGTCCACCTGGCCCAGCGGCATCTGCAGCACCCGGCCCACGTCGCGCAGCACGGCCCGCGCCTGCAGGGTGCCGAAGGTGATGATCTGGGCCACCCGGTCCTTGCCGTAGCGGTCCTGCACATAGTCGATCACCTCTTCGCGCCGCTCCTGGCAGAAGTCGATGTCGAAGTCGGGCATGGAGACCCGTTCGGGGTTCAGGAACCGCTCGAACAGCAGGCCGAACCGCAGCGGGTCGAGGTCGGTGATGGTCAAGGACCAGGCGACCAGAGAGCCGGCCCCCGAGCCCCGCCCCGGCCCCACCGGGATGCCGTGCTCCTTGGCCCATTTGATGAAGTCGGACACGATCAGGAAATAGCCGGGGAAGCCCATCTGCTGGATGATGCCGACCTCCCATTCCAGCCGGCTCCAGTATTCCGCCTCGGGCACGGCGGGGGTGATCTGGCCAAGGCGGACCTTCAGCCCCTCGCGCGCCTGGTGCGCCAGTTCGTCGGCCTCGGATCGCCCTGCCCCGGTGTCGAACCGCGGCAGGATGGGCGCATGGGTGTTGACCAGGAAGGCGCAGCGCCGGGCGATGTCGATGGTGTTGTCGCAGGCCTCGGGCAGGTCGGCGAACAGGTCGCGCATCGCCTCGGCCGACTTGAACCAGTGTTCGCCGGTGATGCGGCGGCGGTCTTCCTGGCCGGTGAAGGCGCCGTCGGCGATGCACAACAGGGCGTCGTGCGACTTGGCCTGGGCCGCCTTGGCGTAATAGACGTCATTGGTCGCGACCAGGGGCGTCTCGTGGGCGTAGGCCCATTCGACCAGACCGGGCTCGGCCCGCTTTTCGTCCTCCAGCCCGTGACGCTGCAGCTCGACATAGAAGCGGTCGCCGAAGGCGGACTTCATCGTCGCCAGGGCGGCCGCCCCCTCGCCCGTCTTGCCCTGGGCGAACAGGGGATCGACCGGACCGTCGGGGCCGCCCGACAACAGGATCAGCCCCTCGGACCGCGCCACGACCTGGTCCCAGGCCACGCCCGGTTCGGCCATTTCGCCCGCGTCCAGATAGGCCGAGGACGACAGGGCGCACAGGTTGCGCCACCCGGCCTCGTTCTGGACCAGCAGGACCACGGTCGGGGTCTTGGCCCAGCGCACGGCCTGGTGTCCGCCGATGCCGAACACCGGCAGGGCGCAGGCGATGATGGGCTGGACCCCGGCGTCACGGGTGTACTGGCTGAACTCCAGCGCGCCGAACAGATTGGTCCGGTCGGCGATGGCCACGGCCGGCATGCCCGCGTCCGCCGCCAGCTTGCCCAGCTTGCCCGCCTTGATCGCGCCTTCCAGCAACGAATAGGCCGAGCGGACCCGCAGATGGACAAAACCCTGACTGTTGACCGGTTCGCTC
The DNA here is from genome assembly GCF_059415785.1 of Brevundimonas sp. GW821-FHT10A07. NCBI lineage: Bacteria > Pseudomonadati > Pseudomonadota > Alphaproteobacteria > Caulobacterales > Caulobacteraceae > Brevundimonas > Brevundimonas sp. GW821-FHT10A07. The sequence goes on from NZ_JBWKNX010000020.1 coordinate 40,580, forward strand.
ACTGGACCTCCGCCTGTCGCGCCTCCGAAGGGAGGCCGCGCATCATCCTGGACCGAGTCTCACATCACCGCCCGCCGGAACACCGCAAACCTTCAGCCGGGCCGCGCGATCATCGATCCGCTGTGGATAGAGGCTTCAGACCGTCACGGCGAAAAAACACAGTCCAGATAGTCTAGAATCTCTCATAAGCGATTGATTTTACACAATGCGAATTCAGACCCTGTGGCGCGAGTCTGAAATCAGGCGGCCGTCACGCTGATGGCCAGGGTCCAGACCATCCAGACGAAACCGCTGCACGAGGCCAGCGACAGCATATCTCTCATCAAACGCGGCATGGCGACTTACCCCCAGACATGAATGTTCTTGCCTTGTTCTATGTTCGCTCATTGTTCTCGTCAACCCCGGTCTTATCCCAAGGGGCGAGACGGTCTGAAACCATTTGCAGCGGCGCATCGTATGCCTGTGGAGAAAGGGAGATGTCCCCATGCCCAAGTCTCTGAAATTCCTGGCTGGCGCGGCGATTGCGGCCGCCCTGGTCGTCGTGACGACCGCCGCCCTGCCCCAGACCGACGGCGCCCAGGCCCAGCCCGCCCGGTCGGTGCTTCAGACGGCCGTCTTCGCCGGCGGCTGTTTCTGGTCCGAGGAAAAGGCGTTCGACGGCCTGCCGGGGGTGCGGTCCGCCGTGTCGGGCTTCGTCGGCGGCCAGACGGCCAACCCGACCTATGAGCAGGTGGTGCGCGGCGGGACCGGCCATATGGAGGCGGTCCAGGTCACGTTCGATCCCCGCGTCGTCAGCTATCGCGCCCTGGTGGACCGCTACTGGCGCACCATAGACCCGACCGATCCGAACGGGCAGTTCTGCGACCAGGGGCCGTCCTATCGCGCGGCGGTCTTCGCCACGGCGGAGCAGAGGGCGGCCGCTGTGGCGTCACGAGATGCGGCGATGCGCGTTCTGGGCAAGAGCTTCACCACCCCGGTCGTCGGGGTCCAGCGGTTCTGGCCCGCCGGGGCGGAGCATCAGGATTACGCCCGCCGCAACCGCGCTCATTACGAGGCCTATCGCCAGGGCTGCCGCCGGCCCCAGCAGCTGCGCGCCATCTGGGGCGACGCGGCCGTTGGGTGACGGCGTCCGCCAGATGTCATTAGGCCTGGCTCAGTAGGCCTGGCTCTCCGCCGCCCGTTCTTCCAGATGGCCGTCCTTCAGGGCGAAGACGCGGTCCATATGGCCGGCCAGCTCCATATTGTGGGTGGCGATCAGGGCGGCGACGCCGGTGGTCTTGGCCAGGTCGCGCAGGGATTCGAACACCGACTGGCTGGTGGTCGGGTCCAGGTTGCCGGTCGGTTCGTCGGCCAGCAGCAGGCGGGGCTTGTTGGCCAGGGACCGGGCGATGGCGACACGCTGCTTCTCGCCGCCCGACAGTTGCGCCGGCTGGTGCGTCAGCCGCTCGCCGAGCCCCAGGGTCGTCAGGGTCTCCTCGGCCTGACGGCGCGCCTGGGCCAGGCTCATGCCCGCGATCCGCATCGGCAGGGCGACATTGTCGCGGGCGTCGAACTCGGCCAGCAGATGGTGGAACTGATAGACGAAGCCGATGCGCGACAGGCGCAGGCGGGTGCGGGCGCGCTCGTCGAGGTCGCCCACCATTTCGCCGTCGATGGCGACGGTGCCCTCGGTCGGCTTTTCCAGCAGTCCCGCGGCGTGCAGCAGGCTGGACTTGCCCGAGCCCGAGGGGCCGATCAGCCCGACCATCTCGCCCGGCATGACGTCCAGATCCACGCCCTTCAGCACGGTCAGGCCGCCGTTGGCGGTGTCATAGGTGCGGGTCAGGCCGCGCACCGACAGGATCGGAGACCTACTCATAGCGGAGCGCCTCCACAGGATCGATGCGAGAGGCCGTCCAGGACGGCGGCAGGCTGGCCAGGCAGCTCATGCTGAAGGACAGCAGGGCGACCCAGGTCACGTCCATCGGATCGACCAGGGCCGGGATGGCGTCCAGCTGATAGACGTCGGCGTTGAACAGTTGCACGCCCAGCACGGCCTCGATGGCGTGCTGGATCGTGCCGATGTTCCAGCAGAACAGCAGGCCCAGGGCGAGGCCCGCCAGGGTGCCCGCCACGCCGATCATGGCGCCGGACATGAAGAAGATGCGCAGGATGGCCGACGGGCTGGCGCCCACGGTGCGCAGGATGGCGATGTCGCGCGTCTTGTTCTTCACCAGCATGACGATGCCGGAGATGATGTTCATGGCGGCGATGGCGACGACCAGGCCCAGGATGATGCTCATGGCCACCCGCTCGACCCGCAGGGCGCCGTAGAAGGCGGCCAGGCGTTCGCGCCAGTCGCTGATGACCGATCCGGGGCCGGCGGCGTCGCGGATGGCGGGGGTCAGCTCGCCGACGCGGTCGGGGTCGTCGACCTTGATCTCGATGGCGTCCCAGACCCCCTCCTTGCCGAAGAACAACTGCTGCTGCTCCAGCGGCATGAACAGGAAGGCGCGGTCGAAGTCGGCCGTGCCCGAGCGGAACAGGCCGCCGACGAAATAGGTCTTTTCCAGACCGCCCAGATTGCCGAAGGCGCTGTCGGCGCCGGTCGGCGAATAGAGGGTGACGGGATCGCCCACCTGCAAGCCCAGGGAGTTGGCCAGGGCCGCGCCCATCAGGATTCGGTCGCCGCCGTATGCGCCCTTGCCGAAGTCGGCGCGTTCCTTGGGCGTCAGGCTGTCGAAGACGTATTTGGTGGTGGCCAGGTCCTGGGGCCGCACGCCGCGCACCATGGCGCCCGTGGTGAAGTTGCCGACCCGGACCAGGCTCTGGCTCTCGTTCAGCGGGGTGACGCTGACCACGCCGGGCACGTCGGCGATCCGCTTCAGGGCGGCGTCCCGATCTTCAGACGTCAGCACCGGCCCCTGGACGTACATATGGCCGTTGAACGACAGCATCCGGCCCAGCAGTTCCGAGCGGAAGCCGGCCATGATGCTCATGACGCTGATCAGCACCGCGACGGCCAGCATGATGCCGATGAAGCTGATCACCGCGATGGTCGCCACCCCGCCCTCCTTGCGCTTGGCGCGCAGGTAGCGGAGGGCCAGGCCGATCTCCCACGAGGAGAAGGCGCCGGAAGGACGGGACGGCAGGTTCAAGCAGTCAACCTTTCGATGGCTTCGGCCAGGGGGACGGAGACCTTCTCGCCGGTGGCGCGGCGCTTCAGCTCGACCACGCCGTCGGCCAGGCCCTTGGGACCGATGGTCAGCTGCCACGGCACGCCGATCAGATCGGCGGTGGCGAACTTGCCGCCCGGCCGTTCGTCGGTGTCATCGTACAGCACGTCCTTGCCCAGTTTCTCCAGCTGGGCCACCGCGTCCTCGCAGGCGGCGGAGACGGCGGCGTCATTGGCCCGCAGATTGATCACGACCACGTCGAACGGGGCCACGGCGTCGGGCCAGATGATGCCGCCCTCGTCGTGGCTGGCCTCGATGATGGCGCCCAGCAGACGCGACACGCCGACGCCGTAGCTGCCCATATGGACCTCAGCGTCCTGACCGTCCGGCCCGGCGACCTTGGCCTTCATCGGCGCCGAGTATTTCGTGCCGAAATAGAAGATGTGGCCGACCTCGATGCCGCGCGCCGACAGACGGTCGCCCTCGGCGGTCTCGGCCTCGAACCGGGCTTCGTCGTGCATTTCCTCGGTGGCGGCGTAGAGCGCGGTTCGTTGATCAACGATTGACTGAAGATCGTCCCAGTCCACGTCCGCGCCCGGCGCCGGCATTTCGACCAGGGCCTTGTCGCAGAAGACCGCGCTCTCGCCGGTCTCGGCCAGGACGATGAACTCGTGGCTCAGGTCGCCGCCGATCGGGCCGGTGTCGGCGCGCATCGGCACGGCCTTCAGACCCATGCGGGCGAAGGTGTTCAGATAGGCCACGAACATGCGGTTGTAGGCCTTGCGGGCCGAGGCCTCGTCCACGTCGAATGAATAGGCGTCCTTCATCAGGAACTCGCGGCCGCGCATGACGCCGAACCGGGGCCGGCGCTCGTCGCGGAACTTCCACTGGATATGAAACAGGTTCAGCGGCAACGACTTGTAGGACTTCACATAGGCCCGGAAGATGTCGGTGATCATCTCCTCGTTGGTCGGTCCGTACAGAAGTTCGCGCTCGTGCCGGTCGGTGATGCGCAGCATCTCGGGGCCGTAGGCGTCGTAACGCCCAGACTCTCGCCACAGGTCGGCCAGTTGCAGGGTCGGCATCAGCAGTTCGACCGCCCCGGCCCGCTGCTGCTCTTCACGGACGATCTGCTCGATCTTGCGCAGCACCCGCAGACCCAGCGGCAGCCAGGCGTAGATGCCGGCGGCCTCCTGCTTGATCATGCCGGCGCGCAGCATCAGCTGGTGCGAGACAATCTGGGCGTCCGAAGGGGCTTCCTTCAGCGTGGGCAGGAAAAAGCGCGACAGGCGCATGATGGGGAATCCTAGGCGTAGAGACAGACCAAGGCTTTAGCCGCTGGACCGGGGCGAAAGCTAGGCCGGGTTGGGGATTAGACCGCCGGCGCGCGCGAGAAGTCCGGCAGGGGCAGCCATCCGGTGAAGATCAGCACCATGACGAAGACCCAAACCAGGGCCGCGACCCAGGTGGTGGTGATGAATTTGCGCTTCAGGTTCGGCGTCGTCGGCGCGCCCCACTGGGCGCCGTCCGTCGGCGGTTCGTGGGTCTCGCGCGAGGTTCCCAGCGGCAGCACGCCGAACAACACCGTCCACCAGACGATGATGTAGATGCCGAACATGGTGATGGGGCCGATGGGCATGGGACCTCCTGTCCGGGCTTTGGCGCCCGGTTGAAACCGGTCTAGAGGATCGGCCTCCTCTGGACGAGTCCCCGACATGCCGCAGATCACCCTGGAATACACCCGCCACCTGGCCGACGCCGACTGGACCCCGGTCGCCCTGGAGATCCATCAGGCCGCCGTCGAGATCGCCGGCGCCGCCTTGTCGGCCTGCAAGACCCGGCTGATCGCCCTGGATCACGTCGTCATCGCCGACGACGCGCCCGAGACCGCCATGCTGGCCTGCCGCATCGGCCTGATGCTGGGCCGCATGCCGGAGCAGAAGATCGCGCTGAGCGAAAAGGTGCTGGAGATCCTGACCGCCGCGCTGGCTCGCACGGCCGGCAAGGTCGAGGTGTCGGCCGAGGTGTTCGAACTGAACGAAACCTATCGCAAGGCCACGCTCGGCTGACACGACATCGCGGTCGATCGCGCCTCAGGGATGCGGCCGGCCTACGCCGTAGCGCGCCGCCAGATAGGGCGCGATGGCGTGGTCCTGCAGGAAGCGGCGCCCCGTCGTTTCGCTGACCTGAGCCTCGGGCCAGTCCAGTTCGCCGTCGAGGATCAGGATCGGGCAGCTCTGATGCGCCTCGCCGACCTCGGCGATGACCGGCGGGCGCGGCCGGGGGTGGTCCAGATAGACGATATCAAGAACGTCCCGCAGCCGGGGATAGAAGGCCAGCACGCCCTCCACATAGGCGCCGGCCGGGCAGAACCAGGGACCGCCCTGGTCGTCATGCCAGTCGGGATTCAGCAGCAAGAGTCGTTCGGTCATGGACGGGATATAGCGGACCTCCGCCGGATTCCGAGACGTCTATTCGCAGGCTGCGCCGAAGCCCGGCGCGCGTAACGCCAACAGGATGGACGACCGCTGCGCCTGGGTGATGGAGCCCGACCGTTCCAGCACGCAGCCGACAGCGGTGTTCGAGTTCGGGGCCAGCAGGCCGTAGGTCAGGCCCTCGGCCTCCAGCCGGGCCTGGGCGCCCTTCAGGGCCTCGACCGCCTCGGCGACGCGGGCTGGGTCTCTGGTGATCCGCGTCATCTCGTGCAGGGCCTCGCCCGAACTGGGGAAGTCATAGGCGTCGGGCGTATAGGGGGCGATCTCGGCCGAGAGACGGTCGGGGTGATCCGTGACGCCGAACTTGGCGTTCTGGCTGGCGGAAAAAGCGATGGCCGGGCCCGTCTGCGGCACGACCAGAATATAGGCGTGGCGCGGGAACAGCAGATAGTGGCCCATGTATTTGGTCACGGGCACCAGCGGCAGGCCGTCCGGCCCCAGGGCGTGGGCGCCGACATAGACGCCGGACGGCAGGCTGCGCGCGTCGATCCGTCCGTTCAGCCTCAGGATCCGGTCCACCATCACATGGTCCAGCAGAAAGACCCCGTCCTCGGCCTCTCGCTCCAGATAGGCGTGGATCGCGGCGGTGTCGGGCGCGGGGCCGAGGTCGCGGCCATAGACGGTCGGAAAGGCGGTCGGCGACATCGGCTGTCCGTCCGTCGGACTGAACCACAGGACGCGCAGTTCATGGACAATGCGCGACAGCGGCTCGTCGCCGCGAAAGGTGGACAGGCTGAGCGCCACGTTCACTGCGGCGAACAGGGCGACGAAGCCCGCCGTCCCCTGCCCTGCGATCACGGCCCAGCGCCGCCAGCCGTGCAACGGATGACGGGCGTGGCGCACCCGTTCCAGCAGACGGCGCACGCGCGTGGGTTTGTGTTCTTCGACCATATGCCCCGACCGCTTCAGCGCGCAGAAAATGCGCGTGAACGGCCAAGGTTGCTTCACGACCCTATTTCACCGTCACCCTCGGGCTTGTCCCGAGGGCCCACGGTTCAGCATGGAACTCGGGTGGAGTGACGCACGGCCGCCCGCCCTACCCCACCTGTCCGCGAGACGGAAAGCTGGGCCCTCGGGACAAGCCCGAGGGTGACGGGGGTGTTTGTGGTCAGACCCGCAGGACGACCGTCTCGACGATCGGACGGCGATCCCAGATCTGCTGGCTGGCCTTCTTCAGCACGCGAGCCACGGCCTGTTCGATGACCATTTCGTCGTCCAGGGCGTCGCCCTTCAGGCTCTTGATCACCTGTTCGACGCGCTCGGCCAGATTGTCCAGGGCGTCGCCCAGCGGTGTGGCGGTGTCGCCGGGCAGGCCGACGCTGCGGATGTCGATGTCGCTGGCGATGCGGCCGCGCTTGTCGAGGGCGAAGCTGACGATCAGCACGCCATTGGTCGAGGCGTGGCGACGCTCCTTCAGGGCCTCGCCCTGTTCGGTCACCAGCATGCCGCCGTCGACGTAAAGGCGGCCGTTCGGCACCTCGTCGATGATCTTGGCCGGTCCGGGGGCCAGACGAACCATGTCGCCGTTGCGCGGGGTGACGGTTTCCTTGACGCCGATATCCTTGGCCAGATTGGCGTGTTCCAGCAGGAAGCGACGCACGCCATGGGTCGGCATCGCGATCTGCGGCCGCACCCATTCATACATCTGCTTCAGCTCGTCGCGGCACGGGTGGCCCGAGACGTGGATGCCGGGGTGATCCTTCTCGGTGTAGAGGCGCACGCCCCGGTCCGCGAGCCGGTCCTGCAGATTGCCGATGGCCAGTTCGTTGCCGGGAATCTGGCGCGACGAGAAGATGCAGTGGTCGCCCAGGCCCAGTTTGACGACCGGATGGGTGCCGTCGGCGACGCGCGACAGGGCCGCGCGGGCCTCGCCCTGGCTGCCGGTGCACAGATACAGGATCTGGTCGGCAGGCCAGACGCGGGCCTCCTCGTCCGACAGGAAGGGTTTGACGTCCTGCAGCATGCCGACGTGTTTGGCCGCAGCCGTAATCCGGTGCATCGAACGGCCGGCGAGCGACACGCGACGCCCGCAGGCCTCGGCGGCGCGGATGACGCTGTCCATCCGGGCGACGTTGGAGGCGAAACAGCCCACGGCGACCCGGCCCTTGAGGCTGGAGATCAGTTTGGTGATGGCGACGGCCACATCGCCCTCGGACCCGGCGACGCCCGGCACGAAGACATTGGTCGAATCGCAGACCATGGCCAGCACGCCCTCGTCGCCCATGGCGCGAATGGCGGGGGCGTCGGTCTTCTCGCCGATGATCGGCTGGTCGTCGATCTTCCAGTCGCCGGTGTGGAACACCACGCCCAGGGGGGTGTCGATGGCCAGGCCGCTCGGCTCGGCGATCGAGTGGCTCATGTTGACGAAGGTCACGCCGAACGAGCCGATGTCGACCGTGCCGCCCAGCGGCACCTCGATCAGCTCGACCTCGTCCAGGATGCCGCGTTCGCGCAGCTTGTCCCGGATCAGATAGGCGGTGAAGGGGGTGGCGTAGATCGGCGCCTTGATGCGCGGCCACAGCCAGCCCAGGGCGCCGATATGGTCTTCGTGCGCATGGGTCAGGACGATGCCCTTGATCGTCTCGCCTTCCAGATAGGAAGGATCGGGCACGATCACGTCCACGCCGGGCGTGGACAGGTCGCCGAAGGTGACGCCGACATCGACGATCAGCCATTCACGATCAGCCTCTGGCCCGAAGCCATAGGCGTTGAGGTTCATACCGACCTCGTCCGAGCCGCCCAGCGGCAGGAAAACGAGTTCGTCTTGGTTTTGCTTTTTCATTCAGTCAGTCATTTGGGCGTTACGACGCCAGATTTCCAGGAGGCCGCGAATAGTCAGGTCGGGATCGAAGTGATCGATGCTGTCGGTCGCGCCTTCGAACAGGCTGGCGACGCCGCCGGTGCCGATGACGGTCATGGGCCGCGCCCATTCCGCCTTGATGCGCGCGACTAGGCCTTCGATCAACGAAATATAGCCCCAGAAGACGCCGGACTGCATGGCCTCGACCGTGCCCTTGCCGATGACGTGGTCGGGGCGCTGGATGGCGATGCGCGGCAATTTGGCCGCCGCCTCGTGCAGGGCCTGGAGCGACAGATTGATGCCGGGGGCGATCAGACCGCCTTCGAAGGCGCCGTCGTCGGCGACGATGTCGAAGGTGGTGGCCGTGCCGCTGTCGATGACGATCAGGTCGCCCGGATAGACCAGCTTGGCCCCGATGGCGTTGACCAAGCGGTCGGCGCCGGCCTCGCTGGGCTTGGCGATCCGCACCTCTATGCCGAGCTGGGCGTTCTCGCCGATCACCAGGGGTTCGATGTTCAGATAGCGGCGCGACAGATTGCGCAGGTTGAAGATCGACTGGGGCACGACGCTGGAGATGATGCAGCCGGTCAGGGCGGCGAACTCCAGCCCCTTCATGACCATCAGCTGGTTCAGCCAGACGGCGTATTCGTCGGCGGTGCGGCTGGCCTCGGTGGCGGCGCGCCACTGGGCGATCCAGTCCGAACCGTCGTGGACGGCGAACAGCGTATTGGTGTTGCCCTGTTCGATGGCGAGCAGCATCAGGCCGCCTTGCCGAAGAAGACGTCGCCGGCCGAAATCAATCGCACGGAGCCGTCGGCGAGGCGCAGGCGCAAGGCCCCGTCAGGCTCCACACCCTCGGCCAGGCCCTCAATCGTTTCGTTGTCCAGACGCGCTGTGCACGGGCCGTTCAGCCCGGTCAGACGGCTGGTCCAGGCGTCCAGAACCGGCTCGAAGCCCATCGTCTGCCAGCGCCCCCACCAGACGGCGAAGGTCTCGGCCAGGATCTCGGCGGCGGCTTCGACCGGCGGGGCGAAGGCGAGGTCCTCGCGCAGTCTTTCCGCGATCGCCGCCGAGGCCTTCTCGGTTCCCTCGGGCGCATGGGCCAGGTTGACGCCGATCCCGACGGCCAGCCAGAGCCCGCCGGACGCATGCGCGCCGCTTTCGACAAGAATGCCGCACGCCTTGCGGCCGTCCAGCAGGACGTCGTTCGGCCATTTGATCGAGACCAGGGCCGGCGAGACGAAGACGTCCAGCAGGTCGGCGACGGCCAGGGCGGCGATGAAGGTCGCCTGCGCGGCCTCGCGCGGCGACGCATGAACCCGGATCAGCAAGGTCGCGGCCAGATTTCCGGGCTTGTCCACCCAGCTTCGGCCGCGCCGGCCACGCCCCGCCGTCTGGCGGCGCGCGATGATCCACTTCGGGCCGACCTCGCCCGCCTCCGCCAGCCGCCGGGCTTCCGACAGCGTCGAGTCGATCTCGTCGAGGATGACCAGAGGGGCGGGCGTCAACGCCCTAACCGTTCCCGAAGCCGGCGCTCGCAACCTTGGTCAGCGGCTCCAGCCAGGTCAGACCGACGATCACCAGCGGGAAGGCGAAGGCGGCGCAGGCCCAGCCGATGATGCTGGTCTCCGGCGAGGACTTGTCCATCTGGATGTCGTCGACAGGTGCGTCGAACCACATCAGCTTGATGATGCGCAGATAATAGAAGGCGGCGACGACCGAGGCGACCAGACCGGCCGCAGCCACCGGCCACAGACCGGCGTCGGCGGCGGCGCCGAAGACATAATACTTGCCCCAGAAGCCCGAGAACGGCGGCATGCCCAGGACCGACAGAGACAGGACGGTCAGGGCCACGGCCGTGACCGGACGATCCTTCTTCAGACCCGCCAGATCGGCGATGCGGCGGATCGGACGGCCCGACTTGGACAGGCTAAGCAGGATGGCGAAGAAGCCCAGTTGGTCGATGACATACAGGGTCATGAACATCAGCATGGCCTGCAGGCCTTCGCTGGTGCCGGCGGCGATGCCCAGCAGGGCGTAGCCGATGTTGGCGATCGACGAATAGGCCAGCAGGCGCTGGACATCCTTCTGCACCAGGCCGCCGAAGGCGCCGACGACGAAGCTGATCAGGGAAATGGCGACCAGGACCTGCGACCACTGGGCGTGGGCCTCGCTGAAGCCGCCCTCCAGGGCGCGGGCGATCAGGACCATGGCGGCCACCTTGGGGGCCGTGGCGAACAGGGCCACGACCGGGGTCGGGGCGCCTTCGTACACGTCGGGCGTCCACATGTGGAAGGGCGCGGCCGAGACCTTGAACGCCAGACCGCAGATCAGGAAGACCAGACCGAACACCAGGCCCGGGCTGGGGTGATCGACGGCAAAGGCGGCGATGTCCTCGAACCGCATCGAACCGGCGAAGCCGTAGATCAGGCTGGAGCCGTACAGCAGCAGGCCCGACGACAGGGCGCCGAGGACGAAATATTTCAGGCCCGCTTCCGACGCCTTGACGTCGTCGCGGTGGAAGGCGGCCAGGACGTACAGGGCCAGCGAATGCAGCTCGATGCCGACATACATGGAGATCAGGTCGCCCGAGGACGCCATCATCCCCATGCCGACCGAGGCCAGCACGATCAGGACCGGATATTCGAACTTGGCGATGTGGGTCCGTTTCATCCAGCCGTCGCCCAGGACGATGGCCACGGCGGCGGACAGATAGATGACGCTCTTGCCGTAGATGGCCAGCGGATCGGCCACATAGGCGCCGTTGAAGGCGACGCCCCACGGTCCCATGAAGGCGAGGACGGCGGCGGCGATCAGCAGCAGGACCGACAGGATGGACACCAGCCGGGCGCTCTTGTCGCCGATGAAGGCGCCGACCATCAGCAGGACCAGGGCGCCGACCGCGAGGGTCAGCTCCGAGGCGGCGAGGTGCAGGGCGGAGGACAGATCAGGCATGCTTGGTCTCACCCGCCGATCGCAACGCGATAGGCATTGGTCAGGGCCTCGACGGCGGGCCCGGTGTAATCGAGGACGGCGGCCGGATGGACGCCCAGCCACAGGGTGCCGAGGATCAGCGGCACGAACAGCAGCAGCTCACGCTTGTCGATGTCGGCGATGGTCATCAGCTTCGGATTGGTGATCTCGCCGAACATGACCGCCCGATACAGGGTCAGGGCATAGACGGCCGAGAAGATGACGCCCGAAGCTGCAACCAGGGCCGCCCAGGTCGAGGCCTGATAGGCGCCCGTCATGGTCAGGACTTCGCCGATGAAGCCCGAGGTGCCCGGCAGGCCGACGTTGGCCATGGTGAACATCAGGAAGATGGCGGCGAACCAGGGCATGCGCGACGTCAGGCCGCCGTAGAAGGCGATCTCACGCGTATGCATCCGGTCGTAGACGACGCCGACGCACAGGAACAGCGCGCCCGAGATCAGACCGTGGCTGATCATCTGGAACACCGCGCCCTGCATGCCCTGATAGTTGCCCGAGAAGATGCCCAGGGTGACGAAGCCCATGTGGGCGATCGACGAATAGGCGATCAGCTTCTTCATGTCCGTCTGACGCCAGGCGACCAGCGAGGTATAGACGATGGCGATGACCGACAGGGTGAAGACCAGCGGGCGGAACATCTCGGACGCAACCGGGAACATCGGCACGTTGAACAGGATGAAGCCGTAACCGCCCAGCTTCAGCAGGATGCCGGCCAGGATGACCGAACCCGCCGTCGGCGCCTGAACGTGGGCGTCGGGCAGCCAGGTGTGGACCGGCCACATCGGCATCTTCACCGCGAAGGAGGCGAAGAAGGCCAGCCACAACAGGGGCTGAACGGCCGGGTCGAAGGCGTATTGCTTCAGCTCGGGAATGCTGGTGGTGCCGGCGGTGTGCGACATCCACAGCATGGCCAGCAGCATCAGCACCGACCCCAGCAGGGTGTAGAGGAAGAACTTGTAGGCGGCGTAGATCCGGTTGGCGCCGCCCCAGATGCCGATGATCAGGAACATCGGCACCAGGGTGCCTTCGAAGAAGATGTAGAAGAGATACAGGTCCAGCGCCGTGAAGACGCCGATGACCAGGGTCTCCAGCACCAGGAAGGCGATCATATATTCGACGACGCGCGTCTCGACCGACTTCCAGCTGGCCAGGATGCAGATCGGCATCAGGAAGGCGGTCAGCAGGACGAACAGGATCGAGATCCCGTCGACGCCCAGATGATAGCTGGCCCCGGCGAACCAGGGGACCATTTCAACGAACTGATATCCGGGGTTCGACGGATCGAAACCGGCGACCAGCACGACCGAGACCGCCAGCACGACCAGGGTCGTGATCAGGGCGATCCAGCGCGCGGCCGGAGCGGCGGCGTCCTGGGACTTCGACGCCAGCCGGGCGAGGAAGATCGCCAGGGCGCCGGCCAGCGGCAGGAATGTAACGAGGCTCAGGATGTAGGGCACGGGCTCAGGCTCCCCACACGAGGATGGCGAAGGTGAGCAGACCGGCCACCCCGAGCAGCATCACGAAGGCATAATGATAGACGAAGCCGGACTGGAGCTTGCCCAGTCGTGCGGCGGATTTCAGCGACGCCCAGGCGGCGCCGTTCGGGCCGAGGCCGTCGATGATCTTCACGTCGACGATCTTCCAGAAGACGTCGCCCACGGCCTTGAAGCCGCGCACGAAGACGAAGTCGTACAACTCGTCGAAATACCACTTGTTGTACAGGAAGTTGTACAGGAACCCGCCCCGCTCGGCCATGCGACGGCCCATGCCTTCGCGGGCGACGTAGATCCAGTAGGCGAAGGCCGTACCGGTCAGGGTCAGGATCAGCGGCGACCACTTCACCCAGGTCGGGACGTCGTGGCTTTCGTGAAGCACATGGTTGTGCTCGCCGGTGAAGATGGCCCCACGCCAGAACTCATGCTCGTGATGGCCGATGAAATGCGGCGCGAACACGAAGCCCGCGGCGACGGCGCCGACCGACAGCAGGATCAGCGGAACCAGCATGACCCAGGGGCTCTCGTGCGGTTGCAGCGGACCGTGGTGGCCATGATCGTCATGCGCATGGTCGTCATGGGCGTGCGCATCGGAGACCGGCTCGGAATGGGTTTCCAGCTGGGCGTGCGAGGCGTGATCGTCGGCATGATGGGCGTCGCCCTCTTCCTTCCACACCGGCTTGTTGTGGAAGGTCATGAAGATCAGGCGCCAAGAGTAATAGGCCGTCAGACCGGCCGCGATCAGACCGATGGAGAAGGCGAACATGCCGACCGCCGAATGGCCCGAGGCGGCCGAGGCGAAGGCGCTCTCGATGATCGAGTCCTTCGAATAGAAGCCGGCGAAGCCGCCGACGCCGGGGATGCCCAGGCCGGTGATGGCGATGGTGCCGATGGTCATGACGGCATAGGTGATCGGCAGCAGCTTCCACAGCCCGCCCATCTTCCGCATGTCCTGCTCGTGGTGCATGCCGTGGATCACCGAACCGGCGCCCAGGAACAGCAGGGCCTTGAAGAAGGCGTGGGTGAACAGGTGGAACATGGCCGCCTGATAGGCGCCGACGCCCGCCGCGAAGAACATGTAGCCCAGTTGCGAACAGGTCGAATAGGCGATGACCCGCTTGATGTCGTTCTGGGTCAGGCCGACCGTGGCGGCGAACAGGGCCGTGATCGCGCCGATGATGGCGATGATCTGCGAGGCGCCCGGCGCATACTCATAGATGGGCGACAGCAGGCAGACCATATAGACGCCGGCGGTCACCATGGTGGCGGCGTGGATCAGGGCCGAAACCGGGGTCGGGCCTTCCATCGCGTCCGGCAGCCAGGTGTGCAGGAAGAACTGGGCCGACTTGCCCATGGCGCCGATGAACAGCAGGAAGCCGGCCAGGTCGAGCGCGGACCACTGGACGCCCAGGAACTCCCAGGTTGTGCCCGCCTTGGTCGCGACCAGCGGGAACAGCTCGGCGAACTCGATCGTGCCGTACATCCAGAAGATGGTGATGATGCCCAGCACGAAGCCGAAGTCGCCGACGCGGTTGACGACGAAGGCCTTGATGGCGGCGGCGCTGGCGGTCGGCTTCTTGAACCAGAAGCCGATCAGCAGATACGAGGCCAGACCCACGCCTTCCCAGCCGAAGAACAGCTGCATGAAGTCGGCGGCCGTCACCAGCGCCAGCATCATGAAGGTGAACAGGGACAGATAGGCGAAGAAGCGCGGCCGGCTGTCGTCCTCGGCCATATAGCCCCAGGAATACAGGTGGACCAGCGACGAGACGCTGGTGACCACGATCAGCATGGTCGCCGACAGGGCGTCGATGCGGATCGACCAGGCCGACTGGAAGTCGCCCACATTGATGAAGGGCGCCAGGCGGATGGTGAAGGGCTCCAGATGGCCCCAGGTCCACTGGCCGAACACCGTCCAGGCCACGGCGCACGAGAAGAACAGCAGACCGGTCGTGAGGGTCTGCGACGGGATGTCGCCGATGCGGCGGCCGAACAGGCCGGCGACGGTCGCGCCCAGCAGCGGGGCGAAGATCCCGAGAATGATCAGGGTGTGGAGGTTCACGCTCAGCCCTTCATCACGGAGGCGTCGTCGACGGCGATGTCGCCGCGGTTACGGAAGAAGGTCACCAGGATGGCCAGGCCGACGGCGGCCTCGGCCGCGGCGACGGTCAGGACGAACATCGCCATGATCTGCCCGCTGATGTCGTTCAGATAGGTCGAGAAGGCGACGAAGTTGATGTTCACGGCCAGCAGGATCAGTTCGATCGACATCAGGATGATGATGACGTTCTTGCGGTTCACGAAGATGCCGAAGACCCCGATGGTGAACAGGATCGCCGCCACGCTGAGATAATGGATGAGACCGATGTCCATCAGAGAAGCTCCTCGGGCGAGACGCCCTGCCCGGTCTGGACCGATTTGACCTCCATCGCCTTGGCGGCGGAGCGGTTGACCTGGTCGGTGATGTTCTGGCGCTTGATATGCGGCTTGTGGCGCAGGGTCAGGGTGATGGCCCCGATCATGGCGATCAGCAGCACGATCCCGGCCGCCTGGAAGAAGTAGATATAGTCGGTGTAGAGCACCCGGCCGATGGCCTCGACATTGCTCATGTCGGGATCGGGCGCGCCGGGCCCGGCCAGACCGGCGGTCGCCCCGCCCTGGATGACGGCGCTGGACACCAGGATCATCTCGGCCAGCAGAACGGCGGCGATGACGGCCCCGATGGGCAGGTATCGGGCGTAGCCCTCGCGCAGCTTCAGGAAGTCGACGTCCAGCATCATGACGACGAACAGGAACAGCACGGCGACCGCGCCGACGTAGACGACGACCAGCAGCATGGCCAGGAACTCGGCCCCCAGCAGGACGAACAGACCCGCCGCCGAGAAGAAGGCGAGGATCAACCACAGCACGCTGTGCACCGGATTGCGCGCGGTCACGACCAGAAGGCCGGACACCACGGCGGTCGCCGCCAGCAGATAGAAGGCTATGCCTTGCAGCATGTCGGGACGAAGCCCCTTTCGTAGCGGCCGCGACCCCCGTTTGGGAATCGCCGACCCGTTAGCGTGAGCGCCTTAGCGGTAAGGCGCGTCGAGTTCCAGATTCTTGGCGATCTGCCGTTCCCAGCGATCCCCATTGTCGAGCAGTCGGGCCTTGTCGAACAGCAGCTCCTCGCGCGTTTCGACGGCGTATTCGGAGTTCGGCCCCTCGACGATGGCGTCCACCGGGCAGGCCTCCTGGCACAGGCCGCAGTAGATGCACTTGACCATGTCGATGTCGTAGCGGGTCGTGCGACGGCTGCCGTCGGCGCGCGGTTCGGCCTCGATGGTGATGGCCTGGGCGGGGCAGATGGCCTCGCACAGCTTGCAGGCGATGCAGCGTTCCTCGCCGCTCGGATAACGGCGCAGGGCGTGTTCGCCGCGGAAGCGCGGCGACTGCGGGTTCCGCTCGAACGGATAGTTCACGGTCGCCTTGGGGCGGGCCATGTACTTCAGGGTCAGGCCGATGGCGCCGATGGCGTCGAGCATCATCGCGCCCTTGGCGGCCTGGGCGATACGAGTGAACATCAGAAGCGATCCTCTGGCGCCGGGGCGCCGTTGGTTGAAGTCTGGGCGGGGGCGGCCGGGGCCGCTCCCTGAGTCTGGCCTTTGGCCTGGCCGTCGCGCCATTCACGCTCGATGCGCTCCTGGCGGCGTTCCCATTGATAGCCGGACTCGGGCATGCGCGTATCGGGCGCACAAGCCGTCGTCAGGGGTGCGAACGCCAGCAGCATGAGGCTCAGACGGTTCATGCCCCGCCTCCCCGCAGCACGTCCTTGCAGTCCATGTCCTTATAGCGCGGATCGTCCCGGTTCATCATCCGGCACAGGTTGACCCGTTCGCCGCCGCGGCGCGCGTCATCCTCGCGCCGCTCCAGGGACGCGGCCGGATCGGTCGGCGCCGGAGCGGCGATGGGCGCGAAGGTGCAGGCGGCGAGGCCCCACGACGCGACCAGGGCCAGGATGACGGTGCGTGGGCTCATCTACGCACCCACCGCGAAGACGCGCCAGGCGGCGGTGATGACCACGGCCACCAGCGACGCGGGCAGGAATATCTTCCAGCCCAGGCGCATCAGCTGGTCGTAGCGGTAGCGGGGCACGAAGGCCTTCACCAGAGCGATGGCCAGGAACCAGAACACCGTCTTGGTGAGGAAGGTCAGCAGATAGATCGTATAGGCGATCCAGGCCGGCAGGCCGTCCAGCGTCTCCTGCGACAGGAAGCCGGGGTTCCAGCCGCCGAAGAACAGGATGCTGATCATCGCCGACATGAAGACGATGTTGACGTACTCGCCCATCATGAACAGCAGATAGGTCGTCGAGCTGTATTCGACCTGATAGCCGGCTACCAGTTCGGACTCGGCTTCAGGCAGGTCGAACGGCGGACGGTTGGTTTCGGCCAGGGCCGAGACGAAGAAGACGATCGACATCGGGAACAGGACCACGATCAGGGGCCAGGTGCCCTGCCCGCCGCCGAAGGCGTACCAGTTCCAGAAATAGCCGCTCTGGCCCTCGACGATCTGCGACAGGTTCATCGTGCCGGCCAGCAGGATCACATTGATGATGATCAGGCCCAGCGAGACTTCATAGGACACCATCTGCGCCGCCGAACGCAGCGAACCCAGGAACGGATACTTCGAGTTCGAAGCCCAGCCGCCCATGATGATGCCGTACACGCCCAACGACGAGACGGCGAAGATGTACAGGATGCCGACGTTCAGGTCCGACACCACCCAGCCCGGCGCGAACGGGATCACCGCCCAGGCCATGAAGGCCAGGACCACGGTGATGATCGGCGCCAGGATGAAGACCGCCTTGTCGGCGCCGGAGGGGATGACCACCTCCTTGAGCACGAACTTGATCATGTCCGCGAAGGACTGAAGCAGGCCGAAGGGGCCGACGACGTTCGGCCCCTTGCGCATCTGCACCGAAGCCCAGACCTTGCGGTCGGCCAGCAGCAGGAAGGCGACGGCGATCAGCACGCCGACCGTGATCAGCAGAATCTGACCGACGGTGATCAGCGTCCAGCCGCCCGGCGTGGCCCAAAAGGAAACAGCAGCGTCCATGACTTACTCCGCCGCCATCGCGACCGGGGCGATCCGCAGGGCGGACAGCTCGGCCATGGTCGCGCTGGCGCGCGCGATCGGGTTGGAAAGATAGGGGTCCGTGATCGCCGAGGCGAAGACCCGGTCGCCCAGGTCGCCCTTGACGCCCAGCTTGGACGGATCGAAGGCGGCCGGCGCGGGCAGATAGTCGATCCGGCCGAAGGTCGGATGATCGGCCATCAGCTTGGCGCGCAGCTGATCCAGGGTGTCGTAAGGCAGGGTCTGGTCGACGCGGGCGGACAGGGCGCGGATGATGGCCCAGTCTTCCTTGGCCTCGCCCTTGGGGAAGACGACGCGTTCGGCCATCTGCACCCGGCCCTCGGTGTTGACGTACAGGCCCGACTTCTCGGTATAGGCCGCGCCGGGCAGGATGACGTCGGCGCCGTGCGCGCCGCGGTCGCCGTGGCTGCCCAGATAGACACGGAAGGCGTTCGAACCGGTCGGATCGACCTCGTCGGCGCCCAGCAGGAACAGCACGTCCAGCGCGCCGGGCTTCAGCATGTCCGAGACCGTCAGACCGCCTTCAGCCGGCACGAAGCCCATGTCCAGGCCGCCGACGCGCGCGGCGGCGTGGTGCAGGACGTTGAAGCCGTTCCAGCCTTCGCTGACGACGCCGACCTTCTTGGCCAGGGCGCCCAGGGCGTTCAGGACGGCGGCGCCGCCCTCCCCGTTCAGCGCGCCGGAGCCGACGATGATCGCCGGACGCTCGGCCTTGGTCAGGAAGTCCATCGCCGACTTCGGCAGCTTGGCCAGGGTCTTCGAACCGGCGCCCAGATAGGCATAGTCGAAGGTCAGGTCGGCCTGTTCGCCGATGATGCCGATCTCGACCCCGCCCTTGATCCAGCTCTTGCGCAGGCGGGCGTTCAGCAGCGGCGCCTCGATGCGCGGGTTCACACCCACGATCAGAATGGCGTCAGCCTTTTCAATGCCTTCCAGGCCGGAGTTGAACAGCCAGCTCTCGCGCGGGCCATAGCCGAGCGCAGCGCCGTCCTGGCGGCAGTCGGTGTTCTTCGAGCCCAGGGCGCGGAACAGGTCCAGCGTCGCCTTCATCGACTCAGCGTCCTGCAGGTCGCCGGCGATCACGCCGATGCGGTCGGCAGGGGCGGCCTTCAGCTTGGCGGCGACGGCTTCCAGGGCCTCGTTCCACGAGGCGGCGCGCAGCTTGCCGTTCTCACGGATCCACGGGCGGTCCAGGCGGCGGGCGGTCAGGCCGTCGACGACATAGCGGCTCTTGTCCGACAGCCACTCCTCGTTGATGCCCTCGTTGACGCGCGGCAGGACCCGCATGACCTCGGAGCCGCGGAAGTCGGCGCGGATGTTCGAGCCCAGGGCGTCCATGACGTCGATGGTCTCGGTCTTCTTCAGTTCCCACGGACGATAGTGGTACTGCCAGGGCCGGTGCGTCAGGGCGCCGACGGGGCACAGGTCATTGACGTTGCCCGACAGTTCCGACCCGACCGACTTCTCCAGATAGGTGGTGATCTCGGCGTCCTCGCCGCGCGAGATCATGCCGATGTCCGGCACGCCGGCGACCTCGGTGATGAAGCGGACGCAACGGGTGCACTGGATGCACCGCGTCATGAAGGTCTTGATCGTCGGACCCATGTTCTTTTCTTCGACCGCGCGCTTGTTCTCGGCATAGCGAGAGCCGTCGCGGCCATAGGCCATGGACTGGTCCTGAAGATCGCACTCGCCGCCCTGGTCGCAGATCGGGCAATCCAGCGGGTGGTTGATCAGCAGGAATTCCATCACGCCTTCCCGGGCCTTCTTGACCATCGGGGTGTCGGTGAAGATTTCCTGGCCGTCGGCGGCCGGCAGGGCGCACGAAGCCTGGGGCTTCGGCGGCCCAGGCTTCACCTCGACCAGGCACATGCGGCAGTTGCCGGCGATGGACAGGCGCTCGTGATAGCAGAAGCGCGGGATTTCCTGCCCCGCGCGCTCGGCGACCTGGAGCACGGTCATCCCGGGCTCGAACTCGACTTCGACGCCGTTGACCTTGGCGATGGGCATTATTCTCGAACTCCGCCGTAAGGGCTGTCTACCAGGGTCAGACGTGTCTCGACCCGTTCGATACGTTGATCCAGGCGATCCAGGCGACGATTGACGCCTGCAAGGCCCTCCCCCACGTGAGTCATGCGGACCTTCAGGTCGTGCATGTCCTCACCGAGGCGATCCATCTTGGTTTCCATCGACGTCAAAAGCCCTTCGACGCGACGCTGGATTTGAAGGACGAGGTTGTCGGGTTCATCCGCCATCACCGCGCCTCCTCTTCTGCGGGAACGGCCAACTCGGCCTGTTCCTTCGTCCCATCCGGGAGGGTCTGGGTGATGGTGATCGCCTGGGCGTCCATGACGTAGCGGATCACCGGATCGTCCGACTGATTCATCCAGCGAACGAGGGTGGGATCGGGCAGATCGAGCGGTTTCCACACGATCAGGTCTTTCTCGACCCGGCAGTCGGCGCGCATCCGGCCGCCGTCGACCGGGGCCCGCCACGAGGCGTGAACCACTCCGCCGTCGACGCCATCGACGTTGATCGCCATCGGCTCTTGCCCGTGAACAGCGGCCAAACCGGCGCGGCAGACGCGACGCAGGTCGGTGGCGTTCAGGGCCTCGGGCGCCGTCTGCACGGAGTCGGAAGGCTTCGCCGCAGCCGCAACCTTTTCCGCAGGCGTGGGCGCAGCTTCACGCTCGCCGCAGGCGGCGAGTGCGAAGGCTCCGATCACGATGGCGGGTGAAAGGCGCATGCCTACTCCGCCGCGATCGCGTGGCCGGCGAAGTTCGCGCGGCGGCTGCGGTAGTTGGCGATACGCTCTTCGATCTCGTGACGGAAGTGACGGATCAGGCCCTGCACCGGCCAGGCGGCCGCGTCGCCCAGGGCGCAGATGGTGTGGCCTTCGACCTGACCGGCGACGTCCAGCAGCAGGTCGATTTCCGACGGATCGGCCTCGCCCACCGACATCCGCTCCAGCACGCGCCACATCCAGCCGGTGCCTTCGCGGCACGGCGTACACTGGCCGCAGCTCTCGTGCTTGTAGAAATAGCTGATGCGGGCGATGGCCTTCACCAAGTCGGTGGAGTTGTCCATCACGATGACGGCGGCGGTGCCCAGGCCCGAGCGCATTTCGCGCAGACTGTCGAAGTCCATCAGCGCCGTCTCGGACATTTCGCGCGTGATCAGCGGCACGGACGAGCCGCCCGGAATGATCGCCTTCAGATTGTCCCAGCCGCCGCGCACGCCGCCGCAGTGTTCTTCCAGCAGTTGCCGCAGCGGGATCGACATGGCCTCTTCGACCACGCAGGGCGCGTTCACATGGCCCGAGATGGCCATCAGCTTGGTGCCGGTGTTGTTCGGACGACCAAAGCCCGCGAACCAGCCGGCGCCGCGACGCAGGATGGTGCCGACGACCGCGATGGACTCGACGTTGTTCACCGTGGTGGGGCAGCCGTACAGGCCCGCGCCGGCCGGGAACGGCGGCTTCAGACGGGGTTGGCCCTTCTTGCCTTCCAGGGATTCCAGCAGGGCGGTCTCTTCGCCGCAGATATAGGCGCCGGCGCCGTGGTGGATATAGACGTCGAAGTCCCAGCCGTGGACGTTGTCCTTGCCGATCAGACGGGCCTCATAGGCCTGCTTGACCGCCGCCTCCATCCGCTCGCGTTCCAGCACATATTCGCCGCGCAGATAGATGTAGCAGGCGTGGGCCTGCATCGCGAAGCTGGCGATCAGGCAGCCTTCGATCAGCAGCTGGGGATCATGGCGCATGATCTCCCGGTCCTTGCAGGTGCCGGGTTCGGATTCGTCGGCGTTGACGACCAGGTAGTGAGGACGATCCTTCACCTCCTTGGGCATGAAGGACCACTTCAACCCGGTCGAGAACCCGGCGCCGCCGCGGCCGCGCAGGCCCGACGCCTTGACGTTGTTGATGATCCAGTCGCGGCCAAGGTCCAGCATGTCCTTGGTGGCGTTCCAGGCCCCGCGTTTCTTCGCCCCGTCCAGCGTCCAGTCCTGGAAGCCGTACAGATTGGTGAAGATCCGGTCCTTGTCTTCGAGAATGCCGACCATCAGGCTGCTCCTACGTCTGCGCCGACGGGGGGGACCGAGAGCGGACTGGCGTTCGAGGCCGAGATCGCGCTGGCCGGGCGGCGGCTGACGAGGTTCAGGGCTGGGATTGTTACGCGGTTCGGAAGCATTAGCAGGACCGGGTGAAGGCGTAGATGAAGCGGCCGCGGGGGCGACCGAAGGCGAGGGTGGCGGGGGTTCCGCCGATACGGGTCCGGCGCTCAGCGACAGACTGGCCGCGCCGGCCAGATTGGCCAGCAGCCTGCCTGTGCCGGACGGGCTCCACCCGCCCCGGCCGCGCTTGGGCGCGCGGCGCCCTGCCCGTTTCTGATCCATCGACATGGCGCCCCCCGGCACGCTGCATCGAATTCATGGAACCACAATCGATCAACGGCGTCATGACGACATGACGTCCAACTGGCGCATCCGGCGTTTGTGGTGCCGGTTTCGGGCGTAGATGGCGCCGATGACGCAGGCCCAGCCGGCGCCGAGCATGACGTAGGACAGGGTGAAGGCCCAGTCGCCCAGGCCCGGCGTTCCCTGACGGGTCAGCAAAATCAGCATGGCCGCGCCGACCACCAGCGCGAGCCCGCCCGCGCGCAGGGGCCGTGCGACAAGGCGCAGCTCCTTGCGGTACGCGGCGCGGCCTTCGTCGCTGTCGAGGTCGGGCGCAGGCATCAGGCGGGGGCCTTCTCGACCGGCGCAGGGTCGCTGTTGGGCAGTTTGGCGATCGGCTGGGCGGCCGAACCGTCGTACAGTTTCGGATCCAGCAGGGTCTTGGCCCCGCCGGCCGGCTCGGACGTGGCGCGCCCCTGATAGGAGCCCGGCTTGGGCGTCTTGCCGGCGGCGAAGTCGTCGATGATCTGGGCCAGGGACTCGGGCGTCAGGTCCTCGAAATAATAGTCGTTGATCTGGGCCATGGGCGCGTTGGAACAGGCGCCCAGGCATTCGACTTCCTGCCAGGTGAAGCGGCCGTCGGCGGACAGATGGTCCTTGGGACCGATCTTCTCCTTGCAGACCTTCATCAGCTCATTGGCGCCGCGCAGCATGCAGGGCGTCGTGCCGCACACCTGGATCAGGGCGGTCTTGCCGACCGGCTCGAGCATGAACATGGTGTAGAAGGTCGCGACCTCCAGCACCCGGATGAAGGGCATGCCCAGCAGTTCGCCGATGGCGCGGATGGCGGGCTCGGAGACCCAGCCTTCCTGCTTCTGGACCAGCCACAGGATCGGGATCACCGCCGATTGGCGACGGTTTTCCGGATACTTCTTGATCCACCATTCGGCCTTGGCCGTCGTATCGGCCGAGAAGGCGAACGAGGCCGGTTGTTCCTTGGCGAGACGACGAACGCTCATCGGTCCACTTCTCCGAAAACGATGTCGAGCGAGCCCAGGATGGCGGAGACGTCGGCCAGCTGGTGGCCGCTGTTGATCCAGTCCATCGCCTGCAGGTGACGGAAGCCCGGCGCCGAGATCTTGACGCGATAGGGTTTGTTGGTGCCGTCAGACACCAGATAGATGCCGAACTCGCCCTTGGGCGCCTCGACCGAGGCATAGACCTCGCCCTCAGGCGTCTTGAAGCCTTCGGTATACAGTTTGAAGTGATGGATCAGGGATTCCATCGACCGCTTCATCTCGCCGCGACGCGGCGGAACGATCTTGTTGTCCTCGAGCATCACCGGTTCGCCGGGGCAGTTGCGCAGCTTGTGGATGCACTGCTCCATGATCCGCACCGACTGCTTCATCTCCTCGATGCGGCAGAGGTAACGGTCCCAGCAGTCGCCGTTCTTGCCGACCGGAATATCGAACTCCAGCTCGGCGTAGCACTCATAGGGCTGCGACTTGCGCAGATCCCAGGCGATGTCGGAGCCGCGCAGCATGACGCCGGTGAAGCCCCAGGCCAGGGCCTGTTCCTTGGACACCACGCCGATGTCGACGTTGCGCTGCTTGAAGATGCGGTTTTCGGTGACCAGGCTCTCGATATCGGTCAGGGCCTTGGGGAATTCCTGGCACCAGCGACCGATGTCGTCGATCAGGTCCATCGGCAGATCCTGGTGGACGCCGCCGGGACGGAAATAGTTGGCGTGGAGACGCGCCCCGCTGGCGCGCTCGTAGAAGACCATCAGCTTTTCGCGCTCTTCGTGGCCCCACAGCGGGGGCGTCAGGGCGCCGACGTCCATGGCCTGCATGGTCGCGTTCAGCAGGTGGTTCCCGATCCGGCCGATTTCCGAATACAGCACCCGGATCAGCTGGGCCCGGTAGGGAACCTCGACGCCGAGCAGCTTCTCGATGGCTAGGCAGAAGGCGTGTTCCTGGTTCATCGGCGCGACATAGTCGAGCCGGTCCAGATAGGGCACGTTCTGCAGATAGGTGCGCGCCTCCATCAGCTTCTCGGTGCCGCGGTGCAGCAGGCCGATGTGCGGATCGACGCGTTCGACGATCTCGCCGTCCAGCTCCAGCACCAGCCGCAGCACGCCGTGCGCGGCCGGGTGTTGCGGGCCGAAGTTGATGGTGAACTTGCGGTCGTCCATGTCCTTGGCGTGCGCGGTGCGGTGATCGACCGGCATGTCCTCGAACGGATCGACAGCGCCGTTCACGGGCGCGGTTACGGGGGCTCCGTCAGCCATCAGCCCTTCACTCCAGCCTTTTCGTCGCCGGGAAGCACGGGCGCCGGGTAGTCGGCGCCTTCCCACGGCGACAGGAAGTCGAACGTCCGGAATTCCTGCGTCAGCTTGACCGGCTCATAAACGACCCGCTTCTGCTCTTCGTCGTAGCGGACCTCGACATAGCCCGTCATCGGGAAGTCCTTGCGCAGCGGATGGCCTTCGAAGCCATAGTCCGTCAGCAGACGGCGCATGTCCGGATGCCCCGAGAAGATCACGCCGTACATGTCGTAGGCTTCGCGCTCGAACCAGCCGGCCGACGGATAGACCCCGGTCACGGTGGCGACGGGCTGGACCTCGTCGGTCACGACCTTGACGCGGACCCGGGCGTTCCGGGTCATCGACAGCAGGTGATAGACGACCTCGAACCGCTCCTCGCGATCCGGATAGTCGGCGCCGCACAGATCCAGCAGCTGCTGGAAGCCGAACTGGTCGCGCAGCGCGGTCATGACCTCGACGATCCGCTCGCGCGGCGCCAGCAGGGTCAGCTCGCCGAAGGCGACCTGCGCCTCGACGCCCAGAGCCCCGACCATCTCGGTGCCCATCGGCGTCAAAGCGGCCTCGAACCGTTCTTGAACAGCCAGCGAGCTCATCGGTCGATGGTCCCCGTGCGGCGGATCTTCTTCTGCAGCTGCAGCAGGCCGTACAGCAGGGCCTCGGCCGTCGGCGGGCAACCCGGGACATAGACGTCCACCGGCACCACGCGGTCGCAACCGCGAACGACGCTGTAGCTGTAGTGATAATAGCCGCCGCCGTTGGCGCAGCTGCCCATGGACACGACATAGCGCGGGTCGGGCATCTGGTCGTAGACCTTGCGGATGGCCGGGGCCATCTTGTTGGTCAGGGTGCCGGCGACGATCATCAGGTCCGAGTGACGCGGGCTGCCGCGCGGAGCCATGCCGAAGCGTTCGACGTCGAAGCGCGGCATCGACATCTGGATCATTTCGACGGCGCAGCACGCCAGGCCGAAGGTCATCCACATCAGCGAGCCGGTGCGCGCCCAGGTGATGACGTCGTCCAGCGAGGCGGTCAGGAAGCCGCGCTCGCCCAGCTCCATGTTGACCGACTCGAAGAACTTGTCGTGGATCTTGGGGTCATAGCCCTCGACCATCGAACGCGCGGCCGAATTGGCGGGAACCAGGGGACCCGCCGAAACGCCGGGCAGCGGCGAGGAAGGCGCGACTATTCCCATTCCAGGGCTCCCTTCTTCCATTCGTAGATGAAGCCGATGGTCAGGACGCCCAGGAAGACCATCATCGACCAGAAGGCGAAGATCATTCCGGCGTGCGACAGGTCGAACATCGACACCGCCCACGGGAACAGGAAGGCGACTTCCAGATCGAAGATGATGAACAGGATCGACACCAGATAGAAGCGTACGTCGAACTTCATCCGGGCGTCGTCGAAGGCGTTGAACCCGCACTCATAGGCGGACAGCTTCTCTGAATCGGGGCTCTTGGGCGCCAGCAGCATCGGCAGGGCGATGAAGAGCACGCCGATGAAGGCGGCGATGCCGGCGAAGATAATGACCGGCAGATATTCGAGCAGAAATGCGTTCATTCAAAGAACCTCGGCCGCCGGGGAGAGGCGGGATTCGGCGCTTCTTAGACCCAACGTTCGCGAGGTTCAAACCCCTGCGTCCATTGGTTTTTTGTTGAGAACGGATCGCAAGTTCCCGGGCCATATGTCGCAGCCCCGACGCTTGCGGTTCTGGCCCCTTCCCGGCCCTACTGCCGCCTTGAAATCCCAACCGAAAGTCATCCGCATGAGCCTGGGCGCCCGTGTCCTGAACACCGTCGAGCGGGTCGGGAATCGCCTGCCCGATCCCGTCTTCCTGTTTCTGTGGCTGATCGCCGGCCTGATCGTGCTGAGTCTGGTCGGGGCCGGACTGGGCTGGTCGGCGGTCAATCCGGTGACGGGGGACCGTCTGGTCGCGCAAAGCCTGCTGTCGCCCGAAAATCTGGAGCGGCTGATCATCGGCATGCCGCGCACCCTGGCGGACTTCCCGCCGCTGGGGATCGTCATCACCATCATCTACGGCGCGGCGGTGGCCGAAAGGACGGGGATGTTCTCCACGGCGATTCGCGGCGCGCTTCTGAATGCGCCCCGCGCCATATTGACGCCGGTCGTCGTGATCACCGGCATGGTGTCGCACCATGCATCCGACGCCTCCTATGTGGTGGTGATTCCCTTGGCGGCGGTGATTTTCGCGGCGGCGGGGCGTCATCCCCTGGCCGGCCTGGCTGCAGGCTTCGCCGCCGTGTCGGGCGGTTACGCCGGCAATCTGTTCCCCGGCGCCAGCGACGCCCTGATCCTGGGCATCACCGAGCCCGCCGCCCACCTGATCGATCCGTCCTATTCGGTGAACATCGCCGGCAACTGGTTCTTCATCGTCGGGGTGGTGTTCGTCTTCACCCCCATCGTCTGGTTCCTGACCGACCGGGTGATCGAGCCGCGGCTGGGCAAATGGACCCCGTCCGAAGGCGTCGCCGCCCCTGCGACCTCGGAAAAGGAGCCCCTGACCGCGGCCCAGAGACGCGGTCTCCAATTCGCCGGCCTGGCCCTCCTGGCCATGATCGGTCTGTGGACCCTGATCACCCTGCTGCCGGGCTCGCCCTTCGTGGACCCCGACGCCGACCCGGAACAGAGGTTCAATCCCCTGTACCGTTCGCTGGTCGCCTTCTTCGCCGTGGTCTTCTTTGTCACGGGCGCGGCCTTTGGGGCGGGATCCGGCTCGATCCAGTCCCATCGCGACCTGGTGCGGATGATGCGCGACGGCATCGCCCAGCTGGCGCCCTATATCGTCCTGGCCTTCTTCGCCGCGCATTTCGTGGCCATGTTCAACTGGTCGGGCCTGGGGCCGATCCTGGCGGTCAACGCGGCCGCCGAGTTGAAGAGCCTGGCCCTGCCCGCGCCCCTCCTGCTGATCTGCGTCGTCCTGGTGTCCTGTTTCTTTGATCTGTTCATCGGCTCGGCCTCGGCCAAATGGTCGGCCCTGGCCCCCATCGTCGTGCCGATGTTCATGCTGCTGGGCATTTCGCCGGAGATGACGACAGCCGCCTACCGCATGGGCGATTCGGTGACGAACATCGCCACGCCGCTGATGAGCTATTTCCCGCTGATCCTGACCTTCGCCCAGCGCTGGGATCCGCGCTTCGGCCTGGGCTCCCTGATGGCGACCATGTTGCCTTACGCCGGGGCCTTCCTGGTGGCCGGCCTGACCATGGTGGCGGCCTGGGTGGCCTTCGACCTGCCGGTGGGGCCCGGCGTGGGCGTTCATTACGAGCCGCCCGCCCCGGCCGTCGCCGCTCAGGAGCCCGCCTCGGGCGGCCTGTCGGGCCCGCACAGCCCGCCCCAGGCGGCCGCAGTCCCTCCGTCCACGCCCCTTCCGCGCTGAGGCGGGTCTTTCTCGGAAAAGGCCGCTTGACGCGCTGGGTCAGCCCGCCTAAACGACGCCCCTCGCCGGGGCGTACAGCCGCTTCGGCCGGGAAACGCGGGTGTAGCTCAGTTGGTTAGAGTGCCGGCCTGTCACGCCGGAGGTCGCGGGTTCGAGCCCCGTCACTCGCGCCACTCTTTCTAGAAATAGACAGAGTGGCGCTACCGCCTTCCCTTCATAGTTTTCGAAACAACTCAAAAGTTTCGACCTGATACGCGGGTGTAGCTCAGTTGGTTAGAGTGCCGGCCTGTCACGCCGGAGGTCGCGGGTTCGAGCCCCGTCACTCGCGCC
>NZ_JBWKNX010000020.1:69196-78034 GCF_059415785.1 Brevundimonas sp. GW821-FHT10A07
CACTTCTTCCAGACGAAGAAGTGGCGCGCCGCCCCTCATTCTTGAGGCCAGACACGACGGCCCGGATCTTCGCGTCCAGATATCGACCCGAAATCACGACGTAACGCGTCAGTGAACGGCGAACGCCTCTTCAGGCTGAACAAAGGCGGCCTCGCCCGTCAGTTCGCCGTAAACCATGCACAGGTCCTCGAACACACGGCTCCAGGCGAACTGGCTGACGGCCTTTTCGCGGGCGGCGCGGCCGATGGCCTCGATGTCGCGCGCAAACAGGGCCTCGACCGCCTGGGCGTAGGCGTCGGCGTCGGCGCTGGTCGCCAGTTGGCCGACCGTCTCATCCACGGTCTCGGCCACGCCCCCGGCATTGACGCCCACGACCGGGCGGCCACAGGCCATGGCCTCCAGCACGATCAGACCGAAGGGCTCCTTGTCATTGGCGTGGACGAAGGCGTCGCAGCTGGCGATGATCCGCGCCACCGCGCGCGGATCCTTCTCATAGGGCATGGAGATCACCCGGTCCTCGGCGGGCATGCCTGAACCCGCCCCGACCAGGACCAGATGATAGGGCGCGCCCAGTTTCTGGACCGCCTCGATCAGAATATCGACATTCTTCTCCTTGGCGGGACGGCCGGCGAAGCACAGCAGGCGGGCGTCCTCGCCCAGGCCCAGTTCTCCCAACAGCCATTTCCGATCCCGGCGTTCGGGTCGGAAGGTGTCGATCTCCACCCCCAGGGGCCGGATGACGATATTGTCGACGCCCGCCTCTTCCAGTCGACGGGCGATGAAACGGCTGGGCGAGATGACGCGGTCGAACTGGGAAAACAGGCGCGCCCAGCGTTTCTCAACCGGCTTCTTCGCCCATTCGCCGAAATGCAGCGCCGCCAGCCCGGCGGGATCCGAGTGACAGAAGCCGACGACCGGACACCCGACCCGCTGGCCGGCCTCCAGCGCGCCCTGACCCGGCGTATAGGGATCGCCGGCCTCGATGATCGACGGCTTCATCGCCGCGACCCAGGCGCTCCAGCGCTTGACCGAACTGGGCCAACGATAGCCATCGCCGAACGGCAGTTTTGTCGCCCGCAGTTGCACGATCCCGTCGGCCCGCGCCTTGTGCCGCGCGCCCGGGACGATCAGCGAATGGCTGACGCCCGGCCGATTCTCCTCGATCCAGGCCTTCTTCGACAGAAGATAGCGCTTCACCCCGCCCGAGCGCGGCGCATACAGCATGGTGGTGTCCACCAGCCTGGGCCGGTCGTCCATCGACGCCAGCTTCAGCGCTCTCAATGTGTCGGCGACCTCGACGTCCAACCCCGGAATCAGCCGGAGTTCGCTTTCGTGAACGTCGAGGTCGGTCAGTGTCATGAAGAGGTTCTCGCCTGGTCTGGGCTAACCAACGCCGGGGGGCGTGGGTTGGATGCGTCGCGGTGAAACGCGGTGGACCGTTCTTCCGCCCGTAAACCCCGCCGTCGGAAACCTCAATACCTCTGAGCCAAAACCTTCCGCACCCCACCTAAAAGACCGCGAAATCAGCCCCTTATCCAAGCTACGGTTGCGACACGCTCTTGCAACAGACTGGACACGGCCTTGCATTCGCCTCAAATTCGATAAACTTGGGCACGGTTAGCGTCGATCCTGTAAAGGACCGTCTGCTTCGTGATCGCGTGACCATCAGGGGTTTTCTTCCGAATGCGTATTCTACTCGCGACCGCCGTAGCGATCGCCCCCTTGCTGGCTGTTACGGGCGTTCAGGCCGAGGTCGTCGTCTCGACAGCCCGCACCACGCCGATCCAGACGTCCAACGCCACCGGCACCGCGGCTGACAATGTCCGCATCGCCAGCGGCGGCTCGATCGCCGTCACCTCCGGCGCAGCGATGACGCTAGATTCGAACAATACGGTCGATATCGACAGCGGCGGCTCCATCACCATGGCCAAGGCGGCCGACGGCGCCACGGGCGTCCTAGTGAACGGCGGCAATACCGGCTCCGTCACAATGGGCGGAACGATCAACATCACGGACAGCCAGGAAACGGCGGACATCAAGGACACGGACGGCGACGGCGACCTTGACGGGCCGTTCGCCACCGGGACCGGCCGTTACGGCGTTCGGGTCACGGGCGCCTCGCCCTTCGTCGGCAATGTCCTGATCGAATCCAGCGGCTCGATCTCCGTGGAAGGCAACAACTCCTACGGACTCGCGGTCGAAGCGCCCCTGACCGGCAAGCTGCAGAGCCTCGGTACTGTGCGCGTCGTCGGCGACAACAGCGTCGGCATCCGCACGACCGGCCCGATCTCGGGCAATGTCGACCTTGCGGGCTCGGTGTCCGCGACCGGAGCCGGCGCCTCGGGCGTGTCGATCGAAGGGGACGTAGGCGGCGCCCTGAAAATCCATTCGGCCGTGACGACCACGGGCTACCGGTACACCTCCCCGCCCCCCGTCCGCCCGACCACGGGCACCTACGACAACGCCTCGACCATATTCCTGGACGAACTGGACGCCGACGATCTGTTGCAGGGCGGTCCGGCTGTGCGCGTGGCCGCCAATGTGGCCGGCGGCGTCCTGCTGGATACGGGCCCGGCCTATTCCTCGGCCGGGATCGACGGCGACGACGACAAGGACGGCGTCAAGAACGGCGACGAGGATGACGACGGCGACGGCGTCAAGAACCGCGACGATGCGGATCGCGATGGCGACGGCGTGCCGGACGCCAGCGAAACGACCGCCTCCCTGACATCGGTAGGCGGCGCGCCCGCCCTGCTCATCGGCTCCGCGACCAATGCGGTGACCCTCGGCGCCGTGGGCGCGGGCGACGCCGCCTATGGCCTGATCAACCGCGGCTCCATCACCGGGACCGGCGTCTATTCCGGCGTCGAATCGCGCGCCCTGCAGCTGGGCGTGGCCGGCGGCCAGACCGTCGCCGTCGCTGGCGGGGTGCGCAACGAAGGCGGAATCGCCTCCACGGCCGTGGACGCCAACGCCACCGCCATCTGGATCGGCGCCGGCGTCACCGCCCCGGCCATCTCGAACACGGGCAATATCCAGGCCGTCGCCTCCGGCAAACAGGCCCATACGGCCACGGGCGTGCTCATCGGCGCCGGCGCCAATGTCGGTTCGCTGACGAACACCGGCAATATCGTGGCCTCGTTCGGCGGAAACCACGGCGCCGCGACGGTTATCCGCGACCAGTCCGGCACCCTGACCCAATTGAGCAACGCCGGTTCCATCATCGGCTCGTTGTCGGCGGACTCCACCGACACTACGGCGGTCGACGGCACGGTGACCGCCATCGACCTGACGGCCAACACCAGCGGCGTCACGGTTCGTCAGTACGGCATCCCGGCCGCCGCCGACAGCACGGCGACCGATACGGACAAGGACGGGGTCCCTGACGCCAGCGAACCCCTCATCGTCGGCGCGGTGAAATTCGGTTCGGGCGCGGATGCCTTCAACGTCGAGAACGGCACGGTCATCGGCGACATGTCCTTCGGCGCCGGCGCCGACCGCCTGTCCATCAGCGGCGGCGCGGCGGTGAGCGGCGCTGTCACCGACAGCGACGGGGCTCTGGACATCAACGTCTCCAAGGGCACGCTGAACGCGACCCAGGCGACCGCCACTTCCATTTCCAGCCTGAACGTCGGGGCCGAGGGCGTCCTGATCGTCGCCGTCGACCCTCAAGGCGATCGCGCCGGCGGATTCAACGTCAGCGGCGCCGCAACCCTGGCCACGGGCGCGCAACTGGGCGTCCGCTTCTCTTCCCTTCTGGAGTCGCCGGAGCGGTTCAGCGTGATCAAGGCCGGCGCCCTGAACGTCGGTGACATCAACCAGAGCCTGCTGACCGATAATTCCCCCTATCTCTACGTCGTTCAGGCGGGTGTCGATCAAGCCGCAGGGGAAGTCTACGTCGACGCCCGTCGCCGCACCGCCCAGGAGGCCGATCTGATCCCCGTCGAGGCCTCGGCCTTCGACGCCGTCTATGCCGCCCTGGGCAGCAATGAGACGATCCGGAACCTGTTCCTGAGCCAGACGAACCGGGACGGCTTCATCGACGCCTATGAGCAGATGCTGCCGGACCACTCGGGCGGGCCTCTGATGTCCCTGTCGGCCGGCGTCGACGCGGTGACCCGCGCCCTGACCGGCCGCAACGCCTCCGCCGCCCCCGGCGAGACCAGCGCCTGGGTGCAGGAGATCAACTTCTACGCCGACAAGGACAAGACCGATTCCTACGGCTTCCGCTCTGAAGGCTTCGGCGTCGCGGGCGGCGTCGAAAAGGGCACCGGCGCGGGCGCCTTCGGCCTGACGGCCGCCTTCACCTCGTCGGACATCAAGGACCCCGAGTCCGAGGCCGAGGAAGTCCTGTCGGCCAACCTGCTGGAGCTGGGCCTCTACTGGCGTGCTCAGGGCCAGTACTGGACGACCTGGGCGCGCGCGGCCGGCGGCTACGCCAGCTTCAACGCCGACCGGTCGCTGGTCGCCAACGGCGTCTATCTGAACAACAAATCCGACTGGCACGGCTGGACTGCAGCCGCAGCCGGCGGCGCCTCCTATGAGCGCAACTACGGTCGCCTGAACGTCCGTCCCGAGGTGTACGCCGAGTACTTCCGCCTGTCGGAAGGCGCCCGCTCCGAATCGGGCGGCGGCAGCGGCTTCGATCTGGATATCGACTCGCGCGACAGCCACATCTTCTCGGCCGTTGCGGCGATGAACGTCGGCTACGGCTTCGGCAAGGACGGCTGGATCCGTCCGGAACTGCGCATCGGCTATCGCCAGAACCTGTCCGTCGACGCCGGCGAGACCATCGCCCGCTTCGCCAGCGGCGGCCCGGACTTCGTCCTGTCGCCGGACGGGGTCGAGGGCGGCGGCCTGATCCTGGGCTTCCGCATGAACCTGGGCAACGACCTGGGCATGCTGTCCCTGACGGGCGACGCGGAACTGCTTGAGGATTACGTCCGCTATTCGCTGCTGCTGCGGGCCAGCTTCCGGTTCTGACCAGGGCGATCACCAAAAGACAAAGGCCGCCGGATCGCTCTGGCGGCCTTTTTGTTTGGTAGGCGGCGACGGGTTCGAACCGCCGACCCTCTCGGTGTAAACGAGATGCTCTGACCAGCTGAGCTAGCCGCCCAAGAAACCGAAGTGGAAACCGGAGCCGGGCTTATGCCCGTTGGGCTTCAACCGTTCAAGGCGCTTTTCAAGCCTTCGCCGGGGCGAAAGCGCGCGGTGCGGGAGGCGGGCCGGGCCACGGCCTGACCTGTCTGGGGGTTGCGGGCGACGCCGGCCTTGCGATCGACAGGGGTGAAACTGCCGAAGCCGATCAGCTTGACGTCCCGGCCCTGTGTCAGGGCTTCCACCACGCCGTCGGTGAAGGCTTCAAGCGCCGTCTTGGCCTGATCGCGGCTGATGTTCGCGGCCGTCGCCATACGGCCGATAAGTTCGGCTTTCGTCATGTCATCCTCCCAAGCGAACCAGTAAAGGGCGGATCGGCGGTTGCGTCAAAAGCGAAAACGCCGCCGACAGGCGTGTCGGCGGCGTTTCGTCTGCGACCTAGGTCGCGGCTCAGTGGCTGACGGTCGCCGCAGCGCCGTCAAGCGAAGGCACGGGCGCGGGCAGAGGATCCGTCGCCTCATCCCATTCGACCGGTGTCAGGGGACCGGTCAGGGCCCAGTGCAGGGCCTCGTCCGCCGTGGAGATCGGCACGATTTCGAGCGCCGATTTGACGTTGTCCGGCACGTCCGCCAGGTCCTTCTCGTTCTCCTGCGGGATCAGCACCGTCTTGACACCGGACCGCAGGGCCGCGAGCAGCTTCTCCTTCAGACCGCCGATGGCGGTGACCCGGCCGCGCAGGGTGATCTCGCCGGTCATGGCTATGTCCTTGCGGATCGGGATGCCGGTCAGGACCGAGACCATGGCCACGGTCATGGCGGCGCCGGCGGACGGACCGTCCTTGGGCGTCGCGCCGTCGGGCACGTGGACGTGGATGTCGGTCTTCTCGAACACCGGCGGCTTGACGCCGAAGGCCAGGGCCCGCGACCGCACATAGGAGGCCGCCGCCGAAATCGACTCCTTCATCACGTCCTTCAGGTTGCCGGTCACGGTCATGCGGCCGCGGCCCGGCATCTTGATGGCCTCGATGGTCAGGATGTCCCCGCCGAACTCGGTCCAGGCCAGACCGGTGACGATGCCGACCTGATCCTCCTCGTCCGTCTCGCCATAGCGGAACTTCCGGACGCCGGCGTATTCAGCCAGCTTCTCGGTGTCCACCGTGATCGACGTGACCTTGGTCTTGGCCATCTCGCGCACGGCCTTGCGAGCCAGGCCGCCCAGGGCGCGTTCCAGCGACCGCACCCCGGCCTCGCGGGTGTAGTAACGGATCAGGTCGCGGATCGTATCTTCCGGCACGATCAGTTCGTCGGCCTTCAGCCCATGGTCCGTCAGCTGCTTGGGCAGGACGTGACGCTTGGCGATCTCGACCTTTTCGTCCTCGGTGTAGCCCGACACCCGGATGATCTCCATCCGGTCCATCAGCGGCTGCGGCATGTTCAGGCTGTTCGCGGTCGTCACGAACATGACCTGGGACAGGTCGTAGTCCACCTCCAGATAGTGGTCGCCGAAGGTCGAGTTCTGGGCCGGGTCCAGCACCTCGAGCAGGGCCGAGGACGGGTCGCCGCGCCAGTCGGACCCCAGCTTGTCGATCTCGTCCAGCAGGACGAAGGCGTTGGTGGTCTTGGCCTTCTTCATCGACTGGATGATCTTGCCGGGCATGGAGCCGATATAGGTCCGACGGTGGCCGCGGATCTCGCTCTCGTCGCGCACGCCGCCCAGCGACATGCGGACATATTCACGCCCGGTCGCCTTGGCGATGGACTTGGCCAGCGAGGTCTTGCCGACGCCGGGAGGGCCGACGAGACACAGGATCGGCCCCTTCAGGCTGCCGGTTCGGGCCTGGACCGCCAGATATTCGATGATCCGTTCCTTGACCTTCTCCAGGCCGAAGTGGTCCTCCTCAAGGATTTCCTCCGCCTTGACCAGATCGATCGGCTTCTGCTTGGCCTTGCCCCACGGCACGGACAGCAGCCAGTCGAGATAGTTCCGGACCACGGTCGACTCGGCGGACATCGGCGACATGTTGCGCAGCTTCTTGACCTCGGCCTCGGCCTTGGTGCGAGCCTCCTTGGACAGGCGCGTTTTACGGATGCGCTTCTCCAGGTCCATGATCTCGTCGCGCGCGTCGTCGGTCTCGCCCAGCTCGCGCTGGATCGCCTTCATCTGCTCGTTCAGATAATATTCGCGCTGGGTCTTCTCCATCTGGCGCTTCACGCGCGAGCGGATCTTCTTCTCGACCTGCAGGACCGAGATCTCACCCTCCATCAGGCCATAGACCTTCTCCAGCCGCTTGGGCACGTCGAAGGTTTCCAGCAGGCCCTGTTTGTCGATGATCTTGACCGACAGGTGGGCGGCCACCGAGTCCGCCAGCTTGGAGGCGTCGGTGATCTGGGGGATGGAGCTGAGGGCCTCGGGCGGGACCTTCTTGTTCAGTTTCACATAGTTTTCGAACTGTTCGACCACGGCGCGCAGCATGGCCTCGGTCTGGGAGGCGTCGCCCGGCTCGTCCTCGATCTCGACGGCCTCGGCCTCGAAATAGTCCTCGCGGTCGGTGAAGCGGGTCAGGCGCGCCCGGCCCTTGCCCTCGACCAGAACCTTGACGGTGCCGTCGGGCAGTTTCAGCAGCTGCAGCACGCTGGCCAGCACGCCGATCGGATAGATGGCGTCGGGCGACGGATCGTCGTCGACGCTGTTCTTCTGGGTCGCCAGAAGGATCTGCTTTTCACCCTTCATGATCTCGTCGAGGGCTTTCACCGATTTCTCGCGGCCGACGAAGAGCGGCACGACCATATGCGGGAAGACGACGATGTCTCTCAGCGGCAGGACGGGCAGGATCTTTGTTTCAGTCATGATGCGTACTCCTGGGCCATTGATGATCTCCGGCCCGCCGCCACGGTCGCCCGGACAAGAGGTCCGACCAGCGCATGACAGCCCGTCGATTCCGACGGCGTTCGGATGAGTATGTGGTTTGAAAGAGCCGTGGTTCAAGCGTGGCTGGCGAACGGCCCACACCTGCGTGGTTTGGACGCCGCACGCACATGCGGAATTGGCCCTGTCCTCGCCGTTTCGTGGCGAAGTTGGGGAGGGCGTGGGACGCCGGGTCTGCACCCGGGGTTTGGAGTTTTAATTACCGTTTCGGCGCAGTCGTCGTCCCACGCGGTCGTTTTCCACACGCACTCCGGCTGGCGGCCCTCTTTTTAGAGCCTTGCCGGATCGGCGGGCCGTCTTGCGACGGCTTCGCTGGGGCGGACATGCCGACAAGGATCGACAGCGGCCCGCTTTCCTAGGCGTGCGGCGAGCAGTAGGCGGCATCCATCGCCGCCCCTAAGGACCCCGGCGGTCTCCTCCCCACCGGCTTCATCGCTCGACCACAGCCCCGCCGCCGTCAGGGCGCTGGATCCGACGCCCTCCCCATCGGCGGGGATGAGAGGAGTATGCGGGCGCCGGCGGGTATGGCGGGGAAATAGGGTCGAGAATCTTTTAGGGCGTTGAAAACGTTCGATTCAGACCAGCGTCATTGTGGGTGTTGGCCCACCTCTCCGCGCGCGAAGGCGCGGGGGAGGACAGGTCGCGCTTGCGACCAGGCGGGGGCGACTCTGGCGCTGGTGATGACCACGCCAGCGTCTGACACCGAGTCGCCCCCGCCTGGCGCTCGCTGACGCTCCCGCCTGTCCTTGTTTGTCGCTGATCGGTTAGATTTCCCCTGATCCGGGACGCCCGCCTGATGTTCACCGCATCAGGCGA
>NZ_JBWKNX010000021.1:0-74830 GCF_059415785.1 Brevundimonas sp. GW821-FHT10A07
GACATCGGGATCAAGTGGCGCTCGGACTATATCTCGGGCGTGGTGCGGCGCGAGGACGGCTTCGTCGTCCTGATCGACCTGCCTCGACTGCTGTCCAGCACCGACACCGTCTCTCTGGCGTCCTTCCCCGACGTCGATCGCGCGGCCTGACGGCCGCCGGCCGGTCAGGCGGCTCGGATACTCAGACCACGTTTCCAGGTCCCCGGGGGTCCAAATCGGTCGCCGCAGCGTAATGGACGGGAAGAAGGATTTTCTTTCTCGGCTCTGCTTCGCTAATAGGCCCGCAATGACTGATGCGCCCCCGACCGCCTCCCGACTGACCCAGGCCGACGCCGAGGCCGCCGTCCGCACCCTGATCGAATGGGCGGGCGACGATCCCGACCGCGAGGGCTTGCTGGAAACCCCGGCGCGGGTGGCGCGCAGCTATCGCGAGCTGTTTTCGGGCTACGAGGTCGACCCCCTGTCCTATCTGGAGAAGACCTTCGAGGAGACGGGCGGTTACGACCAGCTGGTCGTGCTGAAGGACATCCGGTTCGTCAGCTTCTGCGAGCACCATATGCTGCCGGTCGTGGGCAAGGCCCATGTCGCCTATCTGCCGACCGACCGCGTGGTCGGCATTTCCAAACTGGCGCGCGTGGTGCGCGGCTTCGCCCGACGCCTGCAGATCCAGGAGAAGATGACGGCCGAGATCGCCGAGGCCATCCAGACCGTCCTGAAGCCCCAGGGCGTGGGCGTGGTCATCGAGGCCGAGCACAGCTGCATGACCTTGCGCGGCGTCAACGCCCCCGGCGCCAGTCTGTCGACCAGCCACCTGATCGGCGTGGTCCGCGACGATCCCCGCACCCGCGAGGAGTTCCTGCGCCTCGTGCGCGGCTAGAGGTCCCTCTACGGCCCGGCTCTTGCGAGATCGGGGTCATAGGAGGCGTTCGCCGTGCCCTGGAGCCTGATTTCGACCCGAAACGAGACAACCCCGATCGCCCGTGGCGGCTGGCTGGACGCGCTGCGTTTCATTGTGGCCTTCCTGATCATCCTGCATCACTTCCAGGGAGCCGGGCCGGTTCCTCTGGCCGAGGCCGTGCATCCGGTGTTCTCGCGTGGCGGCTTCCTGCTGACCAACTTCTTCCTGATCGATTCCGGCTATGTGCTGATGCGGGTCTATGGGGCCGCAGTGGGCCAGGGCCGGATGTCGGCGGGCGACTTCGTGCTGAAGCGGGTCCTTCGCGTGGTCCCCGCTCATCTGATCATGGGGCTGTCGCTGGTCGCCCTGGTGTTGCTCGGTGCGGCGGCGGGGGCGGCGCCGCGCAATCCGGAATGGTTCCGCTGGGACCAGCTGCCGGCCCAGTTGCTGCTGTTGCAGTCCTATGGCGTGCCCGGCGGCCTGGGCTGGAACGCCCCGACCTGGTCGATCTCGGCCCTGATCGGCTGCTATCTGTGCTTTCCCTGGATCCTGCGCGGGTTGACGCGCCTTGGGCCCTGGGGCGCGCTGGCCCTGGGCGTCGCCGCCTATCTGACCGCCAACCAGCTGTGCTGGAGCCTGCTGGGCTATCCGGTCTATCAGATGCCGATGGGCTACGGCTTCATGCGCGCCCTGCCGCTGTTCTTTCTGGGCATGAGCCTGGCCTGGTTCGCCCAGAAGATCTGGATCGACCCCCGTCTGGCCGGCTGGGTCGGCGTCGCCGCCTTCCTCGGCCTGGCGCTCGCTCAGGCCTTCGGCAAGAACGCCCTGATCTCCCTGGCGATGATCTCACTGATCATTCTGGCCGCCGGCGCCGTGCCGGTGCGTCGTCCGTCGAAATGGGTGGAGACCGCCGCCATGGTCTCCTTCTCGATGTTCATCTCGAATGAGATCGTCCGCATCGCCTGGTTCGGGGTGGTCAATGCGGCTGCGGCCCGCTTCGCCCTGTCGGCGCCCGTGCAGTGGGCGCTCTGGGGCGGCGGCGTGCTGGCGGCGGTCGCCTTCGCCTTCGCCTTCCATTTCGCGATCGACGACCGGATCCAGTCGCGGATCCGGTCCTGGCTGAAGCGCCGCCGTGGCGGACGTCGAACGACCCCGGTGGAAGCAGGGCCTGTGGTCTCGCTCGAGGGATAGGCCGTCAGTCCTCGTCGTCGTCCTCGGGCGCGTCGGGGATTTCCGGCGTGACGACGGCGGGGGCGATGGTCTTGATCTCGCCCAGCTTGGCGCCGGGGAAGGCCAGAAGCACCGCCTTGATGAAGGGGTCGGCCTCGACCTTCTCGCGCTCGGCGGCCCGCTCCTTCTTCTGACGCTCGATCAGGGTCTCGCCGCCGCCCTGGCCGTTGGCGGCGATCAGCCAGGTGCGGCCGGTCCATTCCCGCAGCCGCCCGGCCAGGCGCCGCGCCAGTTCGACCGGCGCGCCCTCGACGCTTTCATAGACGATGGCGCCGGGCTTGAACGAGACCGGCTTGACGAACCGCTCGACGTCCATCTGCAGACCGACTTCGCGTTTCTCGCCGATCAGGGCGACCACCTGCTCGAAGGTCTGCGGGTCGGGCAGGGCCGGGGCCATGACCGGACGCGCGGCCAGCTGGGCCGATGTCCCTCCGCCTCCGCCGCCCCCGCCGCCGCCACGTGGCGCGGAACCGCCGCCGAACGGTTCGCCGGACTGAAGTCGTTTCAGCGCCTCCTCGGGTCCCGGCAGGTCGGCGGCGTAGGCCAGGCGGACAATGGCCATCTCGACCGCATCGGCCGGATTGGGCGCGCGGCGCACCTCGTCCAGCGCCTTCAGCAGCATCTGCCAGGTGCGCGACAGGGTTGCGGCCGGAATGGCGGCGCCCAGAGCGGCCAGCTTCTGCGCCTGGTCATTGGGCAGTCGGGTCGCGTTCGGACCCAGCATCTTGGCCACCGAGGCGGCGTGGCAGTGTTCCAGGAGGTCGTTGGTCACCTGCACCGGATCGGCGCCGAAGCCGTACAGGGTGCGGAAATTCTCCAGGGCCTCGGGCGTGCGGCCGGCCATGACGGATTCGAACAGGGCGATGGTCTGGCTGCGGTCGGCCAGGCCCAGCATGTCGCGGACCGTCTCGGTCTTGACCATCTCGCCGCGCTCGGCCTGGACCAGGGCCTGGTCCAGCAGGGACAGGCCGTCGCGCACCGAGCCTTCGGCCGCGCGCGAGATCAGGGCCAGGGCGTCCTGTTCGATCTTCATGCCTTCGCGCTCGGCGATCCGGCCCAGGTGGCCGATCAGGATCTCGGGCTCGACCCGACGCAGGTCGAATCTCTGGCAGCGGCTTAGGATCGTCACCGGCACCTTGCGGATCTCGGTGGTGGCGAAGATGAATTTGGCGTGGGGCGGCGGCTCCTCCAGCGTCTTCAGCAGGGCGTTGAACGCCTGCGTCGACAGCATGTGGACCTCATCCAGCACATAGACCTTGTAGCGGGCCTCGACCGGCGCATACCGGACGCTCTCCAGGATGT
Source organism: Brevundimonas sp. GW821-FHT10A07 (assembly GCF_059415785.1). NCBI lineage: Bacteria > Pseudomonadati > Pseudomonadota > Alphaproteobacteria > Caulobacterales > Caulobacteraceae > Brevundimonas > Brevundimonas sp. GW821-FHT10A07. Next base: position 3,431 of record NZ_JBWKNX010000021.1, read on the forward strand.
CGCGGATGTCGTTGACGCCGGTGTGGGAGGCGGCGTCCATCTCCATCACGTCCATATGCTGGCCGGCCATGATGGCGGCGTCGTGCCGGCCGTGGGCGGTCAGGGTCAGGGACGGCCGGTCGATGGTCTCCGTCTCGTTGTTCAGGGCGCGGGCCAGCAGACGGGCGGTGGTCGTCTTGCCGACGCCGCGGACCCCGGTCAGCATGAAGGCGTGGGCGATCCGGCCGGTCGAGAAGGCGTTGGTCAGGGTGCGGACCATCGCCTCCTGCCCGATCAGGTCCTCGAAGGTGCGCGGCCGGTATTTGCGCGCCAGCACCTGATAGGCGGACCCGTCGTCGGCATGGGCCTCGACGCCGGCGTGGGCCTGGTCGGAGGGGGGCGCGGGGGCGGTCACGGCTGGGGGCGGTGCGACGGGCTCGGGCGTGGAGGCGGGCGCACCGAACATGTCGTCGGTGTTTTCGTCGCGCGCGAGGACCTCGTCCTCTTCCCAGGGCGGGCCGTCGAGATTCGTGTCGCTGTCCGTCATGGGCGAAGTCTTACAGCGGGTCAGGTCTGCAGCGAAGCGGGCGTTCACCGAAAAAGCCGGAATATCCCGGATCGAAAACGCAGCGTGAGCGCGTGATCACGCAGGCAGGTCCACCAGTCGGACGTGCCTGTATCCTCGCCCTTTCAAGTCTTTAACGATTCCAACGACGTCCATGTACCTATTGGACGCTTCCGGCTCGACGTAGATCGGATTTTTAAGGTCGAGCCCGAACTCGTAGAGGCGGCGACCGATCTCATTCGAAGGCGTTTGTGACGCCTGTTGTCCCGTCCATGTCGAAATCTCGACTGTGCCGTCGGGGTTGATATCGATCTGGGCGCCGTTTGTCTGAAGGGCGTTCTCGTAACATCCCATCGTTCGGTACGGCTTGAACTCGGTCAACTGCTGGCGCTGTTCTGCGGGCGCCGATCCGCATGCGCACAACGACAACAGTCCCAGAAGCCATACGGGTTTCATAAGGCGACGTTCGCAGAAGTTGTGCTTTTCTACAATCGCATTGCCTCAACAGAGCTGGTCACAGCTAGCTACGGAGACGAGGCGCAATAGCGCTCGGGTAGCGAGCCGCCGCGTCGTGACGCGATAGCGCAAAAAAGAATGAAGTAGAGACCGCGCGACCCGAAGGGGAATTCGTTGTGGCTGCTGCCTTCCGGCCCTGACCAGGTTGGCGAAGCCTTCGCCCGCGCGATCTCCGAGAGGGGATATGACGGGTGCGGCGAACGGAATCAAGGGTTACAAGGCCGCATGGCTCATCAGAACATCTTCGCCGGCAATCCCCTGGATCGGGCCGGCGACCTGCGCAACGATTCCGAATGGCTGGCCGAGCAGGAGGCCAATCCCGAAGCCCAGTCGATGGTGCTGTGGGAGGGGCGGCCGCTGGTCGAGGAGACGGCCGGGGGGCCGCGCCTGGCCTGGCTGTCGCTGAAACACGCGCGCGACATGGTTCCGGACCGCGATGTCTTCCTGGGTCTGTGGGCCGGGGCGCCGGTGTTCGCCATCGAGTTCGAAGGCTCGATCGATCCGGCCGAAGGGCCGGTGAGGGGATTGGGCGCCTTCCACGAGATGCGCGGCGCGGCGGCCATGCTGCCGGCGCAGGACGCGGCCATGGCGGGCGGGGCCAAGAGCCTGTTCGACTGGCGGCGCAAACATGGTTTCTGCGCCAACTGCGGCACGCTGAGCGAGACGACATCGGGCGGGTGGAAACGACGTTGCCCGGCCTGCGGGACCGAACATTTCCCGCGCGTGGACCCGGTCACCATCATGCTGCCGGTCTACAAGGGCGGGCCTGAGCCGATCTGTCTGCTGGGCCGCCAGGCGGCCTGGCCTGTCGGGCGGATGTCGGCCCTGGCCGGCTTCCTGGAGCCCGGCGAATCCATCGAGGAGGCCTGCGCCCGCGAGGTGAAGGAGGAGGCCGGCCTGACCGTGGTCGCCACGGCCTACCACTCCAGCCAGCCCTGGCCCTTCCCGTCGCAACTGATGATCGGCCTGATCGCCGAGGTGTCGGACGACCAGGCCCGGCCGGATCAGACCGAGCTGGAATCGGTGGCCTGGCTGACGCGGGCCGAGGCGCGGGCGGTGATCGCCGGCGAGCATCCGACCATCCAGGCCCCGCCGCCCTTCGCCATCGCTCACAGCCTGATCAAGGCCTGGGCGGAGGAGGCCTGATCTCCCTCCCCTTCATGGGGGGCGATCGCGCAGCGATCAGGGGAGGGAGATTCGTCAGGCCAGCGCTCGCGCCGCCTCCAGGTCCGCCGGATTGTCGACGGACAGGGGGGCTTCGTCGATGACGGCGGCCCAGATCTGCATGCCCATCTCCAGCGCCCGCAGCTGTTCCAGCTTCTCGCGCTTCTCCAGCGGCGACGGGGGCGCGGCGCAGAAGCGGTTCAGGGCTGCGCGGCGATAGCCGTAGACGCCGATGTGACGCCAGATGGGGGCGTCGCCATACAGGGTCGAGCGGGTGAAATAGAGGGCGCGGCCCTGGCGCTCGTTCTCGCCCAGGGCCAGGATCGCCTTGACCACGTCGGGATTGGTCCGGTCCGACAGATCGGCCTCGATTGCGACCAGGGTGGCGATGTCGCAGCTCGGCTCGCCGTGCAGAATGGCGGCGCAGGCCGTGGCCAGGCCCGGGTCGGCGAAGGGCATGTCGCCCTGGACGTTGATCACGGCGTCGAAATCGCCTTCCGGGTCGATGGCGTCGACGGCGGCGCGGATGCGGTCCGAGCCCGAGGGCAGGTCGGGATCGGTTAGAATGGCGCGGCCGCCGATGGCCTCGATAGCTGCGACGATCTCGGGATCGCCCGCGGCGACCGCGACCGGCAGGCCCGAGGCCTCGGCCTGCTGATAGGCCCGCACGATCATGGGTTTGCCGCCGATATCGGCCAGAGGCTTGTTCGGCAGACGGGTCGCCGCCATGCGAGCGGGTATCAATATCAACGGATTCATGAGTCTACTCGGAGCCTGCCTGGATCAGCCGCCGCTGTTGGAGCGTTCGCGCCGGTTGCGAACCCCGCGCTACCGTGTAAGACCTGATCAGGCAAGGAAGGCTTCGCTGCGTAAGACGGCGGAGGTGGGAAACCTTAGGGACGGGATGAGACGACGCGCATGAGCGGCGATCTGAAATGGAACAAGATATTCGGTGCGGCCCTGGGGACGGCGTTCGTCATCCTGGTCGTGCAACAGGCGTCGGGCCTGATCTATCATTCCGCGCCGCCGGAAAAGATGGGGTATTTCGTCGATGCGCCCGATGAGGCCGCCGGCGCTGAACAGGCCGAGCTGCCGCCGGATTGGGGCACGGTCCTGCCGGCCGCCGATCTGGCCGCCGGCGAGGCCGCGTTCGCGCGCTGCCAGGCCTGCCACAATGCGGCGCAGGGCGGGGCCGACGGCATCGGCCCGAACCTGTTTGGCGTGGTCGGCGGCCCGGTCATGCACCGGGCGGGCTTCGCCTATTCGGACGCCATGGCCAAGCACAAGGCCGAGGCGCCGACCTGGGGCTATGACGAACTGAACAGCTTCATCACCGCTCCGGCTCGCTATGTGCCGGGCACCAAGATGTCCTTCGCCGGCATTCGCGATACGCAGACGCGGATCAATCTGATCGCCTGGCTGCGGAACCAGGGCTCGGGCGGCTTCGCCATTCCGGCGCCCGATCCGGCCCGTCAGCCCGGCGCGACGGCCCCGGCCGAAGGAGAAGCGGCGCCTGCCGAGGGCGCGCCTGCGACCGAGGCGACCGGCGAAACCCCGGCTGTCGGCGCTGCCCCCACGACACAGCAGACCCCGGCGGCTCCGCCCGCTGCGACCAGCGCAGCGCCGCCGAACACCTGAGATCGACCTCGCATGGTCGGAATTGAAGCGGGGCGGCCTTTGCAGGCCGCCCCGTCGTCTTTTTGGGCCCTGATCGCGGGTGGTCAGAGAATCTTCGCCGCCTGCTCGAACGACAGGCGCGGCGAGCGCGGGAAAAGGTTCTCTTCCGTGCCGTAGCCGAGGTTGAGGATGTAGTTCGGCTCGACATTGCTGTCGGGGAAGAATTCCGCCTTCACGGCGGCGGCGTCGAAGCCGGACATGGGGCCGACGTCCAGGCCCAGGGCCCGGGCGGCGATGGTCAGATATCCGCCCTGAAGCGAGGCGTTGCGGAAGGCGCTCTCGCGACGTCCGGCCTCATCGGCGAACCAGGCCTTGGCCCCCGGCGCGTGCGGGAACAGGGCGTCCAGATGCTCGTGGAAGTCGATGTCCTGGGCGATGATCAGGTTCACCGGCGCCTGCTGCGTCTTGGCGCGATTGCCCTCGCTCATCAGCGGGATCAGGCGCGCCTTGGCCTCGGGCGAGGTGACGAAGACGAACCGGGCGGGGCTGGCGTTGACGGCCGTGGGGCCGAACTTGGTCAGGTCGTACAGTTTGTGCAGCAGTTCCGGCGCGACCGGGCGGTCGCTCCAGGCGTTGCGGGTGCGCGCCTCGGTGAAGAGTTGCGACAGGGCGGCGTCCGACAGCGGGGCGTCGCGTTGGGTGGCGGCATCATAGGCCATGGGAAGGCGTCCTGATCATGAAAAGCAACAAGTGCAGGTGCTGATTTAGTCGCTTCAGCAACTGTTTCAAGTGCAAATCAGGCAATCCATCGTTTCCAAGGGGACGCACGTCATCCGGGCGAAACACCCCTGTCGCACCGGCCGGCTTCGTCTTATCTAGGGGGCATGAAAGACCTTACCCAACTGATGCAGCAGGCCCAGGCGATGCAGCAAAAGCTGCAGGACGCCCAGGCGAAGATGGCCGAAACCTCCGCCGAGGGCTCCTCGGGCGGCGGCCTTGTGACCGTGGCCCTGAAGGGCGCCGGCGAGATCACCGCGATCAAGATCGACGACAGCCTGCTGTCGTCCGGCGAGGGCGAGATCCTGGCGGACCTGATCGTGGCGGCCCACGCCGACGCCAAGCGCAAGCTGGACGAGGTCAACAACGCCCTGATGCGCGAGGCCGCAGGCCCGATGGCCGGGATGAATATTCCCGGAATGCCGAAACTGTTCTGATGGCCGCTTCCGCCGGGCCGGAGATCGAGCGGCTCATCTCCCTTCTCGCCAAACTGCCAGGGCTCGGCCCGCGCTCGGCCCGGCGCGCGGCCCTGGCCCTGCTGAAGCGGCGCGAGCAATTGCTTGTGCCGCTGGCGGCGTCGCTGGCCGAGACGGCCGAGAAGGTGGTGTCCTGCTCGGTCTGCGGCGCGCCCGACACGCGCGACCCCTGCGCCATCTGTTCGGACGGATCGCGCGACAACGGCCTGATCTGCGTGGTCGAGGAGGCCGGCGCCCTGTGGGCCATGGAGCGGTCCGGCGCCTTCCGCGGCAAATATCATGTGCTGGGCGGCCTGCTGTCGGCCCTCGACGGGGTCGGCCCCGAACATCTGCGCATCGCCGAACTGGTCGGCCGGGTCAGACACCAGAACGAGGGGGGCGGCGCGGTGCGCGAGGTCGTCCTGGCCCTGCCCGCCACCGTCGACGGCCAGACCACCGCCCATTATGTCGCCGAACGCATCTCGAGCTCCGACGTCCAGGTCACCTCCCTGGCGCGCGGCGTGCCGGTGGGCGGCGAGCTGGACTGGCTGGACGACGGCACCATTGTTCAAGCCATGCGGGCGCGAAGGCCGGCGTAAAGACGCCGCTGGCGGCTTTTCCGGGAAGGCGACTCCCGCTAGGAACGGAGCATGAACATGCTCGCGCTGATCCTCGCCGTCCTCGCCGCCGCCTTGGGGGGCGGTTTCCTGTGGGCCTTCATGGGGTGGCAAAAAGCACAGGGGGCGCTGTCGGCGGCCCTGGCGCGCATTGATCTGGTCGAGGAGAGCCGGGTCACCATGGGCGAACTGCTGAAGGCCCAGGCGGCCCAGTCGGCCCAGGTGGTGGCGGACCAGATGGTCAGTCGCGCGACCGAGACCTTCCGCGCCCAGGACCAGCTGGCGCGCGAGCGGATGGCGGCCCAGCTGAAGCCGGTGGCCGACACCCTGACGAAGTTTCAGGAACATGTGGCGGCGCTGGAAAAGACCCGGGCCGAGGAGACTGGCGGTCTCAAGGAACAGCTGACCCAGTTGATGGCCGCCTCGTCGGCGACGCGGGACGAGGCCCGCAAACTGACCGAGGCCCTGCGCGGCAACACCGGCCGGCGCGGTCGCTGGGGCGAACAGACCTGCCGCAACGTGCTGGAGGCCGCCGGCATGGCCGGCCGGTTCGACTTCACCGAACAGACCTCCAGCGCCGATGACGAGGGGCGGCAGAACCGCCCCGACTTCCTGGTGCGGCTGCCCGGCGGCGGTCTGTTCGTGATCGACGCCAAGGTCCCCCTGGCCTTTGACGACGAGGAGGGCGACGAGGAGGCGCGCGCCCGTTCGGTCGGCCTGCGCATCGCCGCCAGCCTGAAGACCCATGTGCGCCAGCTGTCGTCCAAGGCCTATCAGGACCAGTTCAAGCCAAGCCCCGATTTCGTCGTTCTGTTCGTGCCGGGCGACAGCTTCCTGGCCTCCGCCCTGGACCATGCGCCGGACCTGTTGTCCGACGCGATGGAGTCGCGGGTCGTGATCGCCACCCCTTCGACCCTGTTCGCCCTGTGCAAGGCCGTCGCCTACGGCTGGCGGGCCGAGGAACAGGCGGCCAACGCCGACAAGGTCGCCGCCCTGGGGCGCGAACTCTACAAACGGCTGTCGGTCATGGGCGGCCACGCCTCGGCGGTGGGGCGGGCGCTGGATCAGGCGGTCGGCAAGTACAACCAGTTCGTCGGCTCGCTGGAGAGCCAGGTCATGGTCTCGGCCCGCCGTTTCGAGGATCTGCAGGTGGATCACGAGGGCAAGGAAATTCCTGCGCTTGCTCAGGTCGAAACCCAGCCGCGCACCATCACCCGGCCGGAGTTGACGGCGCCGACAGACAACTGAGCTTGTCTCTTTGACAAGGGTGCTTGACAGCGCGCCAAGCCTCGTGAGACAAGCATCCTTGTCATAAGGACAAGGAGCATTGTCATGGCCAAAGGCCTCTGGAAACTCATCGCCCTGTCGCTGGCCGGCGTGCTGGCGGTCATGGTGATCGTTGTCATCTCGGCGGTCGTCTTCGTCTTCGCCTCAAACCGCGGCTTGGTCGAGGAGGACACAGCCTTGCTGGCGGTCATCGGCGTCATGGCGGTGCTGATGATGGCCTTGGCGCTCTGGCTCGGTTTCGCCTGGATGGTTCGCATCGACGAGGCCGCGCGCGAGGCGCACAAGGCGGCCTGGTATTACGGCGGGTCCATCGGCTTGGCCGTGGGCGGCGTCTTCGTCATCCTGGCCACCGCGCCGCCGGCTGAGCGGTTTGTGATCGCTTCTCCCTTCGACGGTCGGACCGACCCCGCCGCCTACGCCGCGACCGGCGCCCTGGGCATGATGGCGCTGATGCTGATCGGTTACGCCGTGGTCTGGGGCTGGTGGTGGCTGGCGCGCCGGTGAGGGCTGAACCATGAACAACCGTCTCAAGGTGCTGCGGGCCGAACGCGACTGGTCTCAGGCCCATCTCGCCGAACTGCTGGGCGTCTCGCGACAGACCGTCAATGCGCTGGAGACCGGTCGCTACGACCCGTCCCTGCCGCTGGCCTTCAAGATCGCCCGCATCTTCGATCAACCGATCGAGTCCATTTTCTCGGAAGAGGAGAACAACGGATGACCGCTTCATCCCCCAAAAACGCTCGCCTGCCGCGTCGTCTGCTGGTCGGCTTCGGCTTCGGCGCGGTCATGGGGGCCGTCGGCTATGTCTTCGGCCGAACGGTCCTGCCCCAGCTGATTGGGCCGGACGCCCTGGACGGCCTGAACCTGCGATGGTCAGACGCCCTGGCGGCCTTGACCGGCATCGCCCTGATTATCGGCGCCGGTGCGGTCATGGTCATCAGTCTGGACCCGCGTCGTCTGGCCCGGATGTATCATCTGGAAGAACCCGCCTCGCCCGAGGAGGTCGGTCAGGCCCGCTTCCAGGCGGCGGTCCTTGGCTTCTCCGGCTTCATCCTGCTGCTGCCCCTGGCCTTCGCTCTGGCGGGACTGGCCGGCGGCCTGGCGATGGGCCTGATCATTCTGCTGTTCGCCCTTCATACGGTGCTGAACATCAGGATGTGGCGCGGCGTCGATGAACTGCTGCGCCGCACCACCCTGGAGGCCGCCACCGCGACCTTCTTCCTGGGACAGGGGCTGCTGTTCCTGTGGGCGGCAGCCGAGCGGCTCAGCCTGCTGCCGCCGCTCACCGCCTGGGACGCCTACGCCGTCCTGATGACCCTCTACCTGTTCGTCTCCGCCGTCGTGTCCGCCCGTCGTGGGCTCGCCTAAACCCCAACATTTCCACATCTTTTCAACCGAGGAAACAACCATGACCCTTTCCAAACGCCTCAAGTCTTCCGTTTCCACCCTCACCCAGGGCGTCGTCGGCGTCGCCGCCGGCCTGGCCCTGGTCTTCGCCATCGCCGGCGCTCCGGCCCAGGCCCTGGCCCAGCCCCAGACCCAGGCCGCCCCGGCTCCAGCCGCCGCCGCGGCGCCCGCCATTCAGGGCCAGGGACCGGCCCTGTGGGTGGTCAAGGATGCGGACTCGACCCTGTATCTGTTCGGCACGGTCCATGTGCTGCGCCCGACCACCGGCTGGAACAGCCCACGCGTCCAGGCCGCCTTCGAAAGCGCCTCGGACATCTGGTTCGAAATCAGCAATCCCGACGACCAGGCGGCCGTCATCCCCCTGGTGCAGCAATACGGCATGTCGCCCCAGACCCCGCTGTCCAGCCGTCTGACGGCCGAGGAAGTGGCCCAGCTGGACGTCGCCGCCCAGACCATCGGTCTCACCGCCGCACAGATGGAGCCGATGAAGCCCTGGCTGGTCGGTCTGACACTGTCGGTCGCCCCCCTGCTGAAGGCCGGCTATGATCCCCAGTCCGGCGTCGAGCAGGCCTTGAAGGCGCGCGCCATCGCGGCGGGCAAGCCCGTGCATGGTCTGGAAACGATCGAGGAACAGATCGGCATGCTGGCCACCCTGCCTGACGACGTCCAGCTGGAGCTCCTGCGCGAGACGTTGAAGGACTATGATCAGGCGGTGGTCCGGCTCGATTCCATGGTCGAGGCCTGGGCCAAGGGCGACGTTAAAGCCCTGGACAAGATCGTCGTCGAGGAGATGAAGACCGACGCCCCGGAACTGTACAAGGCGCTGCTGGTCGACCGGAACACCGACTGGGCCGACCAGATCCAGACCCAGCTTCAGGGCTCCGGCACCGCCTTCATCGCTGTGGGCGCCGCCCACCTGACCGGCGACGACAGCGTCCAGTCGATCCTGAAATCGCGCGGCGTCGCCGTCGAAAGCGTCGAATAGTTGTCAAGGGCGGCGGCGCTCAGGCCTGATTGACGCCCCAGGCGAAGATCACCCACAGCGCCGCCGCCGCCACGCCCGCCAATATCGTGGCTGCAAGACAGCCGAAGCCGAGGCCGCCCAGGCCGCCGCCGTCGTTTCCTCGCCGCATTTCCCATCCTCCCCGACAAGACCTTGCCCCGCCGCCTTGAGCCGCGCCAGACCTCCGTCTAAGGAAGACGTCGCGCGGGCGTAGTTCAGAGGTAGAACGTCAGCTTCCCAAGCTGAATGTCGTGGGTTCGATTCCCATCGCCCGCTCCAGTTTTCAATACCTTGTCAGCGCTCGCCGATCGGCTCATCCGCGAGCGCGCCAGTGGTTTTGCGAAGAATTCCCCGCTTCGTCCGCCCTGCGGACGCAACGCGTTCCGATTCTGTTCGGCGGAGATGGACGCGCTTCTGAGGGATCGCCTCTCGAGGGCGCCCGGGCGGTCGCTGAAGCAGGGCGTCATCCAACCTTCATGCTTCGTCCCTATCGAAGGCGGCGCTCGGGTTCGGCTCGACGAGGACTAGCCTTCAGATCGGATCACACCGAGTGGCGTAGCATGATGGACAGCCTGCACCGCAGATATCATGCTGATCTGCTGAAGGCCTTGCGCCGGCGTTTCGGCGTCGATCACGACGGGCTGGAGGACGCGATCCAGACCGCCTTCCTGCGCTTCGGCGGCTTGCCGGACCGCCGCTCGGTCGGCAATCCTCGCGCCTTCCTGTTGGTCATGGCGCGAAACCTGGTCCTGAACCAGATGCGCCACGCGGCCGTGGCGCAACGCACGCTCGATCAGGAGACGCAGGCGCCCCTGCTTCCGATCCTGGAAGAACGAACCCCCGAAAGTGTCCTTCTGGAGAGGGAAAGGCACAGGCGATTGAATCAGGCGATCCTTGACCTGCCCGAAGAGGAGCGCAGCCTGCTTGTTATGAGCCGGATTGAAGGCATGACCTACGATGAGATTTCGAAGCGGACCGGTCGGTCTCAGGCGGACATCAGCCGCCGGATTTCGCGCGCCCTCTCCACACTCAAGGCGCGCATGACCGCCGAACTGGACAGGAGCGTGCGTTGACCGCGCCCGTCTTCCCCGATGAGGCGCCCGATGAGGTGATGGACGCCGCCTTCGACTGGCTGTCGGAGTTGAACAGCGGCGCGCCTCTGCCGGCCGAACGGCGGCGGGCGCTGACGACGTGGCTGGAGGCCCAGCCGGCGCATGCCGACGCCTTCGCTGAAGCCCGCGGGCTTTGGGCGGATCTGGACTGGTCCGAGGCCCTGAACGCGGCCGTCTTGCCGGCGGAACCCGTGGCGACGCCGGATCGACGGCGGCTGCCCCGTCGCGAGACCCGTTCAGGGCGCTGGAAACGCTGGGGCGCGCCGGCGGCCGTCGCCGCGGCCATGCTCGGCGCCGTCATGATCGGACCTGATCTGCATCGCCAGGTCATGGCGGCGCTTTGGGTCAGAACCGTGGAAACCGCGACTGGCCCGGCGGAAATCCGCCGCATCGTCCTCTCCGACGGCAGCCGCGTGACCCTGGGCGGTCGATCGATCCTGCGCGTCCGAATGGAAGACGACAGGCGCAAGGTCGAACTTCTGGAAGGCGACGCCTTCTTCGACGTCGCGGCGGCGCCCCAGCGTCCGTTCACGGTCGCGGCCGGTGATCTGACCGTCACCGTCATCGGCACGGCCTTTGAGGTGAATCGCGGCAGCCGGGGCGCCCATGTCGCGGTGTCCCGAGGACGGGTCAGGGCCGCGTCGGCCGAAAGCGTCGCCATCCTGACGCCGGGAGAGGCCGCCACCGTGCGCCCCGACGGATCGCTCGCCGTCCAGACCTTCGACCCGGCGAGCGCGGGGCGCTGGCGCGACCAGCGCGCGGCCTTCCGCGACGCGCCCCTGGGGCAGGTGGTGGAAAGCCTGAACCGCTATCATCCGGCTGGCGTGGTCCTGGAGGATCCCAGTCTGGCCGACCTGCCGGTCACAGTGGCCTTCCGCTTCGACCAGATGGAGATCGCCCTGACCGCCCTGGCGCAAGGCAAGGGTCTGAGCGTGAGACGCGACGCCGCCGGACGCATGGTCATCGGCCGCAAGCGGGGGGCGTAAGGCGAAGTTTTTGTGAAATCTTGCGCCGGCCTGAAACGCCGGTCTTGGTCCGCTGTCCTGTGTAGGTGAGGCGCGCCCAAAGGGAAGCGCCCGCCCCGCGTTCCAACGCGGGATTTCACACGGGGGACTTCATGAAATCTCATTGTTCGAGCCTGAAGGGCTTGTTCCTGGCTTCGACCGCCGCCGTGCTTGCGGCGGGTCTGGCGACGACGCCCGCTGCGGCGCAGGCGGCGTCGGGCGCGTCCGCACAGGGTCGCGCCATCACCATTCCGGCCCAGCCGCTCGGCGCGGCTGTCCAGGCGCTGTCGGAACAGACCGACGCCGTGGTCATCGCCGCCGGCGTGCGGCTGAACGGCCGCCGCAGCGCCGCCGTCTCCGGCGCCGGCACCGTCGAACAGGCCTTGACCACCTTGCTGCGCGGCACCGGACTGGGCTGGCGGCGCGATGTGAACGGGGCCTATGTGATCGCGCCGGCCGCCGACGAGCCGGTGCGGCGGCGTCAGACGACCGCGCCCGCCGCCCTGTCGGCGCCGCAACAGGCGCGCCCCGACGTCGCGGCGCTGGAGGACATCGTCGTCACGGCGCGGCGGATGGAAGAGCGGATCATCGACGTGCCGGTGGCGGTCTCGGCCTTCTCGGCCGAACAGCTGGACGAGCGCAAGATCGAGGGCGGGGCCGAACTGCTGCGCGTGGTGCCCAACGTCAACTTCTCCAAGGACAATTTCACCGGCTATAATTTCTCCATCCGCGGCATCGGGGCCAAGGTGCTGGCCACCACCGCCGATCCGGGCGTGGCCGTGTCGTTCAACAACACCGCCCTGCTCAGAAACCGCCTGTTCGAGCAGGAGTATTTCGACGTCCAGCGGCTCGAGGTGCTGCGCGGGCCGCAGGGCACCCTGTACGGCCGCAACGCCACCGCCGGGGTCGTGAATCTGCTCCCCAACCTGCCCGAACTGGAGCAGTTCTCGATGGACGCCCAGTGGGAGGTCGGCAACCACGACAGCCGTCGCGCCAGGGGCATGATCAACATTCCGGTGGGCGACACCCTGGCGGTCCGCGGCGCCTTCGCCGTGACCCAGCGAGACGGCTTCGATTACAACACCGTCACCGACCAGAACGTCAACGGCCGCGACCTGTGGTCGACGCGCGTGGGCGTGCTGTGGGAACCGACCGAGAACTTCCGCGCCAACTTCCTGTGGGAGCGGTTCCGCGAGGATGATGACCGCGCCCGCACCGGCAAGATGCTGTGCACGCGTGGGGAAACGCCGGAGAGCCTGGCCTGGACGGCTCCGGACGGCACGGCCCAAACTACGCCAATCTTCTCCTACTGGAGCAGCACGACCCTGACCGCCGGCTGCACGCCGTCATCGCTTTATGATGACAAGGCTTTTGGCGTGCCGGACGGTCGCGGCTTCCCGCTGACCGCCGCCATCATCAGCTTCACCGGCGTGTTCGTGAACCCGGTCTGGACCGGCGGCGGCCGCCCGCCGAGGGGATATGCCAGCTCTGCATCCAACGGTTGGGACGGGACCTATCTGTTGCCGCTGTATGTCGACCCGTTCGGCGTCGAGGGCAATCGTCAGTCACCTGACCTGCGCACCATCTCGACGGGATACGATCCGAAGTTCCAGGCCGAGAACGACATCTTCCAGCTCAATCTGGAATGGGACCTGACGCCGGGCCTAACCCTGCATTCCCAGACGCTGTACATGGAGGATTCCTACTCTGGCTTCCAGGACTTTTTCCGCACCTACGCCACGGGCCAGATGTACCGGTATGAGACCCCGGGCCTGGTTCATGGCCTGCCCCGGACGGTCGCCCCGACCTGGGCGCCGTGGATCGGCGAATCCTCGGCCGAGGTGGGGACGGTCTACTCCATGGCCTGGACCGGTCAGGGTATCTGCGGGCCGCTGCCCGACTGCGGGATCCCCTCCGGCGGCGTCTTCCTGGATCCGCAACTGGGCGCCACCGACCGTTTCATGGCCCTGGACCTGAGCCAGGCCGAAAGCACCCAATGGTCGCAGGAATTCCGCTTGCAGTCCGACTGGGATGGGCCGTTCAACTTCAACCTCGGCGCCAACTGGTTGAGGTACAAGACGGAAGAAAACTACTGGATCTTCTCGAACATCTTTTCCATGATGGCGGTCCAGCAGAACGGAATCACACCCGTCAGCTCAGGAAACTTCGACCGGTACTGCAATCTTACGCCCCAGGGCCAGGCGGGCGTCGACGCAGGGACGCTGGATCCTCATACCTGCGCCTATATCGACAACACGCCCCTGAACGACATCATCAACGGTCAGGGCGGAGACGGCCACAACTACATCCGCAGCACCAGCATCAGCCAGACCGAGTCCTGGGCCGTGTTCGGCGAAGGCTACTGGAGCGTGCGTGACGACCTGCGGCTGACCCTGGGCCTGCGCTTCACCGACGACACCAAGACCATCACCCCCGTGCCGACGCAGTTGCTGGCGTCGACGCCCCACGTCTACAAACCCGATGCCACCGGCCTAGTTGGGCGTGGCTATCCCCGCTATCCGGATGAGGAGATGCACTGGGGCGAATGGACCGGTCGGGCGGCCATCGACTGGAAGCCGGACCTGTCGTTCACCAACGACACCCTGATCTATGCCTCCTTCTCGCGGGGCTACAAGGGCGGCGGCGGCAATCCGCGCGACCGGGACTACAATCCCAATCTGGTCAATGTGCCCAGCCTGCCGTCCCGATACGATCCCGAGTTCGTCAATGCCTATGAGATCGGCACGAAGAACAGCCTCGCGGGCGGCAGGCTGGTGTTCAACGCCACCGGCTTCTTCTACGACTACCGGGACTATCAGGTCGCCCAGCTGATCGAGCGGGCGATCCACAACGAGAATTTCGACGCCCACATCTGGGGCGCGGAGTTCGAGACCGCCTGGGCGCCGACCCGGAACTTTCGCCTCGACGCCACCGTGGGACTGCTGAGAACGCGCATCGGCGACGGCGAGGAATCCGTCGATGTCATGAACCGCACCCAGGGCAATCCCGACTGGGTGGTCATCAAACCCTGGCCGGGCAGCCCTTCGACCTGCATCGTCCCGGCGGACGTCGTCGGTCGCCTCATCAACCGGAATGATGAGGTCGGTACGACGTTCCCGAACCTGCTGGGGAGTCTTTCTCTCCGGACGCTCTGCCCGGACCGCCAGTTGATCAATAGCTGGGTGCCCGGGTCGGGATCGCAGTACAACTACGCCGACGGCTGGACCGATGCATGGCAGGCTCTGGAGCCGCTGTCCTACAATCCGTTCGACGCCCCTAACGGCGGGCGGGGCTTCTCGGCCGACCTGTCGGGCAATGAACTGCCCAACGCCCCACGCTGGACCTTCAACATCGGCGCCCAGTACCGGATCGAGCTGCCGGCCGGCTGGGACCTGATGCTGCGAGGCGACTACTACCGCCAGGCGGACAGCTGGATGCGGGTCTATAATCTGCGGCCGTACGACCGGCTGGAGGGTTGGGGAAACGCCAACCTGTCGATGACCCTGACCAACCGGACCTCCGACCTGGTGGTCCAGGCCTATGTGAAGAACGTCCTTGACGACACCCCCATCACCGACGGCTTCACCGGGCCCGACGACCTGGGCAACGCCACCAACGTCTTCACCCTCGACCCGCGGATCATAGGAGTATCGGTCAAGAAATCGTTCTGAGGAAAAGCTTCACTGTGAATTGATTTTGGCGTCGGACTTCTCAGCAGTCCGGCGCCTCGTCGTGTCCAATTTTATGTATTGAATGTAGTCTATTCGATTTCATCAAGATGAAGCCTGATTGTCGCAATCTAAATCTAAGGTTGATTTGTCGCCAAACGGCGATGGAGCTCCAAATGGAAAGTGCGTTTTCTATCAACCCTAGAAAAGGACTTCGACCATGACACATCTGTACAAGGCGGCTGCGGCCGCCGTCGCCTCCCTGGCCCTGATGGCCGGCGCCTCGGCCGCTTCGGCCCAGACCCTGGGTTTCAACCAGGCCGGTCAGGCCGTCACCGCCAGCGGCCAACTGATCCAGAACGTTTCTTATCCGGGCGTCATCCAAACGACCTGCAACGTCAGCATCTACGGTACGGTGGCCGCAGACGGCAAAAGCATCGTCTTTGACGACTACGATGGCGTTCAGGCCCCCGGCGACGGCGGCAATCTCGCCTGCGGCGATTCGCTGGAATTCCCGATCAAGGTGACGGCCTCGGCCGCCAACCAGATCAACCTGGATCAGTTCAAAGTTGGTACCCGTGGCGGTCCGTGCAACGCCACGAACTATAAGATGGCCTATGCCGGCAACACCGCCACCTTCGACGGTGCGTATTTCGGCAGCCCCGCCATCTGCCGCGCCTCCGGCAGCCTGACCCTGACCCGTGACTCCAACGGCGCAGCGGTCAACATCGTCACCCTGCCCTAAAAGGCTGACGTCCGACTTGAAGCAAGGCGCGCGTCCCTCGTCGCGCCTTGCTTCTCCCTCTCCAACTGATGAGGCTTGGCCCTGACGGCGTCCGATTCGGACAACGCACGGGAACCCCGGGCGGCGCAGAAGAGGACCTCGACGTGGCTGGTCTGGCGTTCGTTCTCCTGACCTTTTCGGCCGCCGGGCTTGCGCCGCAGTCGGCGGCCCCGGACGCGATCCCGCCCGTCGTGCTGGACGATGTCGAGGTTCTGGCCCAGCGAGGACGCGCCCTGGTCGCCCCCGAGCGGGAGCTGGACGGGGCCCAGATCGACGCCCTGGGCGCCTATGACATCGGCGAGGCGATCCGGCGTCTCAGCGAAGACTACGCTCTGGGCGAGGCGCCGATGATCGTCGTCAACGGCCGGCGCATGGCCGACCCCGGCGTCTTCTCCGGCTTTCCGCCCGACGCCCTGGTGCGGATCGAGGTGCTGCCGCCCGAGGCGGCGGGCCTGTACGGCGCGGGCGATCCCGCGCGTCGGGTGGTCAACATCGTGCTGCAGCGCCGTTTCGCCAGCCGCGACGGCCGGGCCGAACTGAACCGCCCCACCGCCGGCGGGACGTCGCGCGCCGCGCTGGACCTGCGGCGGTCCTCCATCATCGAGACCCGCACGCGCCAGTTGGGCCTGAAGGCGGACCGGACGACGGCCCTGCGCGCGGGCGAGCGCGACCTGACGCGGGATCCGGCGCCGGGGGGCGATGCGGCCACCCTGCGGCCGGCCTCCGAAAACTACGCCGCCGACCTGGTCCAGACCGGGGCGTTCGGCGACTGGTCCGCCAGTCTGAGAGCCAACGCGCGGGCTCAGGAGAGCCGGACTGTCTCGGTGCGCGACGGGGAGGCGGCCGAGAGCCGGCGAAGCCATCAGGGCCTCAGCCTGACGGGCGGGCTGAACGGCGCACTGGCCGGCTGGTCGACCCAGGTCATGCTGAGCAGCCTGTGGTCGCGGGGCGAGCAGTCGGGCCTTTCGCCGTCCCAGTCCGAACAGCAGTCGATCTCGGCCAACCTGGCGCTGGGCCGTCCCCTGCTCGACCTGCCCGCCGGCCCGGTGAACGTCAACCTGTCGGGGCAGGCGTCGCGCGCCCGCTCGGTCGTCGAACGTCCGCAGGGGGACCAAACCTCGACCGGGCGAACGCTCGGCCTGAACGGCGGGGTGTCGATGCCCCTGGCGCGGCGATCGGGCGACGGGGACGACGGCCTGTGGGGCGATCTGCTGATGACCCTGGGCGCCGACCTGAGCGAGAGCGATTCCGGCCGGGGCGAGGGGCTGAACGCCGCCCTGTCGTGGACGCCGATGTCTGCCTTGAGGTTCAACGCCAGCCTTTCCAGCGCCCGGCGCACCGTCCCCGACCTCCAGCGCTTCGAGCCCGAGTATTATGGCGAACCCGTCGTGGTGTTTGATTTCGTCAGAGGGGAGTCGGTCGAGGTGCTGCCGATCCTGGGCGGCGATCCCGGCCTTCGCCCGCCCCGCTCCGACCACCTGATGCTGTCGGCGGCGGCCGGTCCCTTCACCGCCCTGGCGCTGCAGGGCGGCGTGAATTTCGAACGGGCGGAGGCGGTGGACGACATCGGCGCCCTGCCGGCGCCGACGCCCCAGTTGGAGGCGGCCTTTCCGGAGCGGTTCCAGCGGGACGCCTCGGGCCGGCTGGTCAGCATCGACCAGCGGCCCCTCAACATCCGCTCGGCGCTGAGCGAAAGCCTGAGCAGCAGTCTGACGGCCAACGTGCCGCTGGGGGGCGAGGGCGCACGGCGGGGCGTGCTGCGCGTGACGCTGAACCACAGCTGGCGATTGACGAACCGGACGACGATCCATGAGGCCTTGCCGGAGCTGGACCGGCTGGCCGGCGACGGGGGGGGCGTGTCGCGTCAGTCTCTGGGCCTGTCGATCGATGCGCGGCGAGGGCGATGGGGCGTCAACATCGGCGCCCGCTGGCGGGACGGATATCGCTTCAGGCGGGAGTTCGGACGCGACGGCCCGGACGATCTGCGCATTGCGCCGTTCAGCGCCGTCAATCTCAAGCTGACGCGCAAGTTCGAGCGCGCCATCGCCGGTCGGGATGAGGGGACGCGGCGCGGCGTCGGTCTTCAAGTGGAGCTGGAGATCGCCAACCTGTTCGACGCCCGCCCCAAGGCGCGCCTGGGTGACGGACGCCCTGCGCCCGGCTATGGACGGGATGATCAGGATCCGCTGGGACGCACGGTTCAACTGACCCTGAAACGCCGATTTTGAGGCGGACGGTCGATGTCGCCCGATATCAGGCTGAATGTCGGGGTTCGATCCCCCCAACCCGCTTCAGGCGCCCGCCCGCGTCTTGAGGATCAGCGCCGAGGCGCCGAGCGCAGCCTGGCCGAACGGCCAGCGGCGCCGCGTTCCGCACTGAAACGGCACAGGTAGCGGCGGAACAGTTCGCCCTGTTGGTAGGCGGTCTCTTTCGTGGTCGTGTCGCCGGTCACGGCCGCTTCGCCGTCATCGCCCAGCACGCGCCAGTTCCACAGGCCGGGGCGGACCTCGGCCAGATGCAGGGCGAAATCGGTGTGTTGCACGGCCATGCCTGATCCGTCCCAAAGCGAGAAGCTGGTCCGGCGTGACGCAATTTTGCGGCCACCCGTGGATCAGCTCAGGTCGGGGGCGGGGCGGCCGCCCGGTTCAGCGCGGGGCGCGCTTGGCCAGGATGCGTTGCAGGGTGCGGCGGTGCATGCCCAGGCGACGCGCGGTCTCCGAGACATTGTGGTCGCACAGTTCATAGACGCGCTGGATATGTTCCCAGCGCACCCGGTCGGCGCTCATCGGATTGTCCGGCGGCTCGGGCGCCTCGTCGGCCGTGGCCAGCAGGGCCTTGACCACGTCGTCGGCGTCGGCGGGCTTGGACAGATAGTCGACGGCCCCGGCCTTGACTGCGGCCACGGCCGTGGCGATGGCGCCGTATCCGGTCAGCATGACGATACGGGCGTCTGCGCGCCGGTCGCGCACCGCCTCGACGACCTTCAGGCCGTTGCCGTCCTCCAGCCGCATGTCCAGCACGGCGAAGGCCGGGGCCTTGTCGCGCAGCAACCGGGTGGCCTCGGCGACGGACTCGGCGGTCGTCACCTCGAAGCCGCGCGCCTCCAGCGCCCGCCCCATTCGGGTGCGCAGGGCCTGGTCGTCGTCCAGCAGCAGCAGGGACTTGTCGGGCAGGGCGGCGATACGGGCGTCTATCTCGGGCATGGGTCTCTCCTGCCGGTTCAAGTCGGGGCGGGGCGGGTCGGGGTCAAGGCCAAGGTTCAACCCTGCGACTCTTCGACCCAATACGCAGGTTGGGCGGGACTGGACCCTTTCAGGCCGCCACCTCCAGGGCCGGGCGCGCCCACCGCACCGCCACGCGGGCGCCGCGCGCAGGGCTGCGGGCGTCGGAGGGGACTTCGGGCCGCGGCAGACCCTGGCCGACGCTGACCACGCCCCCGGTCCGCTCCAGCAGGGTGCGGGCGATGAAGAAGCCCAGACCCATGCCGCCCTGGCTGGGGGCGATGGGCGTCTCGGCCCCGGTGTTGCGCCGCCGGGACGTGGCGGCGGCGATCTGGGCGGCCAGGGCCAGGCGCGCCTTGCCCTGGGGGCGGCTGGTCACATAGGGCTCGCCCAGCCGGGGCAGGATGTCGCCGGCGAAGCCGGGGCCGTCGTCCAGGATGGCGATCTCGATCCAGCCGGCGTCGACCAGGGCCTGGACCCGCACGGTGGAGGCGGCGAAATCGGCGGCGTTCTCGACCAGGGTCGACAGGCCGTGGACCACCTCGGGCATCCGGCGCACGCGCGGGGCGGGCTGGCCGGGCGGGGTCTTGACCAGAACCTCGAAGTTCAGATCGAACCCCCGGTGCGGCTCCACCACCTCTTCCAGCAGGGCCTTCAGCGCCACATCGGCGTACAGGGCGTCGTCGCCCTCGGGCTGTTGCGACAGCTGGGTCAGTATGCCCCGGCACCGCTCGGCCTGTTGCAGGATCAGGGCGGCGTCCTCGGCCGCGTCGCTGTCAGGGGCCGAGGCGCGCTGAAGCTCCTTGGCCACCACCTGGATGGTCGCCAGCGGCGTGCCCAGTTCGTGAGCCGCCGCCGCCGCCAGCCCGCCCAGGGCCGCCAGCCTCTGCTCGCGCTGCAGCACGTCCTGGGTCGTGGCCAGGGCCAGTTCCAGCTTCTCGGCGTCGGCCGCCACCCGCCAGGCGTAGCCGGCGGTGAACACCACCCCGGTCACCAGGGCCATGGCCATGCCGAGCCGATAGAGCAGGGGCAGGTGGAAGTTCTCGTGGGCGCGCCAGGGCAGGGGCTCGGACCAGAAGAACAGCACCCCGACCGCGATCAGGGCCAGCAGGCCCAGCAAAAGGGCCTGGCGGGCGGGCAGGGCCGCCGCGGCGATCGTCACCGGCGCCACCAGCAGCAGGCAGAAGGGGTTCTCCAGCCCGCCGGTCAGGCCCAGCAGCAGGCCCAGCTGGAAGATGTCGAACCCCAGATGGACGGCCGTGGTTCGCCCGTCCGGCAGGCTGGCCTCCAGCCGCCGCACCCGCGCCATGGCCCCGACATTGACCGCCGCGCTGACGGCGATGACGATCAGGCAGGGCCACAAGGGCAGGGGGAAGTGCAGGCCCTGCGACGCCGTCAATATGGCCACGCTCTGGCCCAGGATCGTCAGCCAGCGCAGGACGATCAGGGTCCGCAGCGAAAAGCCGCGCCCCCGCCGCGGCGCCTCGCGCCAACCCGCTTCGGACAGGCCGGCGTCGGCCAAGGAAGCGCCGGACAGACTCCCCTCTGAAGGGGCCGGGGGCGCATGCGGCGCGATGCGGTCTTCTGTCGAGGTCACGGGCCTTCTATAGACCGGGTCTGAGGTTTTCGTCAGAGGTCGTCATGCCGCGTCGTTCCATCCTGCTGTTCGCAGGCGCCTGTATCGCCATCGCCGCCGCCCTGGCCATCGTCACCGTGGTGGTGGTGTCAGGCCGTGGCCCGGCGGCTGGCGAGGTCTCCTCCACTGGCCAGCCCCTGGTCGGCGGCGACTTCCAGCTGGTGAACCAGGACGGGGCGCCCGTCGATCAGACGATGCTGAACGGCAAATGGAGCCTGGTCTTCTTCGGCTTCACCTACTGCCCCGAATTCTGCCCCACCACCCTGGCCGAACTGGCGGCGGTGCAGCAGCGGCTGGGCGACAAGGCCGACGACCTCCAGATCGTCTTCGTCAGCATCGACCCCGAACGCGACACGCCCCGGCAGCTGAAGGACTATCTGTCCTCAGACGGCTTCCCCAGGGGGACCATCGGCCTGACGGGCACGCCGGAACAGGTCGCCCAGGCGGCCAAGGCCTATCGCGCCTATTACGAGAAGGTCGGCGAGGGCGAGGGTTACACGATGAACCACTCGCTGACCGTCTATCTGATGGGCCCGGACGGCAAGTTCCGCACCGCCGTCGCCTATGGCCTGGGTCCGGACAAGGCGACCAAGATCATCGAAGACGCGATGGCGCGGGGTTAACCCCGCTCCTTGGTCTTGGTGAAGGCCACCTTGGGAAAGCGTTCGCCGACATAGCCGGTCTCCCAGCTGGACTTGGCCAGGAAGACCGGGGCCTGGTCGATGTCGCGGGCCATCTGGGGGCGGTATTTGCCGCTGAAGTCCTCGATGTCCGCGTCGGTTCCCCCCGAAGCTGGAGTGACCCAGCGCGCCTCGGCGTAGGGGGACGGCTCGAAGAGGACGTCCAGGCCGTATTCCTCGCCCAGGCGGTCGGCCATGACCTCGAACTGCAGCTGGCCCACGGCGCCGACGATGAAGTCGGCCCCGATCTCCGGGCGGAACAGCTGGGTCACGCCCTCTTCGGCCAGGCCCTCCAGCGCCTTCTTCAGGTGTTTGGCCTTCAGCGGGTCCTTGACCCGCACCCGTTGCAGGATTTCCGGCGCGAAGTTCGGCAGGCCGGCGAACCGGACCACCCCGCTTTCCGACAGGCTGTCGCCGACGCGCAGCACGCCGTGGTTCGGGATCCCGATCACGTCGCCGGCGAAGGCGTCGTCGGCCAGTTCGCGGTCACTGGCGAAGAACATGATCGGGGCATTGACCGACAGGGACTTGCCGGTGTTCTGGACCTTCAGCTTCATGCCGCGCTTGAAGGCGCCCGAGGCCATGCGGAACATGGCGATCCGGTCGCGGTGGTTGGGGTCCATATTGGCCTGGACCTTGAAGACGAAGCCGGTGACCTCGTCGGCGCCGGGCTCGACCACCGTATCGACGGGGGCGGGGGCGTTGCGGGTCTCGGGCGGGGATTCCTTCCTGGCCTTCATCACCTTGGGCGCCGGGGCCCAGTCGCCGATGGCCTTCAGCAGTTCGTCGATGCCGAAGTGGCGCAGGGCCGAACCCCACAGGACCGGGGTCATATGGCCCTCCAGGAAGGCCTGACGGTCAAAGGCCGGATAGCCGCCCTCGACCAGTTCGACGGCCTCGGCCAGGGCGTCCTGCTCGCCCGCCTCGAAATACTGGGCCGCCTGGTCCAGGGGCAGGGCTGCGGGGTGTTCGGGATCCTCGGCCGAACCGGCGATCTTGCGGGTATAGGGCTGGAACCGGCCGGTCCCGACCTCGACCATGCCGCGCAGACGATTGCCGCTCTCGGCCGGCCACCAGATGGGCGCCGGGTCCAGTTGCAGCCGGGACGCGATGTCGTCCAGCAGGGTCATCGGATCCTGGGCCTCGCGGTCCAGCTTGTTGATGAAGGTGATGATCGGGATGTCGCGCAGGCGGCAGACCTCGAACAGCTTCAGCGTCTGCGGCTCGATCCCCTTGGCGGCGTCCAGCACCATGATGGCGCAGTCGGCGGCGGTCAGGGTGCGATAGGTGTCTTCGGAGAAGTCCTCGTGCCCCGGCGTGTCGAGCAGGTTGAACATCTTGCCGTCGTGCTCGAACGTCATGACCGAGGCGCTGACGGAAATCCCGCGCTCCTTCTCGATCTTCATCCAGTCGGACCGGGTCCGCCGGTTCTCGCCCCGCGCCCGCACGGCGCCGGCCGCGCGAATGGCGCCGCCGGCCAGCAGGATATGCTCGGTCAGGGTCGTCTTGCCCGCATCCGGGTGGGCGATGATGGCGAAGGTCCGGCGCCTCGCCGCTTCGGCGGCGAGAGTCCTTGAAGACTTGGCCGCTTCCTCGGGCAGTGTCAGTGTCATGGCGCGCGACTAGCGCGCCCGGGCGTGAAAGTCACTCGCTGGCGGGCGCCGGAGGCGATTCAGGGCTGTCTTCCGATGGAGACTCGGGCTGGGAGGCTGTCGCGCCGTCAAGCGGCTCCTCCAGCGTGGGCGATGGCTCCCCGCCCTCGAGCGCGGCGATCATCCGCGCCGCCATGTCCGCCGCGCCGTCGCCGTGCGGATTATTCGCCAGGGGTTTAAGCAGCCTGACCGCCTCTTCCTTTTCTTCGGTTTCGATCAAGACGGCGGCGTAGCTCAGGCGGACCTCGGCCAGTTGCGGCGCCCGGTCAAAGGCGAGGCCCAGCGTCAGCATGTCGTTCTCATTGGGATAGCCGGGCTCGCCACTACGCATCTCGCCGATCAGCATCAGCGTCCGATAGTCGTTGTTGGCGGCGGCATAGGCGCGGCCCAGATAGGTTCTCGCCTCGCGCTTCAGCGCCATGCTCTCGGCGGCGTCCTCGACGTCGCGCGCGCGACGCAGGCGTTCCTGGGCCAGGAACTGCAAGGCCTCGACGTTGTCGGGCTCTAGCTCGATCAGCCGTTGCAGAGCGCGTTCTCCAGCCGGGCGGTCGCCGAAATGCATGCCGGCGTGACCGGCGGCCAGCAAGGCGAGCGGGTCGTCGCCGTGGCGGGCGGCGATGCTCGCCACCTCCTGCCCCAGGGCGGCCCGATCCTCGTCCTCCACGCCGATTTTCAGTCTCTGGTTGATCAGCAGCAGGTCGTTCGCCGAACGGGGCAGGCGGGTTACGGTTATGTCCGCAGGCGGGAAGTCGCCCGTGATGACCCGCACGACCAGCGATCTTTGGTTCAGATATCGACGCAGGGCGGTGCGCAACTCGCCCATGGTCATGCCGGTTGCGGTCTCCATGGCCTCCACAGGATCGCCGCCGTTGCCGACTGAGGTCAGATAGGCGCTCAACTGCTGAAGACGCGCGGGATCGCTGAAGAACCAATGGGTCAGCAACCAGGCGACCGGATAATAGGTTTCGCGATAGCTGCTGCGCGTAATCTCCGCCGGCCGCGACCGCAGCAGCATCTCCAGTGGGATCCAACTGCCGTTGAACAGCCAATAGGCCCGGTTTTCGCTATAGCCGCCCACCTGAATCTTGCCGCCGTCGATGTCGGCGGTCATGTAGTATTCGGCGAAACCTTCGACGAACCAGCCGGGATAGGCGGCCGGCATGCTGCCCAACATGAAATGGTGGACGTATTCATGGAGCAGGATTTCGTCGTTCTCGCCGCGGATGGCCACCGCGAATATGTCTTCGGATGTCGGGAAATAGGTGCCGACCACATTCTGTGGGGTGGAGGGGTGCACTCGCAGCAGACCGGACCTGGAGTTCACCAGATAGATGGGCAGTTTGCGGGCCGGCGCCTCGTTCATCGGAAAGCCTGACCGATAGCGCATGACCCGGTCGAAGGTTTCCAGCTTCTGGACATACTCCCTGAGCGAACGCTCGCTGCCCTCGCTATAGACGATGAAGCGTTCGCTTTCCGCCTTCAGCCAATCCGCACGCGCCGTTGTCGCCGTCAGAGTCAGCGCCGCTAAGGCGACCGCCAATACGGCGCCCAGTCCGGATATCTTCATGGCCTGCTCCTCGTCCCCGCCGAACGGGA
Organism: Brevundimonas sp. GW821-FHT10A07; assembly: GCF_059415785.1. Classification (NCBI taxonomy): domain Bacteria; kingdom Pseudomonadati; phylum Pseudomonadota; class Alphaproteobacteria; order Caulobacterales; family Caulobacteraceae; genus Brevundimonas; species Brevundimonas sp. GW821-FHT10A07. The sequence continues at coordinate 28,171 of NZ_JBWKNX010000021.1, forward strand.
CTGACTAGTCCCGTCTCCCCCGACCTTCGATTTGTCGCAAAGGTTGTGCGGAATCGTAAAGAGCCGTGTGCATGTCGCGCGAAGAATTCTGCTCTCTGCGCGCGATTTGCGCCACATCAAATAACCCCTCGCCATAAGGGGCTATTGGAGTCATTGTCGGGTCTGAGAAGACGATCAGGCCGTCAGAGCCCGGCGCTTCTCTCCCGGATCGATCCGGGACCATAGGGAAAGGAAATGACGATGGCTGTTATCCATCCTGAGGACCGCGCCGTCGGTCTCGACCGTTCGAAATTCGAGCGCCCGCACAGGCTGCACCCCGCTTTCGGACTGGTGATCGGCTTCGGCTTCATCTTCGCCGCCGCGGCCGTCGTCCACGCCTTGTTCACGGCGTTCTGAAGGCGCGACGACATTTGGCGCGGCCGTTTGACCGGTCGCTTCACGGAATAAACAGGCGTCTGGGGATCCGCCTCAGACGATGAGCGGAGACGGTCAGGCGGCCAGACGGTTCCACACGGCGCGATCCGCCGCGATCGCGTCCAGCCGGCGGCCCTTTTCCTGCAACTGCCTCATCACCACGTCGGGCAGGGTGCAGAAGCGCGGCTCGACCAGGTCGGGATTGCAGGCGGCTGTCGGCGCGGCGAACAGGGCGGCGTTGACCTCGGGGCTGCGCTCGGCGATCAGCCAGGCCAGACGGCGCGCGCGGCCCGGATCGTTGCGGTGCAGCAGCGGATCCTCGGCGAACAGTTCGCAGCCCAGTTCCAGCACATAGTCGAAGCCCAGCTTCTCGAACCGGCGCGCGTCGGCGGGCGTGACCGGACAGGCCTCGTCCAGGTCGAACACGACGTCGTTCAGAAGAAACAGCATGGGCGAGACGCTTCTTGCGATCCGGACGGGAGGTCGTCCGTACACACAGCCTTACGCCCCAGTCGCTTGCGGTCCCGTTCACGGACGCGGTTAAGCCTTTCTGACCGGGCGATCCGGGAATTCTACGAAACGCCCACCAATCCGACCGCCAGATTCACCGCCAGGGCCAGGATCACCGTGTTGAAAACAAAGGCGGTCAGGCTGTGCACGGTCGACAGCCGACGGATGCCCCGATCGGCGATCTGGACGTCTGCCGTCTGGGACGCCACCCCGATGATCAGGGCGAAATGCAGAAAGTCCCAATAGTCGGGCTCGGTTTCGCCGGGGAAGATCAGGCCGCCCCGGTCCTTGCCGTGGTCGCCGTGCTGATAGAAGGCGTGGGCGTAGTGCAGGGTGAAGATCAGGTGGATGAAGGTCCAGGACAGGGTCACGGTCCCCAGGGCCAGCAGACCAAGGATCGGCGAGCCGCCGGCCTGCACCGCCTCGCCGACGACCACCACGATACTGGCCACCGCCGCCAGCAGGCTGAGAGGCAGCACGGCGCCGCCGGTCTGGTCCAGGGCCGCCGCGCGCCTGCGAATGGCGTTGGCGTCCTGGACCAGGGCCATACGGGTCAGGGTGGCGGCGATAAAGACTGCGACCCCCGCGATCCAGCCATAGGCCATCCGGGTCAAAGCGCTTTCACCGGCCGGGATCAGCAGGGCGACCAGGATCACCACACCCAGGCTGGAAAACAGGACGCCGTACAGGCGCAGGGTGCGAAACAGACTCATGGTCGGATCATGACGCCCCATGCGCGTGCCGCAAGCGCTAGACGAAAAGCGAAGCGCCTGACGCAACGTGACCCTTGCGAAGCCCTGCACGCTCGGCTTAGCGTGATCACGCATTGTTACAGGCCCGGCGTCGCGCCGGAGAAAGGCCGCCATGACGTCCTATGAAGATCGCGCCGGATTGAAGGTCGCGGCCGAGCTCGCGGCCCTGATCGAACAGGACGTATTGCCGGGCCTGGGACTGGACCCGGCGGACTTCTGGTCCGGCGCGGCGGAGGTCTTCGCCCGGTTCGCACCGGAGAACCGCGCCCTGCTGGCCCGGCGCGACGATCTTCAGGCCCGGATCGACGCCTGGCACGCCGCCCGCAGGGGCCAGCCCTATGACGTCGCCGCGTCCCAGACCTTCCTGCGCGAGATCGGCTATCTGGTCGAGGAGCCGGCTCCCTTCTCCATCGGCACGAGCGGCGTAGACGCCGAGATCGCCCGCATGGCCGGGCCGCAGCTGGTCGTGCCGGTGCTGAACGCCCGCTTTCTGCTGAACGCCGCCAACGCCCGGTGGGGCAGCCTGTACGACGCCCTCTACGGCACAGATGCGCTGGGCGACCTGCCGACCGGCGGCGGCTATGACGCGGCGCGCGGCGCCCGGGTCGTGGCCCGCGCCAAGGCGTTTCTGGATGAGGCGGCGCCCCTGGGCGAGGGGACGCACGCCGATGTCGCCGGCTGGTCGGTGGTCGACGGCGCCCTGGTTCCCGCCCTGCAGGATCCGGCCCAGTTCGTCGGTTTCACCGGAGACCCGGCCTCGCCGGCCTCCATCCTGCTGGCGCACAACGGCCTGCATATCGAACTGGTGATCGACCCGTCCCATCCAGTGGGCCGCGGTGATCCGGCGGGGCTGGCCGACGTCGTGCTGGAATCCGCCCTGACCACCATTGTCGATCTGGAAGACTCGGTTGCGGCTGTGGACGCCGCTGACAAGGCCGAGGCCTATCGCAACTGGCTGGGCCTGATGCGCGGCGACTTGGCCGCCACCTTCAAGAAGGGCGGCGAGACACTGACCCGCGCGTTGGAGCCCGACCGGCGCTGGACCGCGCCCCACGGCGGCGACGTGACCCTGAAGGGCCGCAGCCTGCTGTTCGTGCGCAACGTCGGCCATCTCATGACCAACCCCGCCGTCCGTTTAACCGACGGATCGGACGCGCCCGAGGGGATCATGGACGCCGTCGTCACCAGCCTGATCGCGCTGTACGATATCAAGGGGCTCGGGGCCTTCGGCAACAGCGCGACGGGATCGGTCTATATCGTCAAGCCGAAGATGCACGGGCCGGATGAGGCGGGCTTCACCGACCGGCTGTTCGACGCGGTCGAGGACCTGCTGGCCCTGCCGCGCCACACGATCAAGGTCGGGGTGATGGACGAGGAACGCCGCACCTCGGCCAATCTGGCGGCCTGCATCCATGCGGTGAAGGACCGGATCGTCTTCATCAACACCGGCTTCCTGGACCGCACCGGCGACGAGATCCACACCGCCATGCAGGCCGGGCCGGTGGTGCGAAAGGCCGACATCAAGTCCAGCGCCTGGATCACCGCCTATGAGGCGCGCAACGTCGCCATCGGCCTGAAGTGCGGCCTGTCGGGCAAGGCCCAGATCGGCAAGGGCATGTGGGCCGCGCCCGACCGGATGGCCGACATGCTGGAGCAGAAGATCGCCCACCCCAGGACCGGCGCCAACACCGCCTGGACACCGTCGCCGACCGCCGCCACCCTGCACGCGCTTCACTATCACGCGGTGGACGTCTTCGCCGTCCAGGCCGAGGTGGCGAACCGCCCGACGCCGGGTCTGGACGCCTTGCTGACCCCGCCTCTGACCAACGGGATCAACTGGTCCGAGGACGAGGTCGCAGCCGAGCTGGACAACAACGCCCAGGGCATTCTCGGCTATGTCGTCCGCTGGATCGATCAGGGCGTCGGCTGTTCCAAGGTGCCCGACATCCACGACATCGGTCTGATGGAGGACCGGGCGACCCTGAGGATCAGTTCGCAGCATATCGCCAACTGGCTGCTGCACGGCGTCTGCACCCCCGATCAGGTGGATGCGGCCTTCCTGCGGATGGCGGCCAAGGTCGACGCCCAGAACGCCGGGGACCCGCTCTATCGCCCCATGGCCCCCGATCCCGCCGCCAGCCTGGCCTACCAGGCCGCCCGGGCCCTGGTGTTCGAGGGCGCGGCCCAGCCGAACGGCTATACCGAGCCGTTGCTTCACGCCTACCGGCTGAGGGCCAAGGCCCAGTATTAAATCCGTCACCCTCGGGACGAGCCCGAGGGTGACGGGGCTGGGGTTTAACCCCCCGTCCGTCCCGGCGGCAGGCCTGGCGCCGGTTCCAGGGGGCCGTCCTCGTCTTCGGCCATCATCAGGTCCTCGGCGGCGTCGTTGCTGGCGCCCGAAGCGGAGACAGAGGGCTGGGCCTGGGGCGTGACGGTCGCCGCCGTCGCCGGGCGGGCGCCCCGGCCATAGCCGAGCCGGCCCAGGGCGTCGTCGCCCTCCAGGCCGAAGGCGCTGCGGATCCGCAGGTCGGTCTGGGGGAAGGGCACCTCGATCCGGGCGCCGTCCAGGGCGTCGGCGATCAGCCAGGTGTAGGCGGCGTGCATGGCCGCCGGCCGTTTGACCGCCTCGCGTGTCGGCCAGACCAGCAGTTCGAAATCCAGCCCCTTGTCGCCGAACCCCACCAGCCAGACCTGGCTCTTGCGCGCCTCGGTCTCGGGCAGGGTGAAGGGGCTGGCCCGGGCGCAGGCCAGAACCGCCTCGCGCACCTTGCCCCGGTCCGATCCATAGGCGACGGCGAAGGGGATGTGGATGCGCCGGGTGTCGCCCTTCAGCGTCCAGTTGGTCACCGGCTGCTCAATGAAGCGCGAGTTCGGCACCAGGACATTGACGTTGTCATTGGTCCGCACCCGCGTCGCGCGCGGCCCGATCTCCATGATGGCGCCGCGTATGCCGATGTCCTCGATCTCGATATAGTCCCCGACCGACACCATCCGGTCGAAGATCAGGAACAGGCCGGACACGAACTCCTTGACCACCCCCTGCAGGCCCAGACCGACGCCGATGCCCACCGCGCCGGCGAAGACCGCCAGCGACGACAGGTTCAGCCCTGCCGCCGACAGGGCCGACATGACCCCGACGATGATGACGGCGTAACCCGACAGCCGCTCCAGCAGGTACAGGGCCTGGCGGCTGCGTTCCGAACGCTCGCGCACCCGCCGCAGGGCGCGCGTCACCAGCCGCGCGACGATCAGGGCGACCAGCAGGATGACCAGGGCGCTGACCAGGCCGCCGACAGTGATGCTCGCGCCCGCCACCCGAACGATCTGGGTGTCGTCGAGGGATTCGAGGCCGGCCTGGATGGGGGATGTCATAAGGGCGCAAGCGCGCGGCGAACGGCCCAGGTTCCAGAAAGCAACGAAGCCCGGCTGTTTTCACAGCCGGGCTTCTGGAAACTGGTGGAGCTTAGCGGAGTCGAACCGCTGACCTCTTGCATGCCATGCAAGCGCTCTACCAACTGAGCTAAAGCCCCGGACCTTGCGGTCTGGTCCGCCCGGTTCATCTTGCGATGGCCCCCGGCGAGGCGGCGGAACCTATGTCAGAGCTTTTTTACGATCAAGCCCGTTTCGACATTTATTTTCGCATCGGTTCCGGAAGCGAAAAAACACAGCGATTTCAAACCAAAAGGGAGCTGAAGTCGACCGTCCGCCGCAGTTCCTAGCGGGAAATGCGGCGGACGCAACAAGAAAGATCAGTCGTCGTCGCGCGACGGCTTGGCGATCTCGTCCTCGATGGAGTCATCGTCGTCGTCTTCGATGAACGGCACGGAGTCGTCATCGTCATCGGCCAGGTCGTCGTCGCCGTCGGTGGCGCCCATGCCGGCTTCTTCGGAAGCGTCAGCGGGGGCGTCGTCGTCATCGTCGTCGGGCGTCAGGATCGGCTCATGGCCTTCCTCGTCGATCTCCGGAGCCCGGATCTCTTCTTCCTCGTCCTCGTCGGACTCGGCCTTCTTGTCCTTGACCTGATCTTCGGTCTCTTCGTCGTCGGCGGGATAGCCGGGACGAACGCGACGGCTGCGCAGCTTCAGCGCCTCTTCGGGATCGAAGTCGGTCGCGCATTTGGGGCAGTGTGCGGGGCGGCGGTTCAGGTCGTAGAACTTAGCCTGGCAGTTCGGGCAAACCTGTTTGGCGCCCAGTTCGGGATTGGCCACGTTTGGAACCTTCAACGGGTTGAATTCGGGGCGGTCCCTTGCCACCCCTAGGAGCCGCTGTCAAAAGCCATCTTTCGCGCCGCCCGCGCGGCCCTTTCGCGAACGCAGCCTGAAGCGGGTGATTATGCCGTCCCAACTGACTTCCAGACGCTCTGACGCCCTTGCCGGAACGGTTCGCGCGCCCGGCGACAAGTCGATGTCACACCGCTCGATGATTCTGGGCGGCATGGCCGCCGGCGTCACCGAGGCCGAGGGTTTGCTGGAAGGCGACGACGTCCTGGCCACCGCCCGCGCGGTCGAAGCCTTCGGCGCCAAGGTCCAGCGGACCGGCGACGGCAAATGGCGGATCGAGGGGGCGGGCGGCTTCAGAACGCCTTTGACGGTGATCGATTGCGGCAACGCCGGCACCGGCGTGCGGCTGCTGATGGGGGCGGCCGCCGGCTATCCGCTGACGGCCACCTTCGACGGCGACGCCTCGCTGCGGAAGCGGCCGATGAAGCGCGTCACCGGCCCGCTGGCCGACATGGGCGCCCGGTTCGACTGGCAGGCGGCCGAGGACCGGCTCCCGGTCGCCCTGACCGGCGGGACGCTGACGGCGATCAACTATGTGCAGACGGTGGCCTCGGCCCAGGTGAAGTCGGCCATACTTCTGGCTGGCCTGAACGCCCAGGGCGTCACCTCGGTGACGGAGCCGGAGAAGAGTCGCGATCACACCGAACGGATGCTGCGCGCCTTCGGCGCCGAGGTCGGCGTGGAAGAAATGGGCGAGGGCTGGACGGTCACGCTGAAGGGTGGTCAGCCGCTGACCGGAACCTTCGTCGCCGTGCCGGGCGATCCGTCCTCGGCCGCCTTCCCCCTGGCGGCGGGTCTGATCGTGCCGGGCTCGGTGGTGACGGTCGAGGGGGTGATGCTGAACCCCCTGCGCACTGGCCTGTTCGACACCTGGATCGAGATGGGCGCCGACCTGACCATATCGAACCGGCGTCAGGCCGGCGGCGAGGACGTCGGCGACATCACCGCCCGTCATTCGGCCCTGAAGGGCGTGGTCGTGCCGGAAGCGCGCGCCGCCTCGATGATCGACGAATATCCAATCCTGGCCGCGACGGCGGCCTTCGCCGACGGCGTCACCGTCATGCGCGGCGTGGGCGAAATGCGGGTCAAGGAAAGCGACCGGATCTCGCTGATGGTCGAGGGCCTGCGCGCCTGCGGCGTCCAGGTCGAGGAGGAGCCGGAGGGCTTCATCGTCACGGGCGCCCCCAGAGTTCTGGGCGGCGGGACCGTCCACACCGCCCACGACCACCGCATCGCCATGAGCCATCTGGTCCTGGGCCTGGCCGCCGATCAGCCGGTCTCGGTCGACGAACCCGGCATGATCGCCACCAGCTTCCCTGGCTTCGTCGAGATGATGAACGGCCTGGGCGGGCGGATCGCTTGACTAAATGTCGCCTATAGACGACAGTATGGGCGTAAGGCTGACGTTCACGCCGGTTTTCGATCGCTGGCTTCTCAGGCTTCGCGACCAGAGGGCGGTCGCTCGGATCACGACCCGTCTCGAACGACTGTCCGGCGGTCATTGGGGCGATGTGAAGCCGGTGGGCGAGGGCGTCAGCGAACTGAGGATCGCCTACGGACCCGGTTATCGTCTGTATGCGACGAAGAAGAACGACGCCTGGGTCATTCTGCTGGCTGGGGGCGACAAGTCGAGCCAGGACCGCGACATTGTCGAGGCGAAACGGCTGGCTGAGGAGTATCGAAATGACTGAGCCCCTGATCGAATTCGATCCCGCCCGTTACCTGAACACGCCCGAGGCGGTGGAAGAGTATCTGGTCTCCTCGTTCGAAGACGCCGCCGAGCTCGGCGATCCGCGCATCATCACCAACGCCCTGGGCGTCGTCGCCCGGGCCAAGGGCATGACCCAGATGGCGCGGGACGCGGACCTGTCGCGCACGGCCCTCTATCGGGCGCTCAGCGAGGAGGGGCGGCCCGAGCTTTCGACCATTTTCAAGGTGATGCAGGCCCTGGGCCTTCGCCTCGCCCCCGTTCGCGTGGACTCCGCCGCCTGATGTCGCTGATCATCGCCGTCGACGGCCCCGCCGCCTCGGGCAAGGGCACCATCGCCGCGCGGCTGGCGCGGACCTATGGCCTGCCGCATCTGGACACCGGCCTGCTGTACCGCGCCGTGGGCGTCAAACTTCTGGAGGCCGGCGGTTCACTGGACGACGAGGCGGCGGCGACCGAGGCGGCGCGTGGCCTGGACGCGGCTCAGGTGTCCGACGATCCCCGCCTGACCACCGGCGAGGCGGGCGAGGTGGCCAGCCGTGTCGCCGGCCATCCCGGCGTGCGCGCCGCCCTGCTGGACCTGCAACAGGCCTTTGCGGCCCAGGCGGGGGGCGCCGTGCTGGACGGCCGCGACATCGGCACGGTGATCGCCCCGGACGCCCCGGCCAAACTGTTCGTCACCGCCACGCCCCGGGTCCGCGCCGACCGCCGCTGGAAACAGTTGACGGCGCGGGGTTTCGACATCGGCTTCGACGACATGCTGGCCGACATTCAGCGCCGGGACGAGCGCGACGCCGGTCGCGGCGCGGCGCCGATGGTCCAGGCCGAAGACGCGGTCTTGCTGGATACCACCGACATGGGTATAGAGGCGGCCTTCGATGCGGCCCGCCGTATCGTCGAGGCGGCGCGCGCGAAACACGGTCTCTGACCGGTCTTGCAAATCCAACGCGTCCATCCTCGGCTTCCGCGGGCGTTTTGATCGTTCTGAACGGCCTCGCATCCTGACGACCTGCCTATCTTTTCCTCTCGCCTCGGCGCAGCGCTTTGCTGTGTGAGGGGCATCCACCTCGCGCGGGGCCGTTCGGTCGCGCGCCACAGCCCTACCGGAAACACCAGAGCTTCATGTCTGATACTCTCAATCCCACGCGCGACGACTTCTCGGCGCTGCTCGACGAACAGCTTCAGGGTCGCGACTTCGGCGAAGGCCAGGTCGTTCACGGCCGCGTCGTCGGCATCGAAAAAGACATCGTCATCATCGACGTCGGCCTGAAGACCGAAGGCCGCATCTCGATGCGCGAATTCGGCCAGGGCGAAGACGCCAAGCTGCCGAAGGTCGGCGACAACGTCGAGGTTTACCTGGAGCGCGTCGAGAACGCCCTGGGCGAAGCCGTCATCAGCCGTGACAAGGCCCGCCGCGAGGAAGCCTGGACCCGTCTGGAAGTCGTGTTCGCCGAAGGCCAGCCGGTCAACGGCGCCATCGTCGGTCGCGTCAAGGGCGGCTTCACCGTCGACCTGGGCGGCGCCTCGGCCTTCCTGCCCGGCTCGCAGGTGGACATCCGTCCGGTGCGCGACGTCGGCCCGCTGATGGGCAAGGAACAACCGTTCCAGATCCTGAAGATGGACCGTCCGCGCGGCAACATCGTCGTCTCGCGTCGCGCCATCCTGGAAGAAGCCCGCGCCGAACAGCGCACCGAGCTGGTCGGCCAGCTGCAAGAGGGCGAAGTCCGCGAAGGCGTGGTCAAGAACATCACCGACTACGGCGCGTTCGTGGACCTGGGCGGCATCGACGGCCTGCTGCACGTCACCGACATGTCGTGGAAGCGCGTCTCGCACCCGTCGCAGGTTCTCGCCGTCGGCGACACCGTCAAGGTCCAGATCGTCAAGATCAACCCGGACACCCAACGTATCTCGCTGGGCATGAAGCAACTGCAGTCGGACCCCTGGGACGGCGTGGAAGCCAAGTATCCGGTCGGCGCCAAGTACACGGGCCGCATCACCAACATCACCGACTACGGCGCCTTCGTGGAGCTGGAAGCCGGGGTCGAGGGTCTGGTGCACGTCTCGGAAATGTCCTGGACCAAGAAGAACGTCCATCCGGGCAAGATCGTCTCCACCTCTCAGGAAGTGGACGTGGTCGTCCTGGACGTCGACGCTTCCAAGCGCCGCATCTCGCTGGGCCTGAAGCAGGCTCAGGACAATCCGTGGGACGCCTTCGTCGCCAACAACCCGATCGGTTCGACCGTCGAGGGCGAAGTCAAGAACGCCACCGAGTTCGGCCTGTTCATCGGCCTGGACAACGACATCGACGGCATGGTGCACCTGTCCGACCTCGACTGGTCGGTCTCGGGTGAAGAAGCCATCCAGCGCTACCGCAAGGGCGAGATGGTCAAGGCCAAGGTCCTGGACGTCGACGTCGAGAAGGAACGCGTTTCGCTGGGCATCAAGCAGCTCGGCGGCGATCCGATCGGCGAGGGCGACACCTATCGTCGCGGCCAGCAGATCACCGTCACCGTCTCGTCGATCGAGACCGGCGGCATCGAGGTCAAGTTCGGTGAAGACGACGCGCCGGTCACGGCCTTCGTGCGCAAGTCGGACCTGTCGCGCGACCGCAACGAGCAACGTCCGGAACGCTTCGCCGTCGGCGACCGCGTCGACGCCATGATCACCGCCGTGGACAAGGCCTCGCGCCGCGTCTCGGTGTCGATCAAGGCGCTGGAAATGAAGGACGAACAGGAAGCCATCGAACAGTTCGGCTCGTCCGACTCCGGCGCTTCTCTGGGCGACATCCTGGGCGCCGCGCTGAAGAACGCCGGCACCAAGGAGTAGGCGCTCAAGCCGCGGAGCGCCGCGCGCTCCGCGGTAGCGTAAAAAGATGAGGGCGGCGGGAGCGATCCCGCCGCCCTTTTCTCTTTTTGGCGCACCGGCATGAGCGGAACCGGACATAAATCATGCGAATGCCGCCCCTCCTTGGCGGATAAGGGCTTTTTCACGCGGCGAGCGAGGGTTAGTGTGCGGCTTCTGGATCGTCGGCGAGCGCTGGCCTGTCGATCGCGAGCTGGCAGGGGCCCTGATGATCAAGTCTGAACTGATCGAAAAGCTGGCGGCCGAGAACACCCACCTGACCCATGCGGAGGTGGAGCGGCTGGTGAATGTCATCCTGGGCAAGATGACCGGGGCCTTGTCCGAGGGCGGCCGGGTCGAGTTGCGCGGCTTCGGCGCCTTTTCGGTGCGGTCCCGTCCGGCGCGCCTGGGTCGCAATCCGCGCACCGGCGAGACGGTCGAGGTGCCGGCCAAGGCCGTGCCCTTCTTCAAGAGCGGCAAGGAACTGCGCGAGCGTCTGAACGCGTCCGGCGACGCCTGAATCTCCACGTCCTGACTGCCAAGAGAATTTGCGAATGAGCCTGCTGTCCGAGTTCCGCGAGTTCGCGGTCAAGGGGAACGTCGTCGATCTGGCGGTCGGGGTGATCATCGGCGCGGCCTTCAACGGCATCGTCAAGAGCCTGGTCGATCAGGTCGTCATGCCCCCCATCGGCCTGTTGACCGGCGGCATCGACTTTTCCGAGCTGGAATGGGTGCTGCGACGCGAGAACCCGGCGACCGAGGCGGTCGAGAAGGTGGCGATTCAGTACGGCGCCTTCGCCAACACCGTGATCCAGTTCCTGATCGTCGCCTTCGTGGTCTTCCTGGTGGTCAAGGGTGTCAACAGCATGCGGCGCCAGGAGGCGGCCAAGCCCGATCCGGCGCCCTCGGCCCCCACGCCGATCGAATCCCTGCTGGTCGAGATTCGCGACGCGCTGAAGGCGCGTCCCTGAAGCCGGAATTTTTCCCGCCGGCCGGTCGGGGTCAGGCCTTCCAGAACCGACCCTGGACCGCTGAGGCGCGGACCGGCGCGCGCCGGGCGCGGGGTTGAGGCACGGGGCGGGCGCAGACGGCGTAGTCGCCGTCGAACGGCGTCGGCGCCCAGGTTTCAGCCAGGACCGGGTCATCGACGCGCGCGTGACAATGCCCCCAGCCCCCTTCACGCCGCGCCTTGGGCGTCAGGGCGCCCAGATGGTCCAGGATGTCCGGATTGGTCACCGGCAACCGCACCTTGGCCGCGCCCAGCGCCCGCGCATTGTCGATCAGGACGCCCGCCAGGACTTCGATCGCTTCGGGGTCCGTCTTCAGCGCCGTCAGGTCGATGATGTCGAGGCACGGCGGTTCGATCGGGCTGGTCTTGGTCATCATCGCCGTCGCCGTCCCCACCAGTCGTCCGTCGCGCATCCGCCCCAGCAGTATGGGGGGCAAGGTCTGGTCCGGGTCGGACAGGCGCCAGGCCATGATCTCGGGGCCCCGGTCCGCCAGCAGCCGCCCCTCGGCCGTCAGCGCACGCCAGAAGTCGGCATAGGGCGAGTTTTCCCTGACATCGCGCAGCACGACGACGTCGTCCGGCAATTGCAGGCGTGGAGGCTGGAACAGGCGTGCGTTCATCAGGGGCTCGCCGAGACGTCGGGCCTGCTCCGCCGAAATCCCGCCCAGCAGACGCCGCAGCAGTCGACCCTTCAGACAGGTCAGCGGATCCACCATCCAGGACAGTTTCAGGGCGTGGGTCTCCGTCGGCCCCGGCTTGAGGCCGAACAGCCGATAAAGCGGCGCTGCGCGGGGATTGGCGTTCAGCGTATAGCAGGCGAACAGGTCGGGCTGAGCCAGGATCGCCTTGATCAGACAGCGGCTGGCGCCGGTGCGTTCCGGCGGCACGATGATGGAAAAGCCCGTCGCCGCGTACAGGCTTTCATCGTCCTTGCAGAATCTCTGGATCAGATTGCCCAGCATGGCGACCGGTTCGTCCCGCCGATCGGCGACGACCCAGCCGAAGGGCGCGTCGATGTCGCGGCGCGCCGGATTGTCCTCCAGCCAGCGCCACCCCGCCTGCGATCGCTCCGGCCACCCGACCTGACGATGCAGCCTGTTCAGGGCCTCGTAGTCGGATCTGCGGATGGGTCGCACGGACATCGGCGCTCCTTCCCATAATGAAACCGGGACTGCTGCTCGAGGGCGCACAGTGCAGAAGCCGCGCCAAAGTGGCCTTTGTCCGACAGTGAAGGGAGGGGGCGCGACAGCCTTAACACTTGTTCGCATTTGCCTGCTGTGCTGGGTATGCGCCTTTCGCGCGCCCAGTTGCGGCGCGGCAGTTGGGAGTGAGCCGTTGACAGCGACGGATGGGGGGGCGCTGGCGCCTCGCAAGACTTTCCTGGGGCACCCGAGGGGGCTGGTGATCCTGTTCTTCACCGAGATGTGGGAACGGTTCTCCTTCTACGGGATGCGGGCCCTGCTGGTCCTGTATCTGACGCAGCATTTCCTGTTCGGCCCGGCAGAGGCCCAGGGCATCTACGCCGCCTATGCGGCTCTCGTGTATCTGATGCCGGTCATCGGCGGCATGATCGCGGACAAATATCTGGGATCGCGCAAAGCCGTCATCATCGGCGCTGTCCTGCTGGTCATGGGCCACTTCACCATGGCGTTCGAGGGCACAGGCGGTCGTGAAAGCCTGACCATCGGCGACACCACCTATCAGATCCAGGTCGAAGGCCGCGATCAGAACCGTCAGATGTTCGCCGTCAACGGCGACCAGCGCGTGCCCATATCGATCACGCCGGAAGGGGTTTCCACCCTCGGCGCCGAACCCTCCGCCGCCGCCGCCACGCCCGCTCCTGCCGCTGCGGCCGGTTTCCCGGCCTTCACCGCCACAGGCGGATATACGCTGGAAACCGAGCGCGATACGGCGCTCGGCGAGCCGGTCCTGTTCCTGGCCCTGGCCCTGATCATCGTCGGCGTGGGCTTCCTGAAAGCCAACATCTCGACCGTCGTCGGCGCCCTGTATGAAGAGAACGATCCCCGTCGCGACGGGGGTTTCACCATCTTCTACGTCGGCATCAACCTGGGTTCGTTCCTGGCGACGGCGGCCTGTTCCTATCTCGGCTTCAACTATGGCTGGGCTTACGGCTTCGGTCTGGCCGGCATCGGCATGTTGTTTGGGCTTCTGACCTTCGTCCTGGGCCAGTCCTGGCTTGAGGGTCGCGGCGCGCCGCCCGTTCCGGTCGAGGGACGTTCGATTCTGGGCGTGCCCCTTGTTCCCTTCTTCTGGATCGCCGGCCTGGTCGCCGTCATCCCGACCTGGCTGCTGATGCAACGCCACGAGATCATCGAGACGGGCTTGCCCTGGATCGCCGGCGTCATCTTCGCCTCGGTGGTCGGCTATACGGTCTTCCGCCTGAAGGGCGCCGAACGGAGCCGCATGCTGGTCGCCCAGCTGCTGATCTTCTTCTCGGTGCTGTTCTGGGCCCTGTTCGAACAGGCCGGGTCGTCCCTGACCCTGTTCGCCGACCAGTCGACCCAGATGCCCGACTGGTTCAACGCCGGCTACACCCAGATGTTCAATCCGGGCGTCATCATCATCGGCGGTCCGATCATCGCGGCCCTGTGGGTCTGGCTTGGGAAGCGGAACCTTGAGCCCTCGACACCGGTCAAGTTCTCGTTCGGCCTGGTCTTCGTGGGCCTGGGCTTCCTGGTCCTGACCTGGGCGGCGGGAACCCAGGCTAATGACGCCTTCCGGGTGCCGCTGCTGTTCCTGTTCCTGACCTATGTCTTCCACACGATCGGCGAGCTGTGCCTGTCGCCGGTCGGCCTGTCGATGATCACCAAACTGTCGGTGGCGCGCGTGGTCGGCATGATGATGGGGATCTGGTTCCTGTCCAGCTCGGTCGCCCACATCGTCGCCGGCCTGATCGCCAAGGCGACGGCGACCGACACGGTCGCAGGGGTTGTCACCAGTCCCGCGCTGGCGTTGCAGACCTATGGGTCGATCTTCGGCACCATCGGTTGGACGGGCGTCGGCGTCGGCGTCTTCCTGCTGCTGATCTCGCCCTTGCTGAAGAAGGGCATGGCCGGGGTTCACTGATCCCGACCGCCTGAAACAAGGAAAAGCCCCGGCGGAGCGATCCGCCGGGGCTTTTTGCTGGCCCTTCGCCTCAGAAGGTCTTGCGGACCCGGATCGAGACGAAGGTGCGGGGATCGACCGTGCTGTCCTCGATGAAGGCCACGGCGCGGGTCTCGCGGTCGGCGAAAACCGTCCGGCTGTTCGTGAAGTCGTCCCACAGGTTCAGCTGGGCGCGGATCGCCAGGGTCGGGCTCGGCTTGTACTCGGCGAACATCTCGAAATAGTCCGTGCCGCGCCATTTGGAGACCTGGTCGGGCGAATAGTTGGGCTGGCCCAGATAGGGCAGCCAGTTCACGCCCCACTGCAGTTTCCAGCGCGTGATGTCCTGCTCGATGCCGATATTGGCCTGGGTGGCTCGAACCCCCGAGATGGGCCGTTCTTCGCCCGTCGTCGGGTCGGTGACGGCGGTCTTGTTCCAGTCGTTCTTGAAGGTGAAGCGGGCGCCCGGCGCGCCCAGCTTGTCCAGCGGCAGGGTCACGTTCAGCGACAGCCGGTCCAGCGTGCCCTCGCCGATATTGCCCACCGCCGACAGGCCGCCGGCCAGGGGGATCCGGTCGATGGCGTCGATGATCTCGTCGTGGCGATAGCCGATGGAGACGACGCCCTCGCCCCAGAAGCGGCGTTCGTAGGTCAGTTCCGAGATCCAGCGCTGCTCCGGCTCCAGATCGACGTTGCCGCCATAGACGTTCTCCTCTTCCAGGTCGGCCGAGGCGGCGAAGTCGGAGAAGTCCAGCTGGCCCAGCTCGCGTCCGAAGCGGAGGCGCAGCTGGTTGTTCGGCATCGGCGTCCAGGTGGCCATGAAGCGGGGTTTGGCGAAGAAGAAGCTCTTCTCCTGGTCGGCGTCGCCGGACTGGCTGATGGTCGAGGCTTCCAGGCGCAGGCCGGCCTCCAGCGTCAGGTCGGGGTGCAGCCGCCAGGTTCCCTTGGAGAAGGCCTCGCCGCGCGTCTCCTCGACCTTGACCGAGGCGCTGGGCAGGGGAATGGGCGCGCCGCCCTCGGTATAGGCCTGATCGGCCTGGCGCATGTTGTAGGCGATCTCGCCGCCGGTCTCGATCGTCAGCTTCGGCGAGCGCTCGTGGCGGACCAGGGCGCGCAGGATGGTCTCTGACCTTTCGCCGGAATAGGCGAAGACCTGTTCGGGGGCGTCCACGCCGTTGTTCAGCACGTTGTAGGTCGAGACCCCGTCCCAGCTGCCGAACTCGTGCATCAGCCGGGTTTCCAGCTTGAAATGCTCGTTCAGGGGACGTTCCCATGTCACGCCGAACTCGCCGCTGTCGCTGTCCTCGCTGTCCAGGCTCTCGCGGAAGGCGGTGGCGGATCGGCTGGTGTTGTAGCCCTGCCAGTCGTTGATCCCGTAGCGGGCGGTCAGATCGACCTTGCCGCCCGCGAGCGGGCCGGCGTAGGTCCCGCGGATCGAGTTCCCGCCGCCGTAGCCGTCGGTGTCGGTGAGCTCGTCGCGCAGCACATTGCCCGAGGCGTCGCGGCGGATCAGGCGGCCGGGGCCGTTGGAATCGCTCATGCTGACGCCATCGGACAGGGTGACGCCCCAGCTGCGGTCGCCGCTGCGGGCCGTGAACTGGTAGCTGCCGCCGTACAGGTCCTGACCCGATCCCTCGAACTGGGTGGTGTTCCAGGTCAGGATCGACTGGCGGCTGGTCTCCTTCTTCAGGATGACGTTCACCACCACCGAGAACCCCTGCATGTCGATGCCGGGCGCGCCGCCCCGGATCAGCTCGATCCGCTCGACCTGCCGGGCCGGGGTGCGGCTGAGCACGTTGGAGCCGGTGTCGTTCTTGGAGGCCGGCCGGGCGTTGCCGATCAGGACATTGCCCACCGCCCCCTCAAAGCCGCGCGCGCCGGTGCCGTCGTCCAGGTCGAAGCCGGGAACCCGGTTGACCATGTCGAGTGCGGTGTTGGGCTGTTGAGCGAGAAAGAAGGCGGGCGTGAAGACCAGCACCCCGCGCTGGGCGGCGTCGGCCAGGGGCGCCTGGCTGATCGGTCCGGTCGGCACGGGCGCCTGGGCCACCTGCGGTTCGTCGCCGGCGAAAGCGGCGCCCGCCGTAAAGAGCAGGGCTGTACCGCCCAGAAGTAAGGCCTTCGTCATCGATCTTCCCCTCGGTTTGTTGGCGAGAGGTGTGCCGATCCGCCGCATTATTCTCCAGTTACAAGGCGGAAAGGTGGATTAAATCGGCGACATCATTACAGAGCGTTCATTAAACTGTACTTGGCTTAGCAAGTATACAGGCCTGTAATAGTTACAGGCTCTCCACCCTGCGGGGCGGAGAGCCTGTGGTCTTCAGTTGGCCGGGGCCTGGCGGTCCGGGACGGCGTCGCGGGCGGCGTCGCCGATGTTCTCAGCCGCGCCGCCGACGCTGTCTGCGGCGCCGGCGATGGCGTTCGACTCGACGGCGTCGTTGCGGTTCATGTTGATCAGGAACCAGCCGATCAGCCCGACCAGGGCCAGGCCGATGATCAGGGCGACGACGCCGCCCAGGCCGCCGCCGCGACGGCTCTCGACGACGACGGGGGCTGCGGCGGGATCGTTCTCGGTGATCCGTTCGACCCGGCCGTCAGGGTGTTCGACAGTGCGTTCGGTGGGCATGGTGTTTCCTCTCCAGTGTGGCGAGGAAACACGCGCTCGGCGATTAGGGTTCCGCCCTCCTCAGACCGCCGTGCCGCCGACGGTCAGGCCGCCCATCTTCAGCGAAGGCTGGCCGATGCCGACGGGCACGCCCTGACCGGCCTTGCCGCAGACGCCGACGCCGGGGTCGAAGGCGAAGTCGTCGCCGATCATCTGGATTTTCGTCAGGGCCGTGGCGCCGTCGCCGATCAGGGTGGCGCCGCGGACGGGTGCGGTGATGACCCCGTCCTCGATCAGATAAGCCTCGTTGCACTGGAAGACGAACTTGCCGTTGGTGATGTCCACCTGGCCGCCCGAGAAGTTGGCGGCGTAGAGGCCGCGCTTGGTATTGGCGATCATGTCGGCCTTGGAGTCCTTGCCGCCCTCCATGAAGGTGTTGGTCATGCGCGGCATGGGCATGTGGGCGAAGGACTGGCGCCGGCCGTTGCCGGTGGCGGCCACGCCCAGCTGACGCGCCGACAGCCGGTCGTGCATCAGGCCGACCATGATCCCGTCCTCGATCAGGACGGTGCGCGAGGTGGGGGTGCCCTCGTCATCGACCGACAGGGAGCCGCGACGGCCGGCGATGGAGCCGTCGTCCACCACGGTGACGCCGGGGGCGGCGACGCGCTGGCCCATCATGCCGTTGAAGACCGACGAGCCCTTGCGGTGGAAGTCGCCCTCGAAGCCGTGGCCGATGGCCTCGTGCAGCAGGACGCCGGGCCAGCCGGCCCCCAGGACCACGTCCATCTCGCCCGCCGGGCAGTCGATGGCGTCGAGGTTGACCAGGGCCTGGCGCAGGGCCTCGTCCACCTGGGCCTGCCAGCGTTCGGGCGCGACCCAGGCCTCGAAGCCGGCTCGGCCGCCGGCGCCGGCGCCGGCGCTCTCGCGCTTGCCGTTCTGTTCGACGGTGATGGAGACGTTCAGCCGGACCAGGGGGCGGATGTCGCGCACCACCCGTTCGTCGGCGCGCAGGATCTCGATGGCCCGGCGCTCGCCCACCAGTGAGGCCGAGACCTGGACCACGCGCGGGTCGCGGGCGCGGGCCCAGGCGTCGATCTCGGCCAGCAGGGCGATCTTGTCCGAGAAGGCGGGCGAGGCCAGGGGATCAACGGCGTCATAGAGCTGCTGATTGGTGGCGCGCGGCCCCTCGGCGACCCGGGCGGCGTGGCCTTGCTTGGCCAGGGCCGCGCTGTCGGCGGCGCGGCGCAGGGCGGCGGCGGAAATCTCGTTGGCGTGGGCGTAGCCGGCGGTCTCGCCCGCCACGACCCGCAGGCCGAAGCCCTCGGTGGCGTCATAGGCGGCGGACTTCAGCCGGCCGTCGTCGAACACCAGGCTCTCGCTCTCGGACCGTTCCAGGAACAGCTCGCCGTCGTCGGCGCCGGCCAGGGCCGTCTTCAGGATCGACAGGGCTTCGTCGGTCTCGACGCCGGCGGCGTCGAGGATGGGGGGCGGGGCGGCGTGAACGGTCATGGGCTGTAGGTAGGGGCTGAAGGGCGGTTCGTCACCTGCCGGGGCGGATTCAGACGCCGGGACGAAAAAAGAGAGTCTGAATCGTCTGAATAGTCTGAAATCGGCGACGGCGGCGTTCAGGAAAAAACACAGTCTAAATTGTCTGAATCGTCTGAAATCTCCGGCGACGGCGGCAAGACCAGGAGACTAGCACGCGCGGGAGGGGCGTCAGGTCGAAAGGCCCAGCCGTGCAGCAGGGCGTTGAAATCTATACGGAGGGACCAGCGTCATTATGAGGGCAAAGACCCTTTTCGTCATTCCGGGCCTCCGCGGCGCTGCGCCCGGAATGACGAAAGAGAAGGGGGGCGGCTCAGCGCGCCAGCCTGCCCTTGGCCTTGTCGGCGTCGAGGACGATGTCGGGGTCCGGGGCCGTGATCTCCTCGCCGCAGTGGTCGAGGATCTTCAGAATGTGGCGGATCAGGTTCAGCCGGGCGGTCTTCTTGTCGTCGGTGGCGATGATGGTCCAGGGGGCGAAGGCGCGGTCGGTCTCGTCCAGCATCCGGTCGCGGGCCTCGGAATAGGCGTCGAACCGCGCCTCGGCCTCGGCGTCCAGCGACGACAGCTTGAACCGTTTCAGCGGATCGACGCGGCGTTCCTTCAGCCGTTTCGCCTGTTCCTTGCGCGAGATGTCGAGCCAGAACTTGATCAGGATGATCCCGTCGTCGGTCAGCATCCGCTCGAACCGCGGCGCATCGGTCAGGAACTGGGCGTACTGCTCGGGGGTGCAATAGCCCATCACCGGCTCGACCCCGGCGCGATTGTACCAGGAGCGGTTGAAGATGACGGTCTCGCCCGCCGCCGGCAGATGCGGGACGTAGCGCTGGAAATACCACTGGCTGGTTTCCCGGTCGCTGGGCTTGGGCAGGGCGACGACGCGGGTCTGGCGCGGGGACATGTATTCCGTCAGCCGCTTGATGGCCCCGTCCTTGCCGGCGGTGTCGCGCCCCTCCAGCACGATGACCACCCGCAACCCATGCTCGATGGTCCAGGCCTGGGTCTTCACGACAGCGAGCTGCAACTGTTCGAGTTCGGCGTCGTAGGCGTCTGTTTTCTTTCCCATTCGATCAGAGTGGGACGGGACGGGGGCGAGGGCAAGCGGGGCGCTCAAATCCGACCCTCTTTGGAGCAGCGCCAGCCTGCGATACTTGGCGCACTTCGAGTGTCGCTATGTCAGTGTTGGGTACGAGGCTTCAATCAGTGTCGCCCCGCACCCTATCTATACGCTAACCCATCAATCAAAAACGGTAAAGAAGGCCAATCGACCCCGAAACCATTTTGGGCTCCATCGATAGTCGAGTTTCGCCGCCGCCTGCATCAACGGCCATGTCAATAGATGAGTAAATTATAGCCCTGCTTTGGGCGCGTACCATCAATTGTTCACTGACCTTATAACGGCCTTCAATTCCTATTGTGCCGCCAAATAAAGTTTCGCTATTCGATGAGGATTTAGTTTCCGAGAAATTGTCATACTTGTATTGAAAATGAACGCTGCCAGGAGGGAGTGACGTATAGAGTGTGTCGTAGTTCCAATATTGGGTCGTTTTTACGTCAGCTTGTACAATCGTGGGGCCCGCGAACAGAGATACAAGCGCACGGTCGCCGATCTTTAAACCGGCGCTGGCCTTTAGCGTAAAGCCAGCGTTCAAATTCAGCGTGCCGCTTGGAGTATCGAGTTGTTTCGTGATGGAACCTACGGTTCCAGGGCCGTTCGCTATGATATCACCGGCCTCATATGGACCGACTTGAAATTCGTGTCGTCCCCCGTATCCAATCTCGCCTTCCAGTCCCCACACAAGGCCGCCGCGATCCCATAGGCGGGAATAGCTGACGGCGGCGCCTGCTTTCGGGTCCGAACTCCGTTCAACGTCGATCAAACGATTAGGTGAAGCTACCGCATAGGTGAAGTCCGTGGCGCGGCCGGGGACGACGACGCCGGAAACATTACTGCGGACCATGCCTGCGCCCGAGATGTCCAATCCGATGGATGATCCAGACCAGTCCTGCGCAACGGCTATGGCCGGTGTGGCAGAAAGCACAATCGTAAATACAACTTTATAGAGAATTTTCATCGCGTCCCCCGCTTTTGCAACGCTTTGCATGGACAGGAGCGATTTGAAATAGGGTGTTCGCTGAGTTGCAAAAAATTCACCCAGGGTGCGTATTTTGATGACGCACTCAGTTGCTGGGGGCAATCTGGATCGTGATCAAGATGTCGTTTCAAGGGGGCGCTCCGTCTCGGATGTGAACGCTTCGCCCCCTCGCGGCGTTTGCCAGCGGGGCCATGGGCGGTCCATGCTGGGGCTGCATGAAGCGCGACTTCGCCGATTTCTGGAATCTGCTGTGGGAGGTCGGGCTGCTGGCCTGCGCGGCTTTCGCGCTGCTGAACGCCTATGCGCCGCCGCAGGACCTGCCGTGGAAGCCGCTGGACCTGAGCCAGCCGCTGGGCCGGGCGACGGCGGCCAAGGTGGCCGACTTCGACATCGCCCCGACGGCGGCCCCGGAAGAGGTCCAGGGGGCGACCGAGGCCTGTATGCAGGTGCTGCGTGAGGCGGGGATCGAGGTCGAGCGGGCGGCGGATCGCGACGACGGCGGCTTCTGCGTCGTGCGCGGGGCGGTGCGGATCACCGGCGGGGCGGTGACGCCCCTGGCCCCGGCCGATGTGGTGATGCAGTGCCCGCTGGCCGTCCGCTATGTCATCTGGGACCGTCAGGTGTTGCAGCCGGCGGCGCGCAGCATCCTGGGCTCGGCCCCGGCGCGGGTCGAGAACTACGGAACCTATTCATGCCGGCGCATCTATGGCTCGCAGGACGAACAGGAGCGGCCCAGCGAACATGCGCGGGCCAACGCCCTGGACGTGGCGGCGGTGCGGCTGGAGGACGGGCGGACCGTCAGCGTGCTGAAGGACTGGCGCGGCCAGGGTCCGGCGGGCGAGCCGGGCGGGCGGTTCCTGCACGCGGTGCGCGACGGGGCGTGCCGACTGTTCTCGACCGTGCTGACGCCCGACTACAACGCCGCCCACGAGAACCATCTGCATGTCGACGGGGCTGAGCGGGGCCTGTGCCGTTAAGGTTGAATCGCCCCTGACGCGAATCGCTTTGCTGTTGACCGACCGGAAAAGCCGGGTGACAACAACAGCACAGTCCGGATTTTGCGTGGGGTCCACACCCGCGTCTCGCTCCTTCGCCTGAACGAGCTGTCCAGATGGACTGTCGGGTCACCCTGAGGGGGATCCGCCTGGAAAAGCGCGTTTACGGAGACGCAGACATGGCGACCGGTACGGTCAAGTGGTTCAACCCCACCAAGGGCTATGGATTCATCCAGCCCGACAGCGGCGGCTCTGACGTGTTCGTTCACGTCACCGCCGTTCAGAAGGCCGGCCTTCAGGGCCTCGATGAGAACGCCAAGGTCGAATACGAGCTGGAAAACCAGCGCGGCAAGACTTCGGCGATCGACCTCAAGCTCCTCTGAGTCGAGCGGCCGATTAAGGCATGAGAACAGGCGCGGGGGCCAAGGCTTCCGCGCCTGTTTTTGTTTGGGCTACCGCGCTTCGCGCGGCTTGAGCCCTTCGGTCGGCTTCGTTCGCTGGGATCTCTGCGCCAGCACGATGGCGCCCAGGACCAGGGCGCCGCCCAGGGCCTGTATGGGCGTCAGGGTCTCGCCGAAGATCCACCAGCCGAGCAGGCCGGCGACGACCGGCTGGATCAGGATGGTGACGGCGGTGATTGAGGCCGGCAGCTTGCCCAGGGCCCAGGCGACGCCGCCCTGGCCGAAGACGTGCATGACGCCCATGGTCAGACAGGCGGCCCAGCCGGACAGGCTGGCGGGGATGATGTCCTCGCCCAGGACCAGGGCCACGATCAGCAGCAGGGGCGCGCCCAGCAGGGTGGCCCAGAAGGTGACGCGCATGGCGCCGGCCGTGGCGCGCGCCGCCTTCACCGCCAGGAAATAACCCGAGTACCAGACCGCCACCGACAGCGAGAAGATGTCGCCCAGCGGCGGATTGGTCCCCTGTCCGCCGTCGGCGCCCGCCGCCATGGCGAAGGCCCCGCCCATGGCCAGGGCCAGGGCCAGCAGGAACAGCCGGTGCGGCGTCTCCTTCAGCACGATCCAGCCGAACAGGGTGACGACGACCGGCGTCAGGTTGCACAGGACCGTGGCGTTGGCGACCGAGGTCATGACGATGCCGTAGTGCCAGAAGCTGAGGTCCAGGGCGAAGAACAGGCCGGCCAGCAGCGCCCATTTCGACGGGGCGGCGATCCCGCCCGGCTCGCGCGACGCCAGCAGGGTCAGCAGGGGCAGGGCGAAGACGAACCGCCAGAAGCCCGCCGCCGCCGGACCGGTCTCGGTCAGGCGCACCAGGATGGGCGCCAGGCCCAGGACGCAGGCGGCGATCAACAGGACGATCAGGGCGAAGGCGCGCGGGGAGACGCGGGCGGCGAGAGCGGACATGGCGGGCCTCTTACGCCGCCCCGCGACCTTCCGCCACAGGGTCCCGTAGGAGGAGCGGGCCGATGCGCACGCTGGACGGTCAGGACACGGAACGGCCGCAGTCCCATGGCGTTGGGATACGGTTCCCCTTTCCAGTTGGCAGCCCTTCATGAAACTGCGCGTCCGCGCCGAGCTCGTCTATCGTTTCGATCCGCCGACGGACGCCATCTACAAGATCCAGGTCGCCCACTGGCCCGGCCAGGACATCCTGGAAGAGACCCTGACCTTCGATCCGCCGGTGGAGTTCCATGAGGACGAGGACGTCGATTTCGGGGCCCGGACCCTGCGCTGCCACGTCGAGGGCGAAGTGACCCTGACCTATGAGGCGGTGGTCGAGAACGGGGTGCTGAAGGGCCTGCCGCCCAGCGTGTCCCAGCATGACTGGGGCGAACTGCCGGCCGAGGTCCTGCCCTATCTGCAGCCGAGCCGGTACTGCCCTTCGGACCAGTTCGGCCGGTTCGTCACGCGGGAGTTCGGCGACACCTCGGGCGGGGCGCGGGTGCTGGCGATCCTGAACTGGATCACCGAGAACCTGGACTATGAGCACGGGGTGTCGGACACCGAGACCACGGCGGCGCGCACCTTCATCGACCGGGCCGGGGTGTGCCGCGACTTCACCCACCTGGGCATGACGCTGTGCCGGGCGTCGGGCATTCCGGCGCGGGCGGTCAGCGCCTTTGCACACCAGCTGAATCCGCCCGACTTCCACGCCATCTTCGAGGTCTGGCTGGATAACGGCTGGTGGCTGGTCGATGCGACGCGGCTGGCGCCGGTCGAGGGTCTGGTGCGGATCGCCTGCGGACGCGACGCGGCGGACATCGCCTTCCTGACGACCCAGGAGCGGTGCCAGATGGTGCGGCAGTCGGTGACGGTGGCGCCGGCTTAGGGTTTTTCCCAACACCCATCCGTCATCCTCGGGGCTTGACCCGAGGATCGGGCGTAGTGGCGGGCTGCGCCTAACGCTTCTGTATGAGCTGCAGATCATCCGATCCTCGGGTCAAGCCCGAGGATGACGGAGATTGGGAGCGATGACGGAGATTGCGCGTGAGGAGCTACTGCGTCTTCGCCTTCTGCTCCGCCTTATAGGCCTGCAGCGCGTCGATCACGTCCATCTGGCGCAGCACCTTGTTCTGAGGATCGATCAGGACGTGGGCGCCGGCCGGGGCCGCGATCTGCCCGCGACCGTCGGTCATGGCGATCGTCTGGACACGGCCGTCGATCTCGACGTCCAACGGCATGGGGAAGGTTTCGCCGTTCCCGCTGGCCCATTCCAGCCGCAGCACGTCGCCGTCTTGCGTCCGGGTCAACACCGGCAGGGCGGCGTTGTAGAGATAGCCGCGGAAGAACCAGCCGTAATCCTGGCCCGTCACCTGGTTGACGATCCGGAGGAAATCCAGCGTCGAGCGGTACAGGGGCGTGAAGGCGCCGGGCCGGGGATCATCGGTTCCATAGACCAGGCGGGTCAGGGCCTGGTGGAAGGCGACGTCCCCGATCAGCATCCGCAGCGAGTGGCTGATCAGCGAGCCCTTGGAATAGATGTCGTTCCCCGGGCCGACGTCGCCCTTGTAGACCTCGTCCTCGGTCTTGGGCGTGCCCGAGACGACCGGGAACTTGTTGATCAATCCCTCGCGCTGGTTGGCCAGTTCGCGCTGCATATAGCGGTCGCCCAGCAGCCAGCGGGCGTAGAGGGGCTGCATATAGCTGCCCAGTCCCTCGTGCAGCCACATGTCGTCGGCGTTCTGATTGGTCAGTTGGTTGCCGAACCATTCATGGGCGAACTCGTGCTGAAGCAGCCAGTCATAGCCGCGCCCGTCGATCTTGTAGCCGTTGCCATAGGCGTTGATGGTCTGGTGCTCCATGCCCAGGTGCGGGGTCTCGACCACGCCCATCTTCTCGTCGCCGAAGGGGAAGGGGCCGACATTGGCCTCGAAGAAGTCCAGCATCTTTGGAAACTGGGCGAACAGGGCCTGGACCTTGTCGGGCGCGTCCGACTTCAGATGCCAGTAGTTCATCGGGATCGTATTGCCGAACCGGCTTTCGTACTGGCCGCTGACCTCCTCGTAGGGGCCGACATTCAGGGCGATGGCGTAGGTGTTGGGGCTCTTCGCCGACCAGTTCCAGGTGGTCCAGCCGTCGCCGTGGTCGACCTTGCCCAGGAACCGTCCGTTGGACGGCGCCGACAGGGTCGAGGGGATGGTGATGTGCAGGTCGACCCGGCCCGGCTCGCCGTGCGGGCTGTCGATACAGGGCCAGAAGATGTCGCAGCCCTCGCCCTGGACGGCGGTGGCGATCCAGGGCTCGCCCGATGGGGCCGTGGACCAGACGAAGCCGCCGTCCCAGGGGGCGCGGGGCGCGACGCGGGGCCGGCCGGCGTAGGCGACGCGCAGGGCGACGCTCTGACCGGCGGCCAGGGGGCGGGGCAACTGGACCGTCAGACGGCCTTCGGGATTGGACCAGCGGTCGGCGGCGACCTCGACCCCGTCGATCTGGACGGAGGAGATGGCCAGCAGGGTGTCCAGTTCGACCTCCAGCCGGTGCAGCGGGGCCGTGGCAGTGAAGTCCAGAACCGCGACGGCGTCGATGGCCCGGTCCTCGGGCAGGACCCGGATCGACAGGTCGGCCTTGTCGAACCGCATCGCCTGCTGTTCAGGCGTCAGGGGCTGGTCGGTGGCGAGGGTGAAGGCGGTCGACTCGCGCGGCGTCGCGGGCGGCGGCGGGGTCGTGGCGCAGGCGGCCAGAGCGAGGCCGGCGGCCGTGCAGGCCAGGGTGCGCGCGATCGTCATGGAATCCCCTCCGAATACGGCCGAAGCCTAGCCGTCGGCCGGGGCGGGGGGCAAAGAAAAAGGCCGGCGTCGCCGCCGGCCTTTTCCAGAAACAGATGCAGCGGTCGCCGATCAGGCGGCGGCGGCTTGCTCGGCCAGCTTGGCGCGGACCTGACGCTTGATGCGCTGGGCGGCGATCGACAGCTGCTCGTCGCGGGCCTTGACGATGAAGGCGTCCAGGCCGCCCTTGTAGTCGAGGGTGCGCAGCGCGGCGTTCGAGATACGCAGCGAGAAGGTCTGACCCAGGGAATCCGAGGTGACCTTGACCGTCTTGAGCGACGGCAGGAAGCGGCGCTTGGTCTTGATGTTCGAGTGGCTCACGCTATGGCCGACCATCGGGCCGATACCGGTGAGTTCGCAACGACGCGACATCGTCAGATCCTTAAGGTGCGGCGTCCAGCCCGAAACAAGGGAGAAGACGCATGAAACAAGTACGCGCGGGAAGCAGCCCGCGCGAGAGGAGGCCGTATAAGGGAAGAGGAGGTTCGGCGTCAAGCCGAGTCTTGGGCTTTCGAGGCCCGTCGCGCGTCGGCCGGGACTCGACTTCGTTCAGGCGTCATTCAAATGACGCGCGCTATGGGTCATATCATGAAGATCCACGCTGAACAGAAGGCCGCCATGTCTCGCCCGTCCCTGATTGATCGCCTGTCCAAACGCGCCCTGTCCCCGAAGGTCTGGGCCGTGCTGGCTCCGGTCATGGCCGGCGGCGTCCTGCTGGCCGCCCCCGCCCTGGCCCCGGCCCAGACGGCCGCCCAGAGCGAAGTCCTGCCCGGCTACTGGGAATATACGACCAGCGCGCTCGGCCAACGCGACACCGAACAGAAATGCGTGCGGCCCAGCGAGATCAACCGCTTCTTCGGCGGTCTGTCGACCAACCGCTGGCGCTGCACTTATCCGACCCGCGTGGTCGGGGACGGCCGGGCGCGGTTCGAGGGGACGTGTCAGGACAAGAAGGGCCGCCGGGTCAATGTGCGGCTGACCGGCGCCTATGAGGACACCAGCTTCAGCTTCCGCGGCGGGGCCCAGCTGCTGCGCGGCACCCCCTATATTCCCGCCACCATCACGGCGCGCCGCATCAGCGCCCAGTGCCCGGCCGATGCGGAGTATTTCTGAGCCTCAGACGGGTTCGGAGCGGGCGACCACATAGGTGTGCATCTGGTCGTCCGTCGAGAGACTGACGTATTCGCCGGTCTCCAGGCGTTCGTCGGCCAGACGGAAACCGTGGACGTCGTCCGCGTCGCCGGGTTCGAAATCCAGGAACCAGCGGTCGGGGGCGGCGTGACGCAGCCGACCGAAGGCCAGGGTGGCGCCGTGCGAAAAGCGGCGGACCCGGCATTTTTCCGGCGCTTCTCGCCAGACGGCGGCGTCCAGGCGGCGCTCGGCCGTCAGCGGCGCGAGAATATCATAGCCCGCCTCGGGATCGCCCGCCGGGGCCTGCGGCTCGCGCGCCAGTTCCAGACGGATGTGATGAAAGCCCAGCGGGGCGGCGGGGTCGGCGTCGGTCATGGTCGGCTCCTGATCAAGGGCCATGTGGACGTCGAAGCCGCAGGCGCGCCTTGATGTCGGTCAAACCAAAAAGGCCCCGGATCGTTCCGGGGCCTTTCCGTTGGTTCGAGGCGGAAGCCCCAACCTGTATTCAGGCGGCTTCGGCGGTCGGGATCGGCTTCTTGGCGCTGAGCGACTTGGCCAGCAGTTCGACGGCGGCGTCCTTGTCGATCTTGTTGGCGGCGGCGACTTCGCGCGCCATCCGGTCCAGGGCCGATTCATAGAGCTGGCGCTCCGAATAGGACTGTTCCGGCTGGGTGTCGGCGCGGTGCAGGTCGCGGACCACTTCGGCGATGGAGATCAGGTCGCCCGAGTTGATCTTGGCCTCGTATTCCTGGGCGCGACGCGACCACATGGTGCGCTTGATGCGGGCGCGGCCCTTCAGGGTGGTCAGGGCCTTGGTCACGACGTCGTCGGCGGCCAGCGAACGCAGGCCGGCCGTCGCAGCCTTCTTGGTCGGGACGCGCAGGGTCATCTTCTCGTGGTCGAAGGTCACGACATAGACTTCCAGCGACATGCCCGCGACTTCCTGAGTCTCGACCGCCGCGACTTTGCCGACGCCGTGCGCCGGATAGACGACCGCGTCGCCAACCTTGAACTCCAGACCAGTCTTGCTCGTCATATTCGTCCTTTCCCGGTCAGGGCCGGGCGACGCGAAGGCGCAGGAAACGCAAACAGGATCTCGGCCGCCGGATCTCTCCGTCGGTCGGGATGATGCTGGGCGTCAAATGCGGAAACGGATCACCAAACCTCTGGCCGATCCCGTCTGTGGGCGGGATTCTGTCGCAAACACGGGCGGCGCGAAGATTTCGCGGACCGCCCGATCCAATGAAACAGAACCTATCACAAATTTGCGGAATTTCAAAACGTCCACAGGGCGGACGTGGATTTGCGACAGTTCAACCTTGGCCGTTCGGCGGGGCGAGGCGCCGAAAGTCGTCGAGAAATCAGGAGCCCTTGCCGGGCTTGGGGCTGAAGTATTTCTCGTACTTGCCCGTCTCGCGCTCATATTGTTCGCGGTCGGCGGGGGGCGTCCCCTTGACGGTGATATTGGGCCAGACCTTGGCGTATTCGGCGTTGACCTGCAGCCACTTGCCGTCCGGCTCGTCCTCGGTGTCGGGCACGATGGCGTCGACGGGGCATTCGGGCTCGCACACGCCGCAGTCGATGCACTCGTCCGGGGCGATGACCAGGAAGTTTTCGCCCTCGTAGAAGCAGTCCACCGGACAGACCTCGACGCAGTCCATGAACTTACATTTCACGCAGGCGTCGGTGACGATGTAGGTCATGGGGCGGCGAACGGGGGCGAAACTGTGGGTGGGAGGCCTGCGACATGGCGGCCACGCAACCAACTGTCAACAGCGCGGCTTAAGGTGGGAGACGTTCGCAGGCGGTCTGACACGACTTGACAACAGTCAGGCTTAATCGCAACTGTGTTGATTGCATATAACGATCCTCTTCAACCGGAACATTCCCCATGCGCACCCCCTTCATGAAATACGCCCTCGCCGGCGCCCTGGCCGTCAGCCTCGCCGCCGGCGGCGCGGTGGTGGCCCAGGCCGCCCTGACCAAGACCCCGTCGGAAGTGACCGCCGGCGCCTATGACCTCGATTCCGGCCACGGCAAGATCACCTGGTCGGTGAACCACCTCGGCTTCTCGACCTACACGGGCCAGTTCGTGAACGTGAAGGCCGAGCTGAAGCTGGACGTCGCCAATCCCTCGGCCTCCACCCTGACCGCCACCATCCCGCTGACCGACGTCGCCCCGAACGACGACAAGCTGAAGGCCCACCTGCAAACCGCCGACTTCTTCGACACCGCCAATCATCCGACCGCGACCTTCGTCTCGCGTTCCGTGACGGTCGACGCCAATGACGCCAACGAGGCGACCGTGGTCGGCGATCTGACCCTGCGCGGCGTGACCAAGCCCGTGACCATCGAGGTCGAGTTCAACCAGGCCGGAACCGCCATGGGCGCCTACAAGGCCGGCTTCGACGGGGAAGCTGTCATCAAGCGCTCGGACTTCGGCATCAACTACGCCCTGCCGGCCGTGTCCGACGAGGTGAAGCTGCACATCGAGGGCGAGTTCGTCCTGAAGCAGTAAGCGATTTTCGCGCCGGGCCCCTGGCCCTCAGGGCGCGATAATCAGGGAATAGAGGGCGCGGGCTTCTTCAGGCGGCCCGCGCCTTTCGCCCATCGCCTCCACACGCAGGGTCGTGACCCGGCCGTTCTGGACGAAGGTCAGCAGATCGCCGGGGCGGACGCAGCGACTGGGCTTGTCCAGCCGGGTCTCCCGCCCCTGATGCGTCAAACGCACCGCGCCGCGTTCGACGAGGGCGGCGGCCAGGCTTCGCGTCTTCAAGAAACGCGCCCGCCACAGCCAGATGTCGATGCGGCAGGACGAATCCGTCTCGCTCATTCCAAGGTTGTTCCTCGCATTGTTCCGCTCATTTCGATCGCGGACCTGAAACTTCCAAATCGGCAAAGGCGACCACGCGCCAGAACTTTTAATCGCAGCCGAAACGAATTCGGCTGCGTGAGCGGCGCCTGCAAGTCTGCGCTCTGAGCCTGAAGCCTTCAGCATGCAAAAAGTCTTGCCATCAAGCTCTATATATGTAGACTTATTGGCATGACCCGATCTCGTCGCCCTTCCGCTCAGACCATAGCCGTGCTCGAGGTATTGGCGCGTCAAGCCGACGCCTGGTTCTATGGGCTTGAGGTCGCGGATGCGACCGGACTGAAATCCGGCAGTCTTTACCCCATCCTTATTCGATTGGCCGAGCGCAACTGGTTGGAGAGCCAGTGGCTAGAGCCAGAAAAGCCGGGGCGGCCCGCGCGTCACGCCTATCGGATCACTGCAGCCGGCCGGGCCGCCTTGCGGGCGGCCATGGCGCCTTCGCCGTCGTCGATCCTGGGGAGATCACTGTCATGAACCTGATGCTGTTCTTATCGCGCGGCATGATGCAGCTTGCCGGGAAGCTCGCCCCGCCTTCCCGGAATGGCTGGAAGGCGGCGATGCAGGGCGAGTTCGCGGCGATCCAGGAGGAGGGGCGGGCCCTGTCATGGTCGGCCGGATGTCTAGGGGCGGCGCTGGGATGGCGGATCGCGCGGGAAACACCGTTCATGGCGGCGGTGATCCTCGCATCGGCTGTCGCCTATCTCGCCTACATGGCGCTGTTCTGGATGACAGATTATGCGGTCGGCGACTCGCTGAGTCTGATGATGTGGCGGCAACAGGTCTGTATCGCTGCAGTCTGTTTGATCTGTAGCCTGGCCTGGCCCCGACGGGCGGCGTTCATCGCCTTGGCCATTCCGCTGAGCTTTGGCGGCGGGGCGTTCCTGCAGTTTGTGTGGAACGACGTTCTGACGCCCAGGGACGCCTATCCCGGCTATCATGCTTGGTCCGCTTGGTATTCGGCGTTTTCCGCCGTCATCGGGGAGGTTTGGCCCGGTGCGGCGGGCGCTTTGGCCGGCGTCTTTATTGTAAGGGCTTGGCGACGAGCGGCGATGTCGCGCCGGTCGGGCGCGGGTTTGCCCTAAGGCCGCCATCACGGTTTCGAACCGCGCCACGAAGTCCGTACCTCAGACCGCCGCCGCCTTCTTGCGCGGGCGACGGCGTTTGGCGCGCGTCGGGGGCGTCGGGGGCGCTGTCAGGACGGCCAGGGCGGCGAAGGGCGAATCCTTGGGCGGCCTGGGCGCGACGCCGGGCTTGTCGGGCTGGCGGGCGCGTTCGGTCCTCAGGGCGGCGATGACCTGTTTGGCCTGATCGGCGGTCCAGCCCAGGTCGATCAGGGCGGCGTCGGACAGGCGGCCGCGGTCCGCGGTATTGGCGGCGCGCAGATCGGCCATCTTCTCCAGGGTCTCGACGGGCGCCAGCCAGCGGCCAGCCGCGCGCAGGCCGTGGGCCGAGAGCAGGCGGGGCGAGGGCGGTTCGGGCGGCGCGGGGATCAGATCGGGCGTCGCGGGGATCAGGGGGGCGTCCAGGAAGGCCTGGGCGAAATGGCGGGCGCGGGGCTTCTGCAGGCCCGGCAGCCAGACGGAATGGGCGCCGACGCGGATGGCGAAGCTTTTCAGCGTGCGCCGCTCGACCTGGCTGAGGGCGGCCAGGTCGCGTTCGACGTCGCGACGGTCGATCAGGCCCCCGGCCTCGATCAGGCGGAAGGCGATCCCGCGGGGCAGACCCTTCAGGGCCCCTGACTCCACCGCCTGACGCAGGCGGCGCAGGTCGCGCAGGGCGCGGCCGGCCTCGAACGCCAGCCAGGCCTCGATCCGACGCTTGGCGCGCTCGCGGGCGGGCGTCGGACCCAGTTCGCCCAGCAGCCGGACGGAGGGCGAGAAGGGATCGGCGCCGGTCGGCGTGGACTGGATCTGGGCGGTCAGGACGCCGCGCCACAGGACGGCCCCGTCCGGCGTGACGGCGAAGGCCTCGTCGGTCTCGGCGGCCAGACGGCCCAGGCGGCGGTTGATCTCGGGCGTGACGGCGCGGACCGCGGCCTGGCGCAGGGTGCGGTCCTCCAGGGCGGAGGCGCCCTTCTCCATCTGAAAACGGACGCCGTCCAACTGGCCCACCACCTGGCCCTCGACCGTCACCTCGCCGTCGTCGGCGACGCCCGCGAACGTATCCTCGCGGACGTTCAGGGCCCGCATCAGGGCGGTTGTGCGGCGATCGACGAACCGGGCGGTCAGCCGCTCGTGCAGGACGTCGGACAGCCGGTCCTCCAGCGCCCGCGTCTTGTCGCGCCAGCCTTGCGCGTCGTGAACCCAGTCGGGGCGGTTGGCGATGTAGGACAGGGTGCGGACGGCCGAAAGCCGGGCCGACAGCTGGTCGATCTGGCCGTCGTCGCGATCCACGAAGGCGAAGCGCGGCGCCATCCAGTCGTCGGTCAGCCGGCCCCGCTTGCCGGTCAGGGCGTGGAAGACGTCCCTGGCCAGGCGGGCGTGCTCGTCCAGCGTCGTCTTCTGGAAGTCGGGCAGCTGGCAGGCTTCCCACAGCCGCATGACGGCGCCGCGCGAACGGCCGATGCGGGCCACTTCCTCGTCCTTGATCAGGCGGCGCAGCAGGGTCTCGTCCAGGGCTTCGGCCGTCAGGCTGAGGCCGCTGCGCTGGGGTGTGACCGTCAGGGAGCGCAGCAGGTCGGGCAGGGTGTCGAAGTCCAGTCTGGCGTTACGCCATTCCGCCGCCTCGACCGGATCGAACCGGTGCTCGACCACCTGTTCCACCAGATCGGCGTCCAGATCCTCGGCCTCGGCCGTGACGCCGAACGTCCCGTCGCGCAGATGGCGGCCGGCGCGGCCGGCGATCTGGCCGATCTCGTGGGCGTGCAGCCAGCGGGTCCTCCGCCCGTCGAACTTTCGCAAGCCAGCGAAGGCGACATGGTCCACGTCCATGTTCAGCCCCATGCCGATGGCGTCGGTGGCGACCAGGAAGTCCACCTCGCCCGACTGGTAAAGGGCGACCTGGGCGTTGCGGGTGCGGGGCGAGAGGCTGCCCATGACCACGGCGGCGCCGCCACGCTGGCGGCGGATCAGTTCGGCGATGGCGTAGACCCGCTCGGTCGAGAAGGCGACGATGGCGCTGCGGCGGGGCAGGCGGGTCAGCTTCTTGGACCCGGCGTAGGACAGGGTCGACAGCCGGTCTCGGGTCACGATCTCGACGTCCGGGACCAGACGGCGGATCAGGGGCTCCATGGTCCCGGCGCCCAGGAACATGGTCTCGAACCGGCCGCGCGCGTGCAGTAGCCGCTGGGTGAAGACGTGGCCGCGCTCGGGGTCGGCGACCAACTGGATCTCGTCGATGGCCAGGAATTCGACCGACCGCTCCAGCGGCATGGCCTCGACGGTGCAGACGAAATAGTGCGGGCGCGGCGGGACGATCTTTTCCTCGCCCGTGATCAGGGCGACGGCGGCGGCGCCGCGCTGCCTGACGATCCGCTCGTAGATTTCGCGGGCCAGCAGCCGCAGCGGCAGGCCGATCATGCCCGAGGCGTGACCCAGCATCCGCTCGACCGCCAGATGGGTCTTGCCGGTGTTGGTGGGCCCCAGCACCGCCGTGACGCGGGAGGGGGCGAGGCCTGCGGACCGGTCGCTCATGACCGCCATAAGGTGGCGATGATCGCCGTGCGGCTCAAGGGCCTTTTCAGACTTCGGCGCAGCGCAGCCGCATCCGCACCAGCATGGACAGGCTGGTGACCTGCATCTTCTGCATCACCTTGGCGCGGAAGATCTCGACCGTTCGGGGGCTGATGCTGAGGCTGATGGCGATTTCCTTGTTCGACTTGCCGTCGATCAGGGCCTCGAACACCTGACGTTCGCGCGGCGTCAGACTGGCCAGGCGGGACGTCGCCTCCTCGCGCGCCTCGCTCTCGACCTCCTGGCGCTCCAGGGCCGACAAACAGCCGCGCACGGCCTCGAGAATACGGTTCGGGTCGAAGGGTTTTTCGATGAAGTCGACGACGCCCGCCTTCATCAGCTGAACCGCCAGAGGCACCTCGGCGTGACCGGTGATGACGATCACGGGCCAGGTCTCGCCGCGCAATCGAGACAGATGACGGATCAACTCGGCGCCTTCCATCTGCGGCATGCGCAGATCGGTGATGACGCAGGCCGTCCTTTCTTCGGGCAGGGCGTCCAGGAAGGCGGTGGCGCTGGGGAAGCCGCGGGCGCGAATGCCCTCGCCCCGCAGGAGCATCAACAGCGAATCCCGCAAGGCCTGATCGTCGTCGATCACGAAGACGGAGTGTTGAGTCATGCGGCTTCGAGCTCCAAGACGGGAGAAAGACAGAAGGAGAAGGCCGCGCCGCCCAGCGGACTGCGGCCGACGGTCAGGACGGAGTCATGGCTCTCGATGATCGAGCGGGTGACGGACAGGCCCAGGCCCATTCCGCTCGCCTTGGTCGTGGTCATCGGCTGGAAGATCCGGTCCATCTGGTCCTCCGGAATTCCAGGACCGTCATCTTCTACGACGATCTCGTAACCTTGGTTTCCAAGACTGCGGCCGGTGATGCGCACCAGGCCGAGTTCGCGCCCGGCGACGGCGTCGACGGCGTTGCGGACCAGATTGTTGATCGCTTGCTGGAACTGGATGCGATCCGCCAGCACATGATCGCCGACGTCGCGCACATCGACGCGGATCAACACCCCTGTGTCCATGCGGATCAGGTCGAAGAGGGGGCGCAGGTCTTCGATCATCGAGGAGACGCGCTGGTCCGTCAGTTCGCGGGCGCCGGTCGAGACGAATTCGCGCATGCGGCGAATGATGTCGCCGGCCCGAATGAGCTGGGTTTTGGCCAGATCCAGGGCGCGGCCGGCGCTGTCGCCCAGCGGCCCCGCCCGGGCGATGTCGGTCTGGCCTGCATGCAGATAGACCGTGGCGGCCGTCAGGGGCTGGTTCAGTTCGTGCGCCAGGGTCGCCGCCATTTCGCCCATGGAGTTCAGCCGCCAGCTCTTGCTGAGCTGGTTCATCAGGTCGCGCATGCGCTCATTGGCGGCCGTGGTTTGCCGCTGGTCGCCGAGGGACAGCACCATCCGCTCGGGATCCACGCTCGAGGAAAGAAGGCTGGCGTGGATCGTCATGGGGACGATCTCTCCGTCCGGACGCCGCGCCAACCAGGATCCGGTCGCCGGAAGGGACAGCGGGGCGCCCTCGATCACGGCGGCGAGCGCGGTCGTGTCAAAATCGGTGGCGAAGGTGCTGAAGGGGCGGGAGAGGGCCTCTTCAGGCGTGACGCCGAGCAGATCGGCGGCGGCCGGGGTGATTCGCAGAATGCGGCCCTCGCCGTTCAAGGTCACGACCGGAACGGAGGCCAGTATGCTGTCCAACAGGGCGCTGCGGCTGGCCAGACGGTGACAGACCTCCGCCATCACAAGGGCCACGGCGACGAACAGGGCGGCGTGGACGACGGCGTTCGCAATCCCCTGTCGAGGCAGGATCAGCATGTCGGTGATGACGGACAGGACGATCGCCGTGAAGGTCGCCGGGCGCTGGGCCACCAGGGCGGTCGCCATCACCGCCGCCAGCATGGGCAGATAGTGGACGTGGCCGACAGTCTGGATAGTCAGGCGGAAAGCCGATCCAACCAATACGCACCCGGCGGCAAGCAAAAAGCCGCCCCAATACGTCCGGGCAAATCGAACCATAAGCCGGGGCAGAGCAGGTCTAGTAGAAGCCGCCGGTCGTGCTTGCATCATGCGATATTTCGCATCTGCGAAACCATTGTCGTCACGTCCCTGCCGCTTTTTTGACCCAATCTCTATATCATTCCTGAAGTTAGGGAAAAGCACGCATAATTAATTTTTGCGATCAGGTTCGCCTGATGGGCGAAAATTCCCGTCGGCGCGGAGTGGGCCGCCACGCTTACGCATTCCTACCTAGGGTGCGGTTCAGAAATCATATTAATCATCATCTCATGGTTCCCGGGCAGAATGCAGATGCTCCGAGGTCGTTGATGTTCCCCGAAATCCTTCTCCAAAGCCCGTCGACGTCCAGGCGTTCGACCGATCCGCGCCAAGCGCAGGTCGGCGGATGTCCGGCGGTCGCGGCGGCTGCAGGCGGATCGGGATGCGACCTTGGGAGACTCCACTCGGACGGGTTCGCCGTCTCTGCGGATTCGATCTGATTTTTGCGATACCGAGGAGAGTACGCGTGAAGTTTACTGAAAACATGCCGGTTGGGCGCAAGCTGTTCAGCGCGTTTGCGCTGGTGCTGGTCGCCATCGCCGTCATGGGCGCCGTGGTCGTGACGAATCTTTTGGCCCTCCAGAGCGCGGGCGAGGCCCGCAGCACTGAAAACGCCATGACGCAGGCCACGGGCCAGGCGGAATTCTACCTCGCCAGGCAGGAGAACGCCTATCGGGGCTACCTGCTGTCGCAAGATCCCTACTACATTGAGCGACTTGACGCCCACCGCGCCAAATTCATCGCCGCCCTGGAAGAAGAGCGCGCTGGACTGTCTGCGGATCGCACGGCTCCGATAGACCGAGCGATCAAGGCCAACGCCGAATGGTACAAGAACGTCGTTCAGGTCGGACAGGTCCTGGTTCGCGAAGGCCGCCTGGA
The DNA here is from genome assembly GCF_059415785.1 of Brevundimonas sp. GW821-FHT10A07. Classification (NCBI taxonomy): domain Bacteria; kingdom Pseudomonadati; phylum Pseudomonadota; class Alphaproteobacteria; order Caulobacterales; family Caulobacteraceae; genus Brevundimonas; species Brevundimonas sp. GW821-FHT10A07. The sequence goes on from NZ_JBWKNX010000021.1 coordinate 64,852, forward strand.
GGAAGCCGAGAACATGGTCGGGCGCGAAGGCGTCGCGGACACCTATATCGCGCCCGCGGAAGAGGCGGTCGATGAACTGAAGGCCGCAAACGACGCGGCGCTGGTGGTCACGCGCGACGCGCAGGAGAGGGCGACCAAACACGCCATGCTGGCGGTGATGATCGGTCTGGTCTCCGTTCTGCTGCTGTCCCTGGCCGTCGGTTTCGGCGTGACACGCGCCATCGTGCGGCCGACCCTGAGCATGATCGGCTATATGCAGAAGTTGATGGCGGGCGACACCTCGATCCAGATCGTCGGCGCCGACCGCAAGGACGAGTTCGGCAAGATGGGCCAGGCGATCGTCGCCTTCCGCGACGCCGCCGTCGAAAAGATACGCATCGAGGCCGAGGCCGCCTCGACCCGCTCGATGAGCGAGACCGAGCGTCTGGCCAATGAAGCCGAGAAGGCGCGCATCGCCGAAGAGGATCGTGTCGCCATGACGGCCCTGGCCGACGGCCTGGCCGCCATGTCGAACGGTGATCTGACCCACCGGTTCACCGCCGAGGTCGCCCCGCGCGCCGAACAGCTGAAGACCGACTTCAACACCGCCATCGCCCAGTTGCAGCAGGCCATGGGCGTGATCTTGGGCAATGTGGCGGGCATCCGCTCGGGCGCCGGCGAGATTTCGCAGGCCGCCGACGACCTGTCGCGCCGCACCGAACAGCAGGCCGCCAGCCTGGAGGAAACGGCCGCCGCCCTGGACGAGATCACCGCCACGGTGAACAAGACCGCCTCGGGCGCGCGCCAGGCCTCGGACGTGGTTCAGGCGGCCAAGGGCGACGCGGAAACCTCCGGCGTCATCGTCCGCGACGCGGTCTCGGCCATGCAGGCGATCGAGGGTTCGTCATCCCAGATCAACCAGATCATCGGCGTCATCGACGAGATCGCCTTCCAGACCAATCTGCTGGCCCTGAACGCCGGCGTGGAAGCGGCGCGGGCGGGCGAGGCCGGTCGCGGCTTTGCGGTGGTGGCGTCCGAAGTCCGGGCCCTGGCCCAGCGGTCGGCCGAGGCGGCGAAAGAAATCAAGACCCTGATCTCGACCTCGACCCACCAGGTCGGCTCGGGCGTCAAACTGGTCGGTCAGACCGGCGAGGCCCTGCAGCGGATCGTGGACCGGGTCGCCGAGATCGACGGCCTGGTGTCGGACATCGCGGCCTCGGCCCAGGAACAGGCCGTCGGCCTGGCCGAGGTCAATACGGCCGTGAACCAGATGGACCAGGTCACCCAGCAAAATGCTGCGATGGTCGAGCAGTCGACCGCCGCCAGCCATTCGCTGTCGCAGGAGGCCGAGGCGCTGCAGGCGTCCGTGGCCCAGTTCAAGGTCGGCCAGGGTTCAGAGGGTCAAGCCGGCGGCCTCCGCCGCAGCCCGGCGCCCGCTCGCCTCGCCCCCGCGCATCAGGCTGCGCCCAAGCCCGTCAATCGCATGATCCAGGCCCTGAAGACCGTCGGCCGCGGCGGCGCCGCGCCCAAGGTCGAGGCCGATCCGGAAGGTTGGGAGGAGTTCTGATGATTCCGTCTTCAAAGGCTATTTACCAAAGCTGTGCCATGCATGGTCTTGGGGCAGACGAAGGGAACTTCTCATGACGGACGCCATCGTGCTGGCGACGGTGCTGGATATGAATGCGGCCGAGCCTTTGAAGGCGGAGCTGCTGGCGCGACGGGGTCAGCCGGTCACGCTGGACGCCTCGAACGTCGAGCGTCTGGGCGGTCTCTGCCTGCAGGTGTTGTTGTCGGCCCGCAAGACCTGGGCCGCCGACGGCGTCGATCTGACGATCACGCCTCAATCCCAAGGTTTTTCCGAACAGTGGACCGCCTTCGGCGCGTCCGAAACCAATGTCCCCGACCCCCTTGCCCAAGATCCCCTTGAAGGAGCTCTCGCGTGAAAAAGACAGTCCTGACCGTCGATGATTCCCGCACCATGCGCGACATGCTGCTGATGGCCCTGGAGGACGCGGGTTACACCGTGATCCAGGCCGTCGACGGCATTGATGGTCTGGAGACCCTGGCCGCGCAAGGCGCGGACGTGGTCATCACCGACATCAACATGCCCCGCATGGACGGCTTCGGCTTCATCGAAGGCATGCGCGCCGATCCGAACCACCGGACCACCCCATGCCTGGTGCTGACGACCGAGAGCGACGCCGAGAAGAAGGCCCGCGCCCGCGCCGCCGGCGCCACCGGCTGGATCGTCAAGCCGTTCGATCCCGTCAAGCTGGTCGACGCCGTCCGCCGCGTCGCGGCCTAACCCTCACAGATCGATCGGCCGCAAGCCATGGACGCCTTCGAAGCCATCAAAGCCACCTTCTTCCAGGAATGCGACGAACTGCTCGCGGAACTGGAATCGAAGCTGATGCTGCTGGAACAGGGTCAGACCGACCTTGAAACCATCAACGCCGTCTTCCGCGCCGTTCACTCGGTGAAGGGTGGGGCGGGGGCGTTTGGTCTGGAGGCTCTGGTCCGTTTCGCCCACGTCTTCGAAACGCTGATGGACGAGCTGCGCGCCGGTCGCAAGCCGTGCGACACGGTGACGATCAAGACCCTGCTGCGCGCCTCCGACGTGCTGGCCGATCATATCCAGGCCGCGCAAGGCCTGGCCCCGCCGGTCGATGAAGAGCGTTCGGCCGGTCTGGTTCACGAACTGGAACTGCTGACCCACGGCGGCGAGGCGCCGCCGGTGGTCGAGGAGGACGAAGACGACTTCGGCTTCGTGCCGATGGCCTTCGACGTCCCGCTGGACGAACCCCTGCCGTCCCTCGGCGAGCCTGAAGCCGTCGCAGCCGAGGCCCAGACGGGCTGGCGCATCCTGTTCAAGCCCCATGGCCGCATGTACGGCAGCGCCAACGAAGCCGGCCTGTTGCTGCGCGAACTGGGCCGCCTGGGACCGATCACGGTGTCGGTGGACGACAGCGCGCTGCCGACGCTGGACGTGCTGGTCGCCGAGGACGGCTATCTGACCTGGACCATCGATCTGACCGCGGCGATCGAAGAGAAGGTCGTGCGCGAGGTGTTCGACTTCGTCGAGGCCGACTGCGACCTGACGATCTCGCCCCTGGGCGGCGGATCGGAACCGGTCCTCGTCTTCGAGGAAGAGCCGCCGGCGGTGCTGCCCGCCAGCGACGAACTGGATATCGCGGCCCTGCTGGCCAAGGCCGCAGGCGACGCGCCCGCCGCCGAACAACCGACCCCCGAGGCTGTCGCCCCCGCCCCAGCCCCCGAAGCGGTCGCCCCGGCCCCGGCTCCCGAAGCCGTCGCCCCGGCCCCGGTTCCCGCTCCGGCCGCTCCGGCTCCGGTCGCCGCCGCCCCGGCGCCGGCCGCGCCGATTCCGCCCGCCCAGGTCGCGGCGCCCGTCGCGCCGGCCCCTGTCACCATCCGCGTCGATCTGGACCGGGTCGATCGCCTGATCAATGTGGTCGGCGAACTGGTCATCCAGCAGGCCATGCTGTCGCAACGCGTGCTGGAAAGCGGCCTGGCCCGCTCGTCCGGCATCGCCCTGGGCCTGGAAGACCTCGAGCTTCTGACGCGCGAGATCCAGGACAGCGTCATGGCCATTCGCGCCCAGCCGGTGAAGTCGGTGTTCCAGCGCATGCCGCGCCTGGTCCGCGAAGTCGCCGACATGGTCTCCAAACAGGTTCGTCTGGTCACCGCCGGTGAGGACACCGAGGTCGACAAGACCGTGGTCGAACGCCTGGCCGAGCCCATCACCCACATGCTGCGCAACGCCATCGACCACGGCCTGGAGACGCCCGACGAGCGTATCGCCGCCGGCAAGACGGCCGAGGGCACGGTTCGCCTGGCCGCCCTGCACCGGTCCGGCCGCATCGTCATCGAAATCTCCGACGACGGACGCGGCATCAATCGCGAGCGGGTCAAGAAGATCGCCATCGACAAGGGGCTGGTCGCGCCTGACGCCGCCCTGACCGACGAGCAGATCGACAATCTGATCTTCCTGCCCGGTTTCTCGACCGCCGCCGTGGTGTCCGACATCTCGGGCCGCGGCGTGGGCATGGACGTGGTCAAGCGCTCGATCCAGGCCCTGGGCGGCCGCATCTCGATCAGTTCGGTTCCGGGCAAGGGGTCGACCTTCACCCTCAGCCTGCCGCTGACCCTGGCGGTGCTGGACGGCATGGTCGTGTCCGCCGCCGACCAGATTCTGATCGCCCCGCTGCCGGCCATCGTCGAAAGCCTGACGCCGCAAGAAGGCGACCTGCATTATGTCGGCGGGGTCGATCCGGTGATCCGCTTCCGCGACCGCTTCCTGCCCCTGATCGATGTGGCGATGACCATGGGCTTCCGCGACACCCCGGTGGTTCCGTCCGAAGGCGTCGCCGTGGTCGTCGAGACCGAGGGCGGCCAACAGGCGGCCCTGCTGTTCGACGCCATCCAGGGCCAGCGCCAGGTCGTGATCAAGAGCCTCGAGACCAACTACCAGCAGGTGGAGGGCATCGCCGCCGCCACCATCCTGGGCGACGGTCGCGTGGCCCTGATCCTCGACGTGGACGTCCTGGTCACAGACATGCGCCGCCGATCTTCCCGCCCCGATTTCAAGCTTGCGAGCTGAGCCATGACCGAAGCCAACGACTCCCAACGCGAACTCATCGCCTTCCGCATCGGCCGCCAGGAATTCTGCGTCGACATCATGTCGGTGCGTGAAATCCGCGGCTGGACCCCGGCGACGCCGCTGCCGCGCTCGCCCGGCTATATGAAGGGCGTCATCAACCTGCGCGGCACCGTCCTGCCGATCATCGACCTGGGCGCGCGCTTCGGTCTGGAGACGTCCGAGCCGACGGCCCGTCACGTCATCATGGTCGCCCATATCGGCGGCCGGATGGTGGGGCTTCTGGTGGACGCCGTGTCGGACATCCTGGAGATGAACGAGGCCTCGGTCCAGCCGGCGCCCGACGTCGCCAGCGACCAGGTCAAGACCTTCGTCAAGGGGATATTCTCGATCGACGGGCGCATGATCAGCCTGATCGAACTGGACCACATCCTGCCCCATATCGAGGCTGAAGCCGCATGAATCCCGCCCCAGGACGGGGATCCATCGTCGAGGGCGAATTCGTCTTCACCGCCGAGGATTTCCGTCAGATCGCCGAAATGCTTCATGCCCACGCGGGCATCGCCCTGAACGAGGGCAAGGCGGCTCTGGTCTATTCGCGCCTGGCCAAACGGCTGCGGACCCTGGGTTTGTCGAGTTTCCGCGACTACTGCGCCCTGGTCGAGGGCGTGGACGGGGTCGACGAGCGGCAGAAGATGACGGCCGCCCTGACGACCAATGTCACCCGCTTCTATCGCGAGCCCCACCATTTCGACGACCTGCGCGACCGGGTCCTGCCGAAACTGGTCGAGCGCGCCCGCGCCGGCGGCCGGGTGCGGCTGTGGTCGGCGGCCTGTTCGAACGGGCAGGAGCCCTATTCGATGGCCCTGACGGTGCTGTCGGTCCTGCCCGAGGCGGCGGACCTGGACGTGCGCATCCTGGCCACCGACATCGACCCCAACATGGTCGCTCAGGGCCACGACGGGACCTATTCCGAAGAGGCGCTGGAACCGGCGCCGGTCACCCTGTGGCGCAAGTATTTCAACCGCGCCGATCGTGGCGCCTGGACCGCCGGGCCGCAGCTGAAACGCCTGGTGTCCTTCAAGGAACTGAACCTGATCGGCGACTGGCCGATGAAGGGCAAGTTCGACGTCATCTTCTGTCGCAACGTGGTGATCTATTTCGACGATCCCACCCAGGAGCGGGTGTGGAGCCGCTTCGTCCCCCTGATGAACCCCGGCGCCACCCTCTATATCGGCCATTCCGAACGCGTGGCGGGGCCGGCCGCCAGCCTGCTGCAGACCGCGGGCCTGACCACCTACCGCCTGGGAGCCGCATGATGAGCGCCAAAATCAAAGTCCTCGTGGTGGACGACAGCCTGACGATGCGCGGCCTGATCTCGGCCGCCCTGAAGTCGGATCCCGAAATCGAGGTCGTCGGCACGGCCGCCGATCCGATCGAGGCCCGCGCCGCCATCAAGGAGCTCAATCCCGACGTCCTGACCCTGGATGTCGAGATGCCCAACATGAACGGGCTGGAGTTCCTCGAGAAGATCATGCGGCTGCGGCCCATGCCGGTGGTCATGGTCTCGACCCTGACCGCGGCGGGCACGGACGTGACCCTGGCGGCGCTGGAAATCGGCGCGGTGGACGCGGTGGCCAAACCGGCCGTGGCCAGCGTCGACGCCTTCCACGACCTGATCGAGAAGGTGAAGACGGCGGCGCGTTCGCGCGTCCGCGCCCGCGCCGACATGCCCGCCTCGGCGGCGGCGCCCAGCGCCTATCGCCCGGCCGCCAGCCATATCCTGGCCATCGGCTCGTCGACCGGCGGGGTCGAAGCCCTTCTGACCGTTCTGAGCGGCTTCCCGGCCAACTGCCCGGCGACCATCATCACCCAGCACATGCCGGCGACCTTCACCGCCAGCTTCGCCGCCCGTCTGGACCGCGTCTGCGCCCCGACCGTGACCGAAGCCTATGAAGGCGCGCAACTTAAGGCCGGCCACATCTATCTGGCGCCCGGCGGCGCGGCTCATCTGGAGCTGACGCCCGGCATGACCCCCCGCTGCCATCTGGTGCAGAGCGACCCGGTCAACGGCCACCGTCCGTCGGTCGACGTCATGTTCGAGTCCCTGGTCCGGCTGAAGCGGCCGATGACCGGCGTGATCCTGACCGGCATGGGCAAGGACGGCGCCAAGGGCCTGAAGGCCATTCGCGACGCCGGCGGCCGCACCCTGGGCCAGGACGAATCGACCTCGGTCGTCTACGGCATGCCGAAAGCCGCCTTCGAACTGGGCGCCGTGGAACGGCAGCTGCCGCTCCACCGCCTGTCCCCCGCTATTCTAGAACTGTGCGCCGACTCGGGCGCACGGTCGATCGCCTGACCCCCGGGAGCGCCATCATGCCCGCCGCCGCCTCTCTCCACTGCCTGGTCGTCGATGATCAGATGACGATGCGCTCGCTGGTTCGCACCAGCCTGCAACAACTGGGCGTGCGCGAGATCCGCGAAGCCGCCGACGGTGAAATCGCCCTGCGCGACATCATTTCCAAGCCCGCGCACCTGATCATCTCCGACTACAACATGCCGAACCTGGACGGACTGGGCCTGCTGCGCGCCGTGCGCGCCCACCCGCCGACGTCCAAGACCGCCTTCATCATGCTGACCGGCCGCGCCGACCGCGAACTGGTGCAGCGGGCGGTGCAGTTCGGCGTCAACAACTATCTGGTCAAACCCTTCACGGTGGCCCAACTGAAGGGCAAGCTGGAAGCCGTCTTCGGTCCGCTGACATGAGTTTCTCGGCCCTCAAGGACAACAAGGAAAAACGACTGCACGTCGGCCAGGGCGAGCATCATATCACGTCCGACCCGGACGTGGTCCTCAGCACCATTCTGGGCTCCTGCGTGGCCATGTGCCTGCGCGATCCGGTCGCCGGGATCGGCGGGATGAACCACTTCCTGCTGCCCGAGGGATCCGGCGCGGGAACCGACGCGGGGCGTCGCTACGGCGCCTATGCGATGGAGCTTCTGATCAACGACTTGCTGAAGGCCGGCGGACGCCGCGAGCGGCTGGAGGCCAAGCTGTTCGGCGGCGGCCGCATGTTCGACAGTCTGCGCGACGTCGGCCGCTCGAACGCCGATTTCGCCGAGAAATTCCTGCGTGACGAAGGCATTCCCGTGGTGGGCGGCAGCCTGCGCGGGGACGGCGGACGCCGCCTGCACTACTGGCCGGTGACCGGCAAGGCCATGCAGCGCGCCGTGACCGACACCGTCGCGCCCAAGCCCGTCCCCGTCGTTCGGCCCCCCGTCGATACGGGCGCCCTGGAGCTCTTCTGATGCACGCCCCTCCCGAACACGCCCACCTCCTGGTCGCCGTCGCCGACGAGCTGATGCGTGTGCGCGAGGGGATCGATCACGTCGAGGCCCTGGTCAGCCGTCTGGTGCGGCGCGCGCCGGCGGAGGATCGGGCGGAGGCCCTGACCGAGGCCCAGGCCCTGGACGCCCTGACCCAGAGGCTGGAAGCCCTGTCCGGCGTGCTGAGAATGCTGGGCGACGGCGCGACACCGGCGGAATCCGTGAGCCGGATCTCCCTGGCCGACATGGCGGTGCGCCTGCGCCCCGCCGCCGGCGTCAAGACGACCGAGGCTGCCGATTCGGGCGACCTCATGCTGTTCTGACGCCGTGCCCAAGACGCCGGACAAGATCAATCTGGCGCATTCGACGGTTCTGCTCGTCGATGATCAGCCGACCTCGCTCGATCTTCTGAGTTCGATCGTTCAGGGGTTCGGAGTTCGCGAACAGCTGAAGTGTCCCTCGGCCAAGGATGCGGTCGAGTTGGTCCAGCGCCGGTCCGTCGACCTGATCCTGATCGACTGCGCCATGCCCGAGATGGACGGCTATGATTTCGTCCGCTGGCTCAGGCGAGAGGCGTCCGAGCCGATCCGTTTCACGCCCGTCATCATGATCCTGGGCCACGCCGCCCGCGCCCTGGTCGCCAAGGGGCGCGACTGCGGCGCCAGCTTCATCGTCGCCAAACCCCTGACTCCGGCGGTCCTGCTGAAGCGGATCATCTGGCTGGGCGGCGAAACGCGCCAGTTCGTCGAAGTCGAAAACTACGTTGGACCCGATCGCCGCGTGCGCAACTATGGCCCCCCGCCCGGAGAGGAAGGCCGCCGCCAGACCGACCTGTCGGGTGAACTGGGCGAGGCCGTCGAGGCCAATATGGATCAGGACGATATCGACATGCTGTTGAAGCCGATGAAGGTGGCCCTGTGACCGCAGATGCGACCCCGCCCCGTCTCCGAAACGTCCAGACGTCGCTTCAGCGCCAGATGGCGCGCCCAGGCGGCGTGCCCATTGCGGACGCCGTCGCGCGCGCCGAAGAGGGGCTGGGGGAACAGCGCGGCCGGACCTTGCTTGTGCTTCAGGACAAGGTCGACGCCCTGAACCGCCTGTGCGCCGACCGCCCGGCCGGCGCCGACGGCGAGGTCTACGCCCTGGCGTCAGCCCTGGTCGACATGTCCGGCTTTATGGAGATCCCGCCCTTCTATGCGGCGGCCTACAGCCTGTGCGACGCCGCCCACCGGATGGCCGCCGCCGACGCCTGGTCCTGGCCCGAGGTTCAGGTCCACGCCCGCGCCCTGAGCCTGATCCTGGCGAACGACTGCCAGGGCGGCGAGGCCGTCGATCAGATGCTGGCGGGTCTGCGCGCCGTGGCCGAACAGGCCGTGCACCCCGGTTAACGCCGCCCTTCCCGAATCCGGAACAGGGGCGAAACGAATCAGGACCGAATCGGACACAGGCCTCGATTCGCGATTTGTTCACCGCAAGATATTGTATCTTAAGATCTATTAACCACAACCAGATCGTTGCGGCAAGGTCCCGGTCCAGGACCGAAATCGCACATCGACCCCCGCCCCATCTTTCCCCCCGCCCGACGAACCGCTAGGTCATCCCGCGTGGCCCCGTAGCTCAGCCGCATAGAGCAAGGCTTTCCTAAAGCCGAGGTCGGAGGTTGGAGTCCTCCCGGGGTCGCCATGTTGTCGAGACCACCTAACGCTGGCTCAGAACCAGCTTAAGTGGCGCAGAATTTGCGTCGTGGTGGTTGACAAGGGCATCCAGCCGCTCTTCGCGACCAAGCCGCCGTTTTTGACTCAAAGGGGCGGGTCGCGAAGTCTGCTCTGAGGCGAACTACCCATGCCATGAAGGCCACATGCAGCATGCAACCGCATCTATGGCCGGTGACCATAAATGCGGTTCCCCATCAGGTTTCAAAATGCTCGCGAACATAGGTCGCGATCTGGCTTAGCGGAATTTCGGGGGACGAAGCTCCCGCTCTGTCAATCGGCGTCTAAAAGGGACCCCCTATCGGCGTGCAATAGGGACCCCCTTTTGAGGTTCGGGATGGACGTCA
>NZ_JBWKNX010000022.1:0-72105 GCF_059415785.1 Brevundimonas sp. GW821-FHT10A07
ACACATGGCCGCTCCGACCAGGCTCAGCAGAACGTCAGATCAACCCTTGCCAACGGGGAGCCGTCCACACATGGCGCGATGTTGACTTAGCCAAGGCTCGAGAGAACTCGCGACACAGGAAGGCCAGCTCACGCTGGCCTTCGGTCACGCTTCGTGTCTGGGGTGGTCGAAGGTCACCGCTCCTCGCGCGCTTCAACGCATACGAGCCCGATCATCCGCGGGTGGGTGGCCCGCGGAAGATTCTCATTAATTATGACCCAGTTCTCATCTATTGTGGTCCGGGTCTCATCTGCAGTGACCCGGACCGCCGCCGCCGTCTTCCTTAGACGTCCACCGCCGCGTCCAGGGCGTTTTCCTGGATGAATTCGCGGCGGGGCTCGACCACGTCACCCATCAGTTTGGCGAACAGGTCGTTGGCGTCTTCCTCGTGCTCGACCGAGACCTGCAGCAGGGTGCGGGCGTTGGAGTCCAGCGTGGTCTCCCACAGCTGTTCCGGGTTCATTTCGCCCAGACCCTTGTAGCGCTGGATGGCCAGGCCCTTCTTGCCGGCGTCCAGCACCGCGTTCAGCAGGTCCAGCGGCCCGCGGATGGTGGTGGACTTTTCCTTGCGGCGATAGGTGGCCGGAGCGGAGAAGACGCCGTCGAAGGCGGCGGCGCGCTCGGCCAGACGACGCGCGTCCAGCGAACGCAGCAGGGTTTCTTCCAGCACGATGGTTTCCTGCACCGCGCGACGGGTGCGGGTGAAGACGACCGCGCCCTGTTCGCCCGGCGCGCCGGTCCAGTCGCCGTCGCCTTCTTCGGCATAGAGATTCAGACGCACGGCGGCCGCGGCTGAGGCCTGGGTCATGTCGGCGTTTTCGGCGAACAGGCCGGCCAGGGCCGCCTGTTCGATGGCGAAGGCGGGCGCGCGCTGGCTGAGGCGATCGACGCCGCCCTTGAAGGCCTTGGCCTCGCGCACCAGGGCCTGCAGGTCCAGACCCAGGCGACGCTCGCCGGTCGACAGGTCCAGCTCGGCCTCGGACGAGCCCTCCTCGATCAGATAGGCGTCCATCTCGGCCTGGTCTTTCAGGTAGCGAGACTGCTTGCCCTTGGAGACCTTATAGAGGGGCGGCTGGGCGATATAGACGTGGCCGCGCGTGATCAACTCGGACATCTGCCGATAGAAGAAGGTCAGCAGCAGGGTGCGGATGTGGGCGCCATCGACGTCGGCGTCCGCCATCAGGATGATCTTGTGATAGCGCAGCTTGTCGGCGTTGAAGTCGTCGCGGCCGATGCCGGTGCCGAGCGCCAGGATCAGGGTGCCGATCAGGTCCGACGACAGCATCCGGTCGAACCGCGCGCGTTCGACGTTCAGGATCTTGCCGCGCAGAGGCAGCACGGCCTGGTTCTCGCGGTTGCGCGCCTGTTTGGCCGAGCCGCCGGCGGAATCGCCCTCGACGATGAACAGTTCGGACTTGGCGGGATCGCGCTCCTGGCAGTCGGCCAGCTTGCCGGGCAGGCTGCTGATCTCCAGCGCCGACTTGCGGCGGGTCAGGTCGCGCGCCTTGCGGGCGGCTTCACGCGCGGACGCCGCCTCGATGATCTTGGCGACGACCTGTTTGGCCTCGACCGGGTGTTCCTCGAACCATTGGGCCAACCCCTCGGAGCACAGGGCCTCGACGGCCGGGCGCACTTCCGACGAGACCAGCTTGTCCTTGGTCTGGCTGCTGAACTTGGGATCCGGCACCTTGACCGACAGGACGCAGGTCAGGCCTTCGCGGGCGTCCTCGCCCGTGACGGAGACCTTCTCCTTCTTGCCGGCGCCCGAGCTCTCGATATAGCCGCCCATGACGCGCGTCAGGCTGGCGCGGAAGGCCGACAGGTGGGTGCCGCCATCCCGCTGGGGGATGTTGTTGGTGAAGCACAGCATGGTCTCGTGATAGGAGTCGTTCCACCACAGGGCGAGATCCAGCTCGATCCCTTCCTTCTTGCCGCGAATGACGATGACGTCCTTCAGGATCGGCGCCTTGGACTTGTCCAGGTGGCGCACGAAGGCCTCGACCCCGCCCTCGTAGTGCAGGATGGTTTCGGTCGGCTCGGCGCTGCGCTGGTCGGCCAGTTTGATGACCACGCCCGAGTTCAGGAAGGCCAGTTCCCGCAGCCGGTGTTCCAGCGTCTTCAGATCGAAGTCGATGTGGCTGAAGGTCGTGACCGACGGATAGAAGGTGACCTCGGTGCCGCTCAGCGGCTTGCCGGTGTCTTCGCGGATCGGGGCGTCGCCGGTGATCACCAGCGACTTGACCGTGTCGCCGCGCTCGAACCGCATCTGGTGCGCCTTGCCGTCGCGATAGATCTTCAGCTCCAGCCAGTCGGACAGGGCGTTGACCACCGACACGCCCACGCCGTGCAGGCCGCCCGAGACCTTGTAGGAGTTCTGGTCGAACTTACCGCCGGCGTGGAGCTGGGTCATGATGACCTCGGCCGCCGAGACGCCTTCGCCTTCGTGGATGCCGGTGGGAATGCCGCGGCCGTTGTCGGTCACGGTGACCGAGCCGTCGGCGTTCAGGATGACCTGAACCAGGTCGGCGTGGCCGGCCAGGGCCTCGTCGATGGCGTTGTCCACCACCTCATAGACCATGTGGTGCAGGCCGGAGCCGTCGTCCGTGTCGCCGATATACATGCCGGGACGTTTGCGCACCGCGTCCAGGCCTTTGAGAACCTTGATGGAATCGGCGCCGTATTCGGGCATTTCGGCAATCGGATCGGTCATGAAATCTGTAGCTCTGAAGTCCCGACCGGGACGGGGATTGAGCGCCGCGTCGGGCGCTCGAATCGACGACGGGATCGCACCGCATCGAAGCCCGCAACATATAGGAATTTCCGACGAAAAAGCGAGGAATTCCGTGCCGGAATCCTAGTCGCTCTCCAGCGCTCCGCCGGCGACGCGCACGAACTGCGCGCGGCCGTCCAGACCGGCGAACAGGCTGCGTTCGGTGCCGGTCATGAAGGCCTGGAGGTTCAGGGCGACGATCTCGTCGAACAGGGCGGCGCGACGGGCCTCGTCCAGGTGGGCGGGGGCCTCGTCCAGCAGCAGGACGGGGCGGGCGGCCCCGGCGGCGTCATGGTGCGCGAGGCGGCTGATCTGGGCCAGGATCAGGTTCAGGACCAGGGCCTTCTGCTCGCCGGACGAGCCCTCGGCGGCGGGGCGGTTCTTCTCGCGGTGCAGGGCGGTCAGGTCGGTGCGGTGCGGGCCGAACAGGGAGCGGCCGGCGGCGCCGTCGCGGGGGCGGGCGCGGGCCAGGCCGTCGCGGATCGTGGCGGCGATCTCGTCTTCTTCCGCCCCGGCCTCGGCCATCTGTTCGGCGGGACCGTCCAGACCCAGGTCGGCCTGGGGGAAGGGTCGGTCGCGGCGGGCGTCGATGGCGGCCTGGAGCGCGTGCAGGGCGGCGACGCGGGCCAGGGCCGCGCGGGCTCCGGCTTCGCCCAGCCGGGCCTCCAGGGCGTCCAGCCAGACGGGGTCGGCCTCGCGCCCGTCCTGTGCGTCGTTCAGCAGCCGCAAGCGTTCGCGCAGGGCTTTCTCATAGGCGGAGACGGCGGCGGCGTGGTCGGGATCGGCGGCGAACACCAGCCGGTCGAAGAATTTCAGCCGCTCGGCCCGGGCGTCGGAGAACAGTCGGTCCTGCTCGGGCGTGGCCCAGACGGGGCGCAGATAGTCCAGCAACCGGCCGGGCTGGGCCGTCTCGCCGTCGATACGGACGATGCGCCGCGCCGCGCCCGCCGTCTGGACCCCGGTGCCCAGCCGCGTCTCGTCGTCCAGTTCGACCATGACGGCCCAGGCGCGGCCCACCGCCTCGCCCGGCTCGCGCCGCCCCATCTCGGCGGCGGTCGCGCCCCGCAGCCCCTTGCCGGGGGTCAGCAGGCTGATCGCCTCCAGCAGATTGGTCTTGCCCGCCCCGTTCGGGCCGTGAAGCACCACCGGGCCGGAGGCGAGCTCCAGCCGTGCGCTCGCATAGGAGCGGAAGTCGGTGAGGGTGAGAGAGGTGATCAAGAGAGAACGGTGTCTTCGACCGATTTCTCGTCCTTTAGATAATTGAACATGCTTCTTGCGCGAATATGGACATACCCGCCGACGGCGATAAGCAAGAAGGAAGCCAAATTCTCAGTTGGCAAGCTCGCGGCACCCACATTTGGGGATTTAAATGTTTCAACTACTGGAAGCACAAAGCCTGCCGCAATCAATGCTAACGCAATCGAATTGAGTGTTGTGACCCAAAGCTTGATTTTTTCGTTAGCGATCTTGGCGTCATGTGAGGTAGTGGGGACGTATGATCGAATCTGATAGCCACAAGACTCGATCACCCACGCAAGTACGGTAGCCATTGTACCAAATACAATTCGCTCGACACCTAGGCGATCAAGGTGCGGCCTGAAAATAAGGATGAGTGCAAAAGCGACGGCGTAAATCGCCAATGCACTTCCGCCCATTCTCATCCTCATCCGTCACACCCGCAGCGGCATCAGCACATACTGCACGCCGGGATCGCCCGGATCGAGCACGAGCGTCGGCGAAGCCGGGTCGGCGAAGCGGAAGGCGGCGTTTTCGCCGGTGATCTGGCCGGCGACGTCTAGCAGGTAACGGGCGTTGAAGCCGATCTCGAACGGCTCGTCGGAATAGCCGATTTCGACCTCTTCCTCGGCCTGGCCGGCTTCCATGTTGCGGACGGTCAGCTTCACCCGGTCGTTGTCGAAGGCCAGTTTCACCGAACGGCTCTTCTCGGCCGAGATGGTGGCGACCCGGTCCACGGCCTTGGCGAACAGGGCGTTGTCGATATCGGCCTGTTTGTCATTGCCCTTGGGAATGACGCGCAGATAGTCGGGGAAGGCGCCGTCGATGACCTTGGACGTCAGGGACGCCTCACCCATCTGGAAGCGGATCTTCTGGGCCGAGACGGTGATCTCGACCGGGCCGGCGGCGTCGTCCAGCAGGCGGCGGACCTGATCCACCGTCTTGCGCGGCACGATGACGCCGGGGCCGCCGGCCGCGCCCTCGGGCGCCGGGGTCTCGGCCAGGGCCAGGCGGTGGCCGTCGGTGGCCACGGCGCGCAGCAGGGCGACGCCGGCCTCGGCCACCGTGTGCAGGTACAGGCCGTTCAGATAATAGCGGGTCTCTTCGGTCGAGACGGCGAACCGGGTCTTGTCGATCAGCCGCGCCAGGTCTTCCTTGGGCATGACATAGGAGGCGCCGGCGCTGTCGGTGGACATGATGGGGAAGTCGCCGGCCGGCAGGACCGGCAGGTTGAAGCGCGACCGGCCGGCCGAAACCACCAGCCGGGGATCGTCGCCCGAATAGAGCAGCGACACCTCGGCGCCTTCCGGCAGCTTGCGCACGATTTCGTACAGGGTGTGGGCGGGGGCGGTGATCTGGCCCTCGACGTTCACCGTCGCCTCGGCCTCGTCCACCATCTCCATGTCCAGATCGGTGGCCGCGAAGGCCAACCGGTCCCGGCCCGCGCTGAGCAGGACGTTGGACAGGATCGGGATGGTGTTTCGGCGTTCGACGACGCTCTGCACATGGCCCAGGGCCTTCAGGAGCGCGGATCGTTCGATGGTCAGTTGCATGTCGTCTCGCCCGGATGCGGCGACTCAGGCTGGAGCGCCGCGATAGAGGGCCTTGGACACTAGCGGATTGGGCGCAAGGAGCAAGGAAGGCGACGGAAGCCGTTCACAGATTTCTGTTTCTCCCGCCCCCTTCCTGGGGGAGGGAGATTGTTCAGCCGCGCAGCTTGCGGGTCAGGGCCTCGACGTCGCGGGCGATCTGGTCGTCCTGGGCCATCAGCTCCTCGATCTTGCGCACGCCGTGCAGGACGGTGGTGTGATCGCGTCCGCCGAAGCGACGGCCGATGTCGGGATAGGAGCGGGTCGTGTGCTGCTTGCACAGATACATGGCCATCTGGCGCGGGCGGGCCACCGAACGGGTGCGGCGCTCGCTCAGCAGGTCGGCCTGTTTCAGGTTGAAGTGGTCGGCCACCGTCTTCTGGATCTCGTCCACGGTGATGCGGCGCTCGGGGCCGCCGCGCAGGGCGGCGCCCAGCAGGATCGAGGCCTCGTCCACCGAGACGGTCGCCAGACGCGAACCGGCGGCGGCGGCCAGGGTGTTCACGGCGCCCTCAAGCTCGCGCATCGAGCCCGGCGTGCGATCCACCAGCTGGGCCAGCACCTCGGGCGCGGCCTCGCCCTGGACGACGCCCAGGGCCGACAGGGCCTTCAGACGGTTCTGGGCGACAGCGATCTTCAGTTCGCGGTCGCCCGCCTCGACCGGGCAGGTCAGGCCGGCGGCCAGGTGGCTGCGCAGGCGCGGCTCGACCTCGGTCAGGGCCATGGGCGCGCGGTCGGCCGAGAAGACGATCCGTTTGCCGTCCTCGATCAGGGCGGTCAGGGTCGAAAGCAGTTCTTCCTGGGTCGAGGTCTTGCCGCCGACGAACTGAACGTCGTCCAGCAGCAGCATGTCGGCCGAGCGCAGGCTCTCCTTGAAGGCGGCGGTCGAACGGTCCTGCATCGCCTTGACGAAGGTCGACAGGAAGCGTTCGGCGGTCAGATAGACCACCTTGGCCTCGGGTCGCAGACGCTGGGCCTCCCAGGCGATGGCGTTCAGCAGGTGGGTCTTGCCGTAGCCGTAGGGGCCGCAGAAGAAGACCGGGTTGAAATGGCCGTCGGCCCAGCTGGCCACCTGTTTGGCGATGGCCAGGGCGAAGGCGTTGCCCTGGCCCTCCACGAAGCTGTCGAAGGTCAGGCGGTCCTGAAGGCCGGCGGCGCGCACGGCGCGGGCGCCGTCGGCGATGGGGGGCACGGTCGGGCTGGCGAAGGCCGCCAGACGCGGGGTGGCGTCCAGGACATTGCCCGCGATCACGGCCGAGGCCGGAGGGGCCGAGCCCACCTCGGCGCGGCAGCGCACGTCCAGGCGGCGGTTCAGGCCGTCCAGGCCCAGCCACAGCTCGTTCATGCGACGCAGGGCGTTCTTGCGGACCCAGTCTCGGGCATAGGCGGTGGGGGTGACCAGGATCAGCTGGCCGGAGGAATCCACGCGAACGGCGGAAGGGGCGATGTAGGACGAGAAGGGGCCGTCGCCGATCTCGGCGCGCAGGCGCACCGAAGCCTCATTCCAGATGCGATCCGGATCCGTCATGTTCGATCCGTTCACGCCGCCCGCCATCGCCGTCGCACCCCCAACCATTGTTCAGCCACCCGCTTCAAAAAACCATTCGACCTTCGGCACTTCAGGGCGACGGTTCAGGGACGACTTCTCCTGCCCCGAAAAGCGATGCTTTTCGGGC
This sequence comes from Brevundimonas sp. GW821-FHT10A07, assembly GCF_059415785.1. Lineage (NCBI taxonomy): Bacteria > Pseudomonadati > Pseudomonadota > Alphaproteobacteria > Caulobacterales > Caulobacteraceae > Brevundimonas > Brevundimonas sp. GW821-FHT10A07. The sequence continues at coordinate 7,311 of NZ_JBWKNX010000022.1, forward strand.
GGGGCCGAGCTCCTGGACAGACATCTCCCGCCAACGCGAAACTATCGTCCCGCGCCGTCTTCATCCGTGTTGGGATGGAAGTGCGTTAGAGGCCAAAACTTACGCTGCGAGCCGGTTGGGTCAACGCTGATTCGTTGGTCGATTCGCAGTTAAATTGTTTGACTCCGTCAAACGCTAATCCTGCTTGAGGAATTCGCCTTCCAGGCGCCCCGAAGTCCGTATTCCTGCGTAGAGAGGGTTAACGGCCAAACGCAAAACGGCGAAGGAGCATATGCCCCTTCGCCGTTGAAAAGTCTGCAAAATCCCGTAACGGAACAGCGACAGCCGTTCCGTGCCCGGGAAATCCATAAAGGATTTAGGCGGCCGACAGCTTCTTCAGCTGGGCGGCCAGACGCGACACCTTGCGCGAGCCGGTGTTCTTGTGAACGACGCCCTTGGAGACGGCGCGCATCAGCTCGGATTGGGCTTCCACGAAGGCGGTCTTGGCGGCCGTGGCGTCGCCGCCGGCCAGAGCTTCTTGGAACTTGCGCAGATAGGTGCGGACGCGCGAACGGCGCGCCTTGTTCACTTCGGTCCGCGCTTCGATCTTGCGGATCGCCTTGCGGGCGCCGGGGTTGTTAGCCATTTCAAACCTTCGAACGGAAAACGCCGCGGAGCACACGTCCACGGCGCGGAAATCTCAAGAGGGCGGGCCTATAGCCGAAAGCCCGGAGGTGGTCAACGCGCAGTTCCGACAAAGATCAGGTGAGGTGCAACCCGCACCGGGTCGATAAACCTTATTCAACCAAAACATGGCAGCTTCCGATCAGATCGGAAGCCGTATGCCTATAAAAGCCGCAGCCTTTGCCCTCGCCCTCGTCCTGTCGGCGTTTTTCGTACAGGACGTCTCAGCTCAGCCTGCGGCGCAATCGCGGACGCCCCTTCAACTGGCAGAGGCTGTCGAACGGAGGGCCGGGACGACGGATTTCAGGGCGCTCGAGGCGTTCGGCCGCGAGGCGATACGCCGTAACGACCGCGAAGGTCTGCAACGCCTCTATCATGTCGCCTGGATATTTCTGAACCAGGGCGAGTTCGACACGGCCAGGATCTGGAACGACCGGCTCATGGAAGGCGCGCGTCACCAGGGCTCCCACCGCTATATCCAGATCGCCCGGCTGAACGCCCTGGCCCTGCGGTACGACGAGGGCGAGACGGCCGCCGCCGACGAGATGCGCCGGCTCGCGTCGATGGAGCCCGACTGGTTCGCGCGCACGCACGCCACCCGACTGTGGGCGCTGGCCCTGATGGATCGCGATCAGATCGGCGAAGGGCTGAAGCTGCTGACCGACGCCGACGCCTTGATCCCCGAGGGCGACGCCTATGCGCGGATTGCGCAGGCCGGCCTGTGGGAAATGACCGGCATCGGCCTGATGAGGCTGAACGACATCGATGGGGCCACCGCCGCCTTCGGGCGGTTCGAGATCGACTTGGCCAATCCGGACTATCCCCGGCCGGACTTCGACGCCGTCTACAATCTGGCCCGGCTATCGACCCAATTGGGCGATGTCGAACAGGCGAAGCGCCTGTATCAGGTTCATCACCGGCTGACGCTGCGCGCAGGCCTGCCCAGCCTGGGGGTCTATGACGCCCGCCTGTGCGCCATGGTGGCCCAGGCCGCAGAGGCGCCGCGGGACGTGCTGCGATGTCTGGCGCCCTATGGCGAGAACCTGGGGGACGCCTCCTTCCTGGCGACGCAATTGCTGCCGGCTCGCGCCATCGCCCGCGCCCAGACCGGACAGATCGAGTCCGCGCGGCGCGACCTTGCGCAAATCCGCCGTCGCATCACCGTAGACCGCTACCGAGAGGAAGCGCGGCTGGAGGTGGCGCATGTCGAGGCCGAGATCCTGTTCGCCGAGGGCCGGGCTGCGGAAGCCTACGTCAAGCTTCGCGCCTACAACAGCGCCGAGCGCGTCGCCGAAGCCCGCGTCTTCAGCGGAGGGATCCGCCAGGTCACCGGCGACATGCAGCACAAGCTGACCGAACGTCGCGCCCAGTTGGAGACCGCGCGCTCGAACACAAGATTGCAGGGCTTGATCCTGACCATCGCCGCAATCTTCATCCTGTCGGCCTTGGCCGCCCTGTTGTGGATGGGAAGCCAGGCCCGGGATCTGCGCATCGCCCGTCGCCGCGCGGAAGAAGCCAGCCGGTCCAAGTCGGAATTCCTGGCGAATATGAGCCACGAGATCCGCACGCCCCTGAACGGGGTCGTGGCCATGGCCGACGCCTTGTCGCGCGCCGGGCTGGAGCCGCGTGAACGCGAGATGGTCGAAGTGATCCGGTCCTCGGCCGTGACCCTGGAACGGCTGCTGTCCGACATTCTGGACACGTCCAAGATCGAGGCGGGCCAGATCGTTCTGGAACGGTCGGTCTTTGATCTGGGCGACACGGTGCGCGGCGCGGCGGCCCTCTACCGGCCGCGCGCCGATGAAAAGGGCGTCGCCCTGCGGGTTGAGGTCGAGCCGACCATCGAAGGCGCCGTCGAGGGCGACGTGGTCCGGGTGCGCCAGGTCCTGTCTAACCTGATCTCCAACGCCTTGAAGTTCACCGAAACGGGATCCGTCGTCGTCACCGCCGTCGCGGTGGATGAAGATCGGGTCCGGTTCACGGTGAGCGACACCGGCTGCGGCTTTGATGCGGGCCAGAAGGGGCGGATCTTCAATCGCTTCCAGCAGGCCGACGGCTCCATTACCCGCCGGTTCGGCGGCACGGGCCTGGGCCTGGCCATTTCGCGAGACCTGGTCGCGCTGATGGGCGGCGTGCTGGATTGCGACGGCCGGCCGGACGAGGGCGCCGACTTCTGGTTCGAAATCCCACTGACCAGGGTGGGGGGCGTCCAGTCGCCATCCGCGCCCTTCGGACCGAGCGACGCCGACGAGACCGACGCGCGCGCCTTCCCTGCGCGGATCCTGCTGGCCGACGATCATCCGGCGAACCGCAAGGTCGTCGAGATCATGCTGGCCGACATGCCGACCGAACTGGTGGCGGTCGAGGACGGGCGGCAGGCCGTGGAGGCCTTCCGAAAGGGCGGCTTCGACCTGGTGCTGATGGACATGCAGATGCCGGTGATGGACGGCCTGACGGCCACCGCCGCCATTCGCGCCCTGGAGACCGGGGAGAACCGCGTGCGCACGCCGATCATCATGCTGACCGCCAACGCCCTGCCCGACCATGTGGAAGCGGGGCGGGTTGCAGGCGCAGACGGCCACCTGTCCAAGCCGATCACCCTGGTCGGCCTGCTCGACGGCGTGGCGGCGGCCCTGGCTGCGGCTGAACGGCGGGAAAACCCCGTCGCTGCTTGAGGGGGGCTGCTTGAGGGGGCGCCGCTTGAGGGTCAGGCGCGGAAGTCGGCGGGTTTCAGTCCGTGGCGCTGCAGCTTGTCGTACAGGGTCTTGCGCGGAATCCGCATCTCTTCCAGCACCGAGACGATGTCGCCCCTATGGGTCTGCAGCGCGCCGCGCAGCAGTTCGCCCTCGAAACGATGCATCCGGTCCGGCAGGCTCAGATCGGCCTCGGCGCCGCCGGACCCCTCGTCCAGGCTCAGGACGACGCGTTCGGCGAAATGGGCCAGTTCGCGGATATTGCCGGGCCAGTCCTCTTCCAGCAGACGGCGGCGGACGCCGTCGGTCACGCTCGGCGGCTCGACGCCGTGGCGGTCTGCGGCGCGACGCAGGAAATGGGCGAACAGCAGGGGGATGTCCTCGCGCCGCTCACGCAGCGGCGGCACGCGCAGCCGCACCACGTTCAGGCGATAATAGAGATCTTCGCGGAAATCGCCGCGTCGCGCCGCCTCGCTGAGGTCGATCTTGGCCGAGGCGAGGATGCGCAGGTCCAGCACCCGGGGCTCATTGGCGCCGATCGGATGGATCTCCCGCTCCTCCAGCACCCGCAGCATCTTGACCTGGACCGCCAGGGGCATGCTCTCGACCTCGTCGAGAAACAGCGAGCCGTTGTGGGCGCGCTCCACATGCCCGACCCGTCGCCGCATGGCCCCGGCGAAGGCGCCCAGTTCATGCCCGAACAGTTCGCTCTCGATCAGGCCGTCGGGCAGGGCGCCGCAGTTGACCGCGACGAAGGGCGCCAGCCGGCGCCGGCCTCCATTGTGCAGGGCGCGCGCGACCGCCTCCTTGCCGACCCCGGTCTCGCCTTCGATCAGCACGTCCATTCGGGCGTCGGCGATCTGGGCGATGGTGGCCCGCAGCGCCGTGATGGCGCGCGACGATCCGGCCAGCGGCAGTTCGTGCCCGCCTTCGGCGGCCATGGCGACCAGGCGGCGGTTCTCCAGCACCAGACTGCGCTTCTCCAGCGCCCGGTTCAGGCTGTCCTGCAGCCGCTCGAACGGAAAGGGCTTGGCGACGAAGTCATAGGCGCCGTCGTGCATGGCGGCCACGGCGTCGGCGATGTCGCCGTGGCCGGTGATCATGATGACCGGCAGACTCGGGTCCAGGGCCTGCAGCCGCGTCAGCAACTGGCGGCCGTCCATGCCCGGCATCCTCAGGTCGGTCACGACCACGCCCGGGAAGTCTGCGTCCAGCGCCTTCAGGGCGGGCTCGGCCGCCGTGAAGGCGCGCACCTCCAGTCCTTCAAGCGTCAGGCGTTCGACCAGGGCCTGGCGAAAGTCGGCGTCGTCCTCGATCAGGGCGACGGTCTGCGGCAGGGGCGGGCGCATCAGGCGGCCTTCAGGACGGCGACGAAGGTCGCGCCCCGTTCGGCGGGGACCAGATCCAGCTCGCCCCCGAAACTGGCGACGATGTCGCGGCAGATGACCAGCCCCAGGCCCAGGCCGTTGGCGCGGGTGGTGACGAAGGGCGTGAACAGCTGACGCGCCACATCGGGCGCCACGCCGGGCCCGTTGTCGGCGAAGATCAGCCGCACCCGCTCGCCGTCGCGCGCCACGGTCAGGGTCAGGCGGGCGTCGGTCTGACCTTCCATGGCCTCGGCGGCGTTCTTGATCAGATTGACGATGACCTGTTCCAGACGGAACTGGTCGGCGCGGACCTGCACGTCGCCGTCGCCGATCCGCTCCAGTCTGACCCCGCGTTCCTCCACCCGCCCGCGCGTCAGTTCCAGCCCGCCCTGGATGGCGTCCTCCAGCCAGATGGCGTCGATGGTCGGCGTGGCCTTGCGTGAGAACAGCCGCAGATCCTGGGTGATGGCGCCGATCCGTTTGGTCAGACCGCCGATGCGCTGAAGCACGTCTCCGACCTTGTCGGGCTGGTCGCGGCTCAGCAACAGTTTCGCGGTCTCTGCATAGGTCCGGATGGCGGCGACGGGCTGGTTGATCTCGTGCGCCACGCTGGCGACGATCTGGCCCAGGGCGGCCAGCTTGCTGGCCTGCACCAGTTCGTCGCGCAGCAGCTCCCGCGCGGCCTCGGCGCGGCGGCGCTCCTCGATCTGGCGGTTCAGGGCCAGATTGGCGTCGTGCAGTTCGCGGGTGCGTTCGTGGATGCGGCGCTCCAGCTCCAGCCGGCCTTCTTCCTCCGCCTGAGCCTTGGCGCGGGCCAGATGACGCCGGCGCAGCAGCACGGCCACGCCCAGGGCCAGAAGGCTGGTGATCAACAGGGCCAGGCCGCGCGCGCCCGCCACCGCCGCCCCGATCACCCCCCGTTCGGGCGTCAGCAGATGCAGGGTCCAGCCGGGCGCGGCCGTATCCGTCTCCGAATGCACCCATGTCTGCGGACGGCCGTCGCCGACGGCCGTCCGCACCAGCCGGGGCCGGTCGCCGTTCGGCGTCCGGAAGGGCAGGGGGGACAGGGCGCCGGGGTGGAGGGTGAGGTCGGTCAGGCTGAGGCGACGCCGTCGCTCGTCCATCGGTTCGGTCGAGCGGAAGCGCCATTCCGGGATGCTGGTGACCAGGACGACGCCGCCGGGATCCGCCACCCAGGCGGGCTCGCCCGAGCCGCGCCATTCGGCCTCCAGGTCGTCGAACTCGACCTTCAGCACAACCACGCCCAGGGGCGCGCCGTCCGCCGAGTCCACACGGCGCGACAGATAGAGGCCGGGTCGGCCGCTGCGGGTGCCCAGGGCGTAGAACTCGCCTTCGGCGTCGCGCATCGCATTGATGAAATAGGGCCGGAACTCGTAGCGCGAACCGACGAAACTGGTCGAGGCCCGCCAGTTGCTGGACGCCAGGGTCAGGCCCCGCGCGTCCAGCACATAGATGACGGCGGCGCGGGTCTGGGTCGCCAGCCGCTCCAGCTTGCGGTCCACCCCGTTCACGGCCTGGGCGCTGGGCGTGGTCAGCAGGGCGGCCACATCGGGATCGCCGGCCAGGACGATGGGGATGGCGCGCTGCTTGTCCAGTTCGCTGCGCAGCACGGCAGCGTGCAGGGCGGCGCCGGCCGTCGCCTGGCGTTCCAGTTCGCCGGTCGCATCGCGCCGCGCGGCCTCGCCCGCGACGCCCGCCAGCACGGCGCTCGCCGCCAGCCAGCCAAGCGTCAGCAGGATCCAGGGCTGTCGAGCGATACTCGAAAGTCCTTCGATAGTCAGGGGCGGCGATGAACGAGTCATGCGCCTATCTGTGCGACATTTCGCACGACTAGGCCATCGTCTTGTGCGTCCAGCCGCACTGTCGATCCCGATTCTGGGAGGATCGCTAGGATATTTTATTGAAAAAACAGCCTTCTAGATCATCTTTCGAAGGGGTTTGGAAGCGGCTTCACCCTGCCGGACACTGGACCTCGGAGCCTCGCCGCAGACGTGGGGCCCGTCGAGGAAACCGCGGGATGGTCCCGCAGTGACAGGAGCCTTCCGTGATCGCGCTTCCCTCCACCGCAGAACCGGCCGTGCGTCGGCCCTTTTACCGGCATCTGTATTTCCAGGTTCTGACCGCCATCGTGGCCGGCGCGATCATCGGCCATTTCTGGCCCAGCTTCGGCGAAAGCCTCAAGCCGCTGGGCGACGCCTTCATCAAGCTGGTGAAGATGATCATCGCCCCGGTCATCTTCCTGACCATCGTCACCGGCATCGCCGGCATGAGCGACCTCGGCCGCGTGGGGCGCGTGGCGGCCAAGGCCTTCGCCTATTTCCTGACCTTCTCGACCCTGGCCCTGATCGTCGGCCTGATCATCGCCAACCTGGTCCAGCCGGGACGCGGCCTGAACATCGATCCGGCCACCCTGGATGTCGGCGCCGTCGCCAAATATTCGGAACAGGCGCATGAGACGACCATCACCGGCTTCCTGATGGGCATCATCCCGGACACGATGGTTTCCGCCTTCTCCGAGGGCAATATCCTTCAGGTCCTGTTCGTCTCGGTCCTGTTCGGCCTGGCCCTGGCCCTGGTCGGCGATGTGGGCAAGCCGGTGCTGAGCTTTCTGGAATCGATCAGCCACGCCTTCTTCAAGCTGGTGGCCATCCTGATGAAGGCCGCGCCCATCGGGGCCTTTGGCGCCTTCGCCTTCACCATCGGCAAATATGGGATCGGCTCCATCGCCAATCTGGCCGTGCTGGTCGCCACCTTCTACCTCACCGCCGTCATCTTCGTGGTCGGCATCCTGGGCCTGGTCGCCTGGGCCAACGGCTTCAACATCCTGAAGCTGATCCGCTATCTGAAGGAGGAACTGCTGCTGGTCCTGGGCACCTCCTCGTCGGAAGCCGCCCTGCCGTCGTTGCTCAGCAAGATGGAACGCGCCGGCGCCTCCAAGTCGGTCGTCGGTTTGGTCGTCCCGACCGGCTATTCGTTCAATCTGGACGGCACCAACATCTACATGACCATGGCGGCCCTGTTCATCGCCCAGGCCCTGAACATCGAGCTGACCCTGCAGCAACAGATCCTGCTTCTGCTGGTCGCCATGCTGTCCTCCAAGGGGGCGGCCGGCATCACCGGCGCCGGCTTCATCACCCTGGCGGCGACCCTGTCGGTGGTTCCTACCGTTCCGGTCGCGGGCATGGCCCTGATCCTGGGCATCGACCGGTTCATGAGCGAGTGCCGGGCCCTGACCAACTTCATCGGCAACGCCGTGGCCACCATCGTCGTCGCCCGATGGGAGGGCGAACTGGACCGGGACGCCTTGCACGCGGCCTTGAACGGTCCGTCGCAGCCGATCGCGGCCCAGCCCGATCCGGCGGCCGGCCCCGGTGACAAAGAGCTGGTCACCGCCGACTGAGTTCCTTCCTGCACAGGCGCCGTCGCGAAAGCGCGGCGCCTGTACTGCATCCGGCGCCTTGCCCAACGCTGATACGCATTTCTGCTTATAGCCATTTGGGCCTTCCTTAACAGTCGCACCCTATGAGCGTTATTCATGATTATTCACCGTTCCCTCGCAGCGGGTGTCGGCCTCGCCGCGCTCGCCACCTCCGCCTTCGCCCAGTCGTCAACGCCGACGGCGGAAGAAATCGCCGCCCTGCGCGCCCAGGTGCAGGCCCTGTCCGCGCGCCTCGAACAGCTTGAGGCCCAGTCGCAGGTCCAGGCTCAGACGGCCGCCGCCGCGCCCGCCGCCGCGGGAACGCCGGCGCCGGTCGCCGCCGCCGCGCCGCGCCCGGTCGTCCAGGCCGCCAGCGCGCCCTCCAGCGTCGACTGGTCGAGCGGCCTTCCCGAACTGCGCAGCCCGGACGGCGGCTTCACCTTCAAGCCGCGCATCCGCGTCACCGCCGACCTGTCCAACACCTTCGGTTCGGACTTCGACGGCCGCAACCTGACCACCACCGAACTGCGCGGCCTGCGCCTGGGCGCCCAGGGCAAGACCCCCGGGGGCTTCAGCTACTGGATCGAAGGCGACATCGCCGACAACGCGATGAGCGTCGCCAACGCCTTCATCGCCTATAGCCGCAAAGTGGGCGGCCGCGATCTTGAGGTGTCCGTCGGCCAACGTCTGAACGACCGCTGTTTCGAATGCGGCACGGCCGAGGATGTGGTTCCGTTCCTGGAGCGCAGCATGGCGATCTCGACGGTGGGGCCGGAGCGCGGCTCCTACGGCGTCGGAGTGACCTCCAAGCTGATCGGCAGCGTCTGGCACGCCTCGTTGTCATTGACCGGCGACGCGATCAGCAGCGGCACGACGAATGACTCCGTCACCCTGATGGGCCGCACCCACTGGTCGCCCTTCAAGACCGACGACGGCTTCCTGCACATCGGCGGCTGGGGCTTTATCGAGGATCTGACGCCCAATGCTTCGGTGGCTTCGCGCAGCCTGGTGGTCTCGTCGCGCGGTAACGACAATCTGCGTCTCTCGGCCGGAACCTATGCCGATCCGAAGGGCAGCAAGGGCCTGGGGCTGGAGCTGGGCGGGGTGCATCGCTCGGGCTGGCTGATGGCCGAAGGCGGCCGGCGTGTGCTGGAGACCGCCGCGCGGGACTTCGACCAGGACGGCTATAGCATTTCGGCGGGCTTCTTCATCACCGGCGAGAAGCCGCCCCTTTCGCCCCGTACCGGCACCTGGGCGCGTCCCAAGGTGCTGAAGCCGCTGGGCGTCGATGGTTACGGCGCGGTCGAAATCGTCGGCCGCTATGACACCGCCGACTACAGCGACAACCCGACCGGGGGGGAAGCCGACACCTGGCTGTTGGGCGTCAACTGGTATCCGACGAACAACACCCGCGTCTCCACCCACTGGAGCGCCTGGTCGGTCGATAACCGCACCGGGACCTTCGTCGGCGACGACAGCGGCAACACCGCCACCGTCCGCGTCCAGACCGCCTTCTAGACCTAATCCGCCCGGAACGGTCCGCCGTTCCGGGCTTGCGCCCCAAAGCCGCCGAGATGATCGCATGAACCCGAAGAACATCCCGATGCAGCGGAAACTGGCGATCGCCTTCGCCCTTCTGCTGACCGTAGCGGCCGCCATGATCGGGGCGGTCTTTTTCCAGCTGTCGGAGATGAAGACAGCGGCCGAACTGAACGCCGAGAGCAAGTCGATCATCGACCACACCCATGTGGCCGAGAAGGGCGTCATTCGCCTGAACTCACAGATGCGCGGCGTGCTGTTGACCGGAAACGCCGATTATCTCGAAGTCTACCGCAAGGGCTGGGAACAGTTCGAATCCTCGGTCGCCGCTCTGGGCGCCGCCAACCTGACGCCGGAAGAGCAGGCGCTGGTCGAGAAGGCCAAGACCGACGCGGCCGCCTGGCGCACCGAGTTCGGCACGCCGCTGACCGAGGCGGCGCTGGACCCTTCGCGTATCGAGGCCGCGCGCCGCGTGGTGATCGATTCCGGCGATCGGGTGCGCGTCACCCACATCACCAAGGCCGTCACCGAAATCCGCGATATGGAGATCGAGCGGATGAACGTGCGCGACGCCGAACAGGCGTCGGCGATCACCGCCTCCTTCATCGCCCTGGCGGTCGGGGGGCTGATCCTGGTCGCCGCCGCCGTCTTCCTGGGCGTGCAACTGTCCATCCTGATGGTCGCGCCCGTCCGCCGCATGACCGGCGCCATGTCGGTCATGGCCAACGGCAAGCTGGACGTCGCCATCCCCGACACCGACCGCAAGGACGAGGTCGGCGCCATGGCCCAGGCCATGCAGATCTTCCGCGACAACAGCCTGCGCGCCAAGGCGCTGGAGCTCGAAACGGAAACCATGCGCGACGAGTCGGAAGTCGAGCGTCGGCGCCGCGAAGCCGCCGCCGCGCAGGAAGCGGCCGAGAATGCGGTCGTGATCGAAAGCCTGGGCAAGGGGCTGTCCGCCCTGGCGGACGGCGATCTGGTCTATCGCATCGACGCGCCCTTCCCGGCGCGCAGCGAAGTCCTGAAAACCGATTTCAACCGTTCGATCTCCCGTCTGGAAGAGACGGTCACCGGCGTACTCGGCTCGGTCCGCGGCATCGACTCCGGCGCCGGCGAGATCAGCCAGGCCTCCGACGACCTGTCGCGCCGCACCGAACAACAGGCCGCCAGCCTAGAGGAAACCGCCGCGGCCCTGGACGAGATCACGGTCACGGTCCGCAAGACCGCCGAGGGCGCCACCCAGGCCGCCACGGTCACCAGCGGCGCCCGCCAGAGCGCCGAGGCCTCGGGTGCGGTCGTGATGAACGCCGTCCAGGCCATGCAGAAGATCGAGGACGGCTCACGCCAGATCAGCCAGATCGTCGGCGTGATCGATGAGATCGCCTTCCAGACCAACCTGCTGGCCCTGAACGCCGGGGTCGAGGCGGCGCGGGCCGGCGAGAGCGGACGCGGCTTCGCGGTGGTCGCCTCTGAAGTGCGGGCCCTGGCCCAGCGCTCGGCCGAGGCGGCCAAGGAGATCAAGACCCTGATCAACAGTTCGGGCGCCGAGGTCGAGAACGGCGTGCGCCTGGTCAGCGAGGCCGGTTCGGCCCTGCAGGCCATCGCGTCCCAGGTCAACGACATCAGCAATCTGGTGGTCGAGATCGCCGCCTCCGCCAAGGAGCAGGCGACCGGCCTTCACGAGATCAATGTCGCCGTCAACCAGATGGACCAGGTCACTCAGCAGAATGCTGCGATGGTCGAACAGGCGACGGCGGCCAGCAACGCCCTGCGCCAGGAGACCGCCGAACTGTCGGCCCAGGTGTCCTTCTTCCAGGTCTCGGGCGGAAAGCCGGTCTCAGCCGCGCCCGCAGCCCCGTCCGCGCGCTCTGCGCCCCGCCCATCCCCTCGCCCGGCCCCGCGTGCGGAACAGCGCGTGGTCAAGGTCGCCAACGGCCGCGATATGACGGTCGGTTCGAACGACGACGGCTGGGAAGAATTCTGATCAGAAGGGGGCGGGACCAAGGTTCGGCCCCGCCCTGTCATCGGACGTGCAAGACCCGAGGCCAACCCTGTTGAACGCGCCGTCGATCCGTTTCCGTCGCACAAGTTCAGGCTGTGTGGAGTGCATGCAACGCTTTCCAAAACGTCATGAATTCCGCCGCTTTCCAGCCATGTTTTTCACGCCCAAAGGGCCTGAAATCTACATTCTGGAACACGGTTTTTATGACTCCGACCGCGCTCATGCTGCTCGCACTCGCTCCGACCGCCAGCGCCGCCGATATCCAGCCTTTGCAGCAGGAAGAGGTGACGACGGTCCTGCCCGACATCGAGGTGACGGCCGCCAAGCGCGGCGTGGCCCTGGGCGGGCAGGAACCGATCGTCTCGTATGACGCCGCCCAGATCCAGGCCTTCGGCGCCACCAATATCGGCGAACTGGTGACCCTGCTGGAGGCCCAGACCCGCAGCGCGCGCGGCGGGTCCCCGGTCTTCCTGGTCAACGGCCGTCGCATCTCCGGCTTCCGTGAAATCCGCGGCATTCCGCCCGAGGCCATCGAGCGGTTCGACGTCCTGCCGGAAGAGACGGCCCTGTCCTACGGCTACAGCGCCAACCAGCGCGTCGTGAACATCGTGCTGAAGGCCGACTTCCGCTCGCTGACCGCCTCGGTCAACGTCAGCCGGTCGGACCAGGGCGGCCGGACGACGACGGCCAGCGAGAACAACCTTCTCAAGATCGCCGGGGCCGACCGCTGGTCGCTGGACATCAACGGCGAGAGCAGCAACGCCCTGTACGAGACCGAACGCAATATCGACCGCACCGACTCGAACAGGGTCGACTCGGCGGGCGACAACGGCGAGCGGAACGCCTATCGCACCCTGCTGCCGCGCGCGGCCGAGGCGTCGGTCGCGGGGACCTACAAGCACGACCTGAACGACAAGGTCGGCATGACCCTGAGCGGCAGCCTGGAGGACAGCAGCAGCCGCAGCTACTCGGGTCTGCCCGGCTTCAGTCTGAGCCTGCCGGCCGGCAATCCCTGGTCGCCCGGCGGGGCGGCGGCCGATCTGTATCGCTACGTCGGCCTGCCGGACGCCCTGCAGCGCCAGACCAATACGCGCGCTGCGGAACTGGGCACGGTGTTCGACGGCTACCTCGGGGACTGGCGCTGGACCGCCACGGGCGAATACAGCCGCACAGAGACGGACACCACCACCGGACGCGGCGTCAGCGCCGCCGCCCTGCAGGCCGCGATCACGGCGGGCGACACGACCGTGAACCCGTTCGGCGACCTGACCGACGCGGTGACGACGTCCGCCCGCGACACCGCCAATTCGATCTCCCAGTCGGCGGAAGCCGAACTGGTGCTGAACGGCACGGCCTGGGAACTGCCGGCCGGTGGCGTCACCACGACCTTCAAGGTCGGAGGCGAACATCAGTCCCTGGATTCCGAAAGCGTCCGTTCGGGCGTGACGACCGACCGGTCCCAGTCGCGCGACCTGGGCAGCCTGCAGGCCAATTTCGATCTTCCGATCTCCAGCGTCGATCGCGGCGTCCTGCCCAGGATCGGCGATCTGTCGGCCAATATGAACCTGGCCTATCAGGAACTGTCGGACTTCGGCGGCGTCTCGACGCTGGGCGGTGGTCTGAACTGGTCGCCGGTCGCCCGACTGTCCCTGTCGGCCAACTATTCGGACGAGGACAAGGCGCCGACAATCCAGCAACTGAACGATCCCACCATCTCGACGCCGAACACCGCCGTCTTCGACTATTCGACCGGCCAGACCGTCCAGGTCGTCCAGATCACCGGCGGCGATCCGAACCTGAAGGCGGAGAACCGTCGAATCCTGAAGCTGGGCGTCAACTGGCAACCGCTTTCGGCCACCGATCTGCGCCTGAACCTCGCCTATACCCGCACCGAGGTCGAGGATGAGATTTCCGGCTTCCCCGCCATCACCCCCGACCTCGAAGCCGCCCTGCCGGAGAGGTTCACCCGCGCCGACGACGGCACGCTTCAGTCCATCGACGCCCGTCCGCTGAACTTCGCCAGCCGCGAGCAGCAGGACGTCCAGTGGGGCTTCAACTTCTCCAAGCCCTTCGGCAAGCCCAATCCGGCCATGATGGGGCAGAGGCCGGGCGGCCCGGGCGGCCGGCCCCCCGGGGGAACGATCCGTATGGGCGGCGGGCCGGGCGGTCCAGGCGGTCCTGGCGGCGGGCGGCTGCGCGGCTCCGCCGCCCCCGGCATGCAACCCGGCCAGGGCATGTTCAACTTCTCCCTGACGCACACCTGGCGCGTCCAGGACGAGGTGGTGATCCGCGACGGCCTGGCGCCCCTGAACCTGCTGGACGGGGATTCCATCTCCGGCTCGGGCGGCCAGTCGCGTCACGAGGTCCAGGTGCAGACCGGCCTGTTCAAGAACGGCTTCGGCGCCTTCGTCAACGCCAACTGGCGGTCGGGCACGACGGTCGAGGGCGACACCGCGGGTTCGGCCGATCTGGACTTCTCGGACCGCACGACGGTCAACCTGTTCGCCTTCGCCGATCTGACCCAGCGCACCGCCTGGGTCGAACGTTTTCCCTTCCTTAAGGGATCACGTGTCGGTCTGGGGGTGCAGAATATCTTCGACGACCGAACGTCCGTCACCAGCAGCGACGGGGCGACGCCGGTCAATTATCAGCGCGACTACCTGGACCCGCAGGGGCGGGTGTTCCGGATTAACCTGCGCAAGATCCTGTACTGATCCGAGGGGCAGGGCGGGGCTCGCGCCGTTCCGCCCTGTCGGCCCTCCGACCTGTCAGGGCCAGACCACCGCCAGGGCGATCAGGGCGGCGATGGCGACGAAGGCCAGGGGAAAGAACAGACGGTCGGACATGGCGACAGCCTAGCGGCCGCCCCGGGCCGCCACAAGCCGAGCGCGCGTCGGCTGGGCTGTGCGTTGCAACACGGCGGGGCGCGCAAGCCTTGACCGGCTCATGACTGCGGCTTACCCGGACAGACTGTTTTGCCGAGGACTGATCGAATGCCGCGCCTGATCCTGCTCCGCCATGGCCAGAGCCAGTGGAACCTTGAAAACCGTTTCACCGGCTGGGTCGATGTCGATCTGACGGCGGAAGGCGAGGCCCAGGCGCGTCGCGGCGGCGAACTGATCGCCGAGGCCGGGTTCACCCCTGCGGTCATGTTCACCTCGGTCCTGACGCGCGCCAAGCGCACCGGCGCCCTGGCCCTGCAGTCGGCTGGGCTGACCGATATCCCGGTGATCGAGGACTGGCGCCTGAACGAGCGCCACTACGGCGGTCTGACCGGGCTGAACAAGGCCGAGACGGCCGAGAAGCACGGCGAGGATCAGGTCAAGATCTGGCGCCGCAGCTATGACGTGCCGCCGCCCCCGCTGGCGCCGGGCGGCGAATTCGATTTCAACGCCGACCCGCGCTACGCCGACAAGCCCATCCCGGACACCGAAAGCCTGAAGACCACGCTGGAGCGGGTCGAACCCTATTGGAACGCCGAGATCGCCCCGCGCCTGAAGGCGGGCGAGGACGTGCTGATCGCCGCCCACGGCAACTCCCTGCGGGCCATCGTCAAACTCCTGTTCGCCGTGCCGGACGACAAGATCGTGGGCGTGGAGATCCCGACGGGCAATCCGCTGGAGATCGATCTGGACGCCGATCTGAAGCCGACCGCGGCCCGCTATCTCGACGCCGCCCGCGCCGAAGAGCTGCCGACCGTCGCATGAGCTGGACCGACGCCGACCGCGCCTTCATGGCCCAGGCCATCGATCTGGCCACCGCCCGCATGGGCGAGACCTGGCCGAATCCGGCCGTGGGCTGCGTCATCGTCAAGGACGGTCGGATCATCGCCCAGGCGGCCACGGCCCCGGGCGGGCGTCCCCATGCCGAGGAACAGGCCGTGCCGGCCGCCGGGGCCGAGATCGAAGGCGCGACCGTCTATGTCACGCTGGAGCCCTGTGGCGCCCGGTCGTCGGGCCGCCAGTCCTGCGCCCATTTCCTGACCGAGGCGGGGGTGGAGCGGGTCGTCATCGCCTGTCTGGACCCCTCGCCCTTCGCCGCCGGGCGCGGCACCGAACGTCTGCGCGCGAAGGGTCTGACGGTCGAGACCGGCCTGATGTGCGACGAGGGCGCGACCCTGTGCGAGGGCTTCCTGCACCGGTTGGAGACAGGGCGCCCCATGGTGCGGATCAGCACGGACGGCGTGGGCTTTGACGGTCGGTTCGTCGCTGCGGCCAAGGCCGATCTGGTGACCGAACTGAAGCGGCTGGGCGAGGCGGGCTACACCCGCCTTTGGACCTCTGCGGGGGATCTGGCCGACGCCCTTCGCGAACAGGGCCTGCTGACCGAGTGACAACCGCCTGTTGCGCAAGGCTTTCTTAAGCCGGTTGCGGTTAATCTGGCTGAATGGTCCAGGCTGCTGAACCCCTTGTACGCAAGCGCCTCACCCAGGCGGAGCTGGACCTCGTCTGCGCCCGGCACGACCGTCTGTTCCAGGCCCGCCCCGGCGGCGCCCGCGCGGTCTTCGCCTGGCTCGACATCTCCTTTCTGAGCCTGAAGGGGCGCAACCTGGCCGACGCCGACTTCGCCGCCGCCTGTCTTGAGGGGTGCGACCTGACCGGGGCCAAGCTGGACAACGCCATCTTCTTCGGCGCGGACATGCAGGACGCCGTCCTGGCTGACGCCAGCCTGCGTCGCGCTGACCTGCGCGGCGCCTGTCTGCGCGGGGCCGACCTGTCCGGCGCGGACCTGTTCGAGGCCGACCTGCGCGAGGGCACCATCGCCGCCGCCGACGCCAAACTGGGCTTCAAGGTGATCGAGCCGCGCCAGCGCGAGGAGACCGAGGCGACGGGCGCCTGTCTGGCCGGCGCCAACCTGCAACGCTCCAAGATGTCGGGCGTCATCGCCATCAAGGCCGACTTCTCCGGCGCGGTGATGAAGGACTGCAAGATGGTCCGCGCCAACCTGAAACAGGCCGATTTCCGCGGCGCCGACCTGGCGGGCGCAGACCTCTCGGGCGCCAATCTGTCGGGCGCCGACATGCGCGACGCCATTCTGGTGGGCTGCAAGATGACCATGTGGTGCGCCGACGGCGCCAATATGGAAGGCGCCCTGACGGACAAGAGCACGGTCGGCGAGTCCGTGGCCCGGATGCCGGCGGCCGAAATGCTGCGCGAACACGCCCGCTGGTGCGAAACGGGCGGAAGCGAGGGCCAGCCCTCGGTGTTCGACGGCGTGGACCTGCGACCGCTGAAGTCGATCACCGGCCTGAACCTGACCGCCCTCTCGGCCAAGGGCGCGATCTTCTACGGGCTGGATATGGAGGGGGTGCAACTGCAGGGCGCGCATCTGGAGAACGCCGACCTGCGTTCGGCCAACCTCCATCGCGCCGACCTGCGCGGCGCGCGCCTGAAGAACGCCAAGCTGAACGGCGCCGATCTGCGCGGCGCCCAACTCGGTCCCCTGCTGATCGCGGCCGACCGGTTGCTGTCGGCGGACCTGACCGGGGCGGTGCTGAGGGGGGCGGACCTGTCGGGCGCGGATCTGCGCCGGGCCGTCATGACCGGCGCGGACCTCGGCCGGGCGATCCTGCACGGCGCCCAGACCCGTCAGCTGGACCTTACGGGCGCCAATCTGACGGGCGTTCGCGGCCTGACCCTGGACGATCAGGCCGCCTGAGCGATCAGGCCAGCGCCTTCAACTGCTCGACCAGATCGGTCTTTTCCCAGCTGAAACCGCCGTCGGCGTCCGGCTCGCGGCCGAAATGGCCGTAGGCGGCGGTGCGGGCGTAGATGGGCTTGTTCAGCCCCAGATGGCTGCGGATGGCGCGCGGGGTCGCCCCGCCGATCAGGCCCAGCAGCTTCTCTTCCAGCAGGGTCTCGGAAATCTTGCCGGTGCCGTGCAGATCGACGTGGATCGACTGGGGCTTGGCCACGCCGATGGCGTAGGAGATCTGGATGGTGCAGCGGTCGGCCAGGCC
Organism: Brevundimonas sp. GW821-FHT10A07; assembly: GCF_059415785.1. Classification (NCBI taxonomy): domain Bacteria; kingdom Pseudomonadati; phylum Pseudomonadota; class Alphaproteobacteria; order Caulobacterales; family Caulobacteraceae; genus Brevundimonas; species Brevundimonas sp. GW821-FHT10A07. The sequence continues at coordinate 24,973 of NZ_JBWKNX010000022.1, forward strand.
GGCGGCGACCACGTTCTTGGCCAGGTAGCGGCAGGCGTAGGCGGCCGAGCGGTCCACCTTGGTCGGATCCTTGCCCGAGAAGGCGCCGCCGCCGTGGGGCGCCGCGCCGCCGTAGGTGTCGACGATGATCTTGCGGCCGGTCACGCCGGCGTCGCCGTCCGGCCCGCCGATCTCGAAGATGCCGGTCGGGTTGATGTGCCAGACGGTGTTCTCGTCGGTGAAGCCCTCGGGCAGGACTTCCAGGATATAGGGTTTGACGATCTCGGCGACCTGTTCCGAACTCAGCCCCTTGGCGTGCTGGGTCGACAGGACGATGGAGGTGGCGCGGACCGGCTTGCCGTCCACGTACTGGATGGTCACCTGGCTCTTGGCGTCAGGTTCCAGTTGCGAACCGCCGGCGTGGCGCACCTCCGCCAGACGCTTCAGGATGTTGTGGCTGTATTGGAGGGTGGCCGGCATCAGTTCCGGCGTCTCGTTCGAGGCGTAGCCGAACATGATGCCCTGGTCGCCGGCGCCCTCGTCCTTTTCATTGGTCGAGTCGACGCCGACGGCGATGTCGGCCGACTGGGCGTGCAGGTGGCAGGCGTATTCCGCGGTTTCCCAGTGGAAGCCGTCCTGCTCGTAGCCGATGTCCTTGACCGCGGCGCGGACCAGAGGCTCCAGGCTGTCGATGATGGACTGGGTGAAGGCTTCGTTCTGTTCCCTGGTGTTGCCCGGCTGGGTCGCGCGGACCTCGCCGGCCAGGACGATCCGCTGGGTCGTAACCAGGGTCTCGCAGGCCACGCGGGCCTCGGGATCCTTCGACAGGAAGGCGTCGACGACAGTATCCGAGATACGGTCGGCGACCTTGTCGGGGTGGCCCTCGGAGACGCTTTCCGAGGTGAAGAGGAAGGAAGAACGAGCGGCCAAAAGAGGCTCCTGTCAATGTCAGCCCGGCAAACATATAAAGACATGCTTATATGTTCAAGTGATCTTCCCGTCTTTGGTTCGCAGGAACCACGCCGTGTCTGGTCGTGCCGGTGAAATCCGCTATGACGAGGCGGGGAGCGCGTGAATGCCTGAAAGCCTGTCGCCAAGAGAGATCGAGTGCGTTCGCCTGGCCGGCCTGGGCCTCGAGGACAAGGAGATCGCTGCGCGATTGGGCATTTCCCCCCGCACGGTCGGCAATCACCTGCATCGCGCCTACGTCAAACTGAAGGTCTCGGACCGCAGACTGGCGGCCCGGCGGCTGAGTAACGGCTACTCAGGGGAGCCGATACTCATTCCCGAACCGGCGGAAGACGGGCTTGGTGATGCGGCGTCGGCCGGACAATCGGACGACGACGGCCCGCTCGTTCGGTCCGCCTGGTCCTTGCCGGCTCCGCCTCGCGGCGTCGGCGCACGACTGGCGGTCATCGTGGCGGGGGCCGCCGTCGCCCTCTTGCTCGCCATCGGGATCGTGACGGCAGGCATGGTGGTTCCCTCCCTGTTCGACCGTATCGCTCCCGAATGGGCCCGCTGACGCGGGGATCCTTTTGGAGGACGGCAGAATGCGAAACATGAACGTCGGGGTGAAAGTCGCTCGCCAGGTCAGGACCGCCGAACACGCGATCGACCAGGCCATGATCGAGGTCTGCAAGCTGATCCAGACCGCGCTCGAGGGGCGGCTCGAGGCGCGTCTGGCGGCCGAGGTCGGTCAGGCGGCGCTGGAGGACATCGTGACCGGTCTGAACCGGCTCACGACGGTTCGTGCGGCGGTCGCCGCCGGCCACGCGGGGCTGTCGATCGTGGCGGACGACCACGCGATCGGTTGGCGTCTGGACGGCATGGGCGAGGACAAGGGCAAAGCCCTGGCGTCTGCGTCGTCCGGCGTGTTGCACCTGGCCGCCTGATCGGTTCTGACGGAATGCCTTCGCCGCTCTGGATCTTCGGCACGGCCCTGACCATTCTGGCGCTCGGGCTGCTCATCTGGAAGGGGGGGCGCCCCGAACGGGAGGCCGCCGCAGGGCTTTTCGTCGTGCAACTGGTTTCCGGCTGGGTTGACCACCTCGTCATCGGTCAGTTCCGATGGGCGGTGGCCGTCGTTTCCGTCAGTCTTCTGGTCTGGTTCGTCCGACTCAGCCTTCGCTACGACCGCTGGTGGCTGCTGTTCGCGGCTGGCGCCCAGCTTCTCGCGCTCGGCACTCACGTCGCATCTCTGTTCGGATCCGACGTTCTCACCTGGTCGATCGTGACGACGCGGATGGTGGTCTGGGTGGAGATCATGATCCTCGGTCTGATCGGCGTCTGGGAAGCGACCTCGGCCCCCTACGCCAGACCTCAAACATCCCTCAGCGCCAAGTCGCGCATCGCCTGAAATCTACAAGGACATCACAGCGTGAACACCCAACCTCTGAAGACCTTCATGCCGCTTTTCCGGTCATGGTTCGACACGACCCGACTGGCCGACAAACTCGGCGGAGCGGGACTCTCGGGCAGCGAGGACAATCTGCTGGCCGACCTGGATCTCGGGCCGATGGTCGAGGCGGAGACCAGCCTGCTCAACCACCAGCCCGCGAACGCTGCGGAGGCCGCCTGTCTGCTTGAGGTCGTGCGTCAGAACATCGCCGATGCCGGACGTTCGGACGGTCTCGATCTTCGTGCGATCGTCGCGGTCCAGACCTGGCTCGCCGATGCTTCGGCCGGCGCGCGGGGCGGCGAACCGGTGGAGCGGGTGTTGAGACAGACTCAGGTCTGACGGATCAGTCGCGCAGGCCCTTGGCCACGACCAGGAGGGCGTCGCGCTTTTCAGCGTCCCGGATGCTGCGGAAGGCGGACAACAGTTCCGCCACGCCCGGCGCGGCCAGAGCCAGTTCATCGCCCTCGGCCGTCTCGAGTTCGCCCAGCAGAGCCGCGCCCGTGGACTTCAGCACCGCTGCGATCTGCAGCAGGCGTGCGGCCGAGACGCGGTTGACGCCCCGCTCATACTTTTGAATTTGCTGGAAAGTCACGCCGGCGCCGGCGGCCAGTTGCGCCTGGGTGATGCGGAGTTCCTCGCGACGGGCGCGAATGCGGGCGCCGATTGCGATGTCTACTGGGTCGACTGCGTCGTTCATCTTGGCCTTCGGGCGTGCGAGAATACCTGCGTCAGGCCTGAAAATGACAAGGGCGTCAAGCCAAAGCTCGACGATACGGGAATCCTACGTACCGCGAATAGGTAAATATTCAACTTGAAGGAGAGGTTGTGAGCGAATCCTTCGCAACTGAAACGAAAGTAACCAAGACTGTTCCAGTCGATACTGGAGTCTCAAGCGCGCCTCATTTGAAGCGCCTCAAAGGCAATTTCAGGACATTTCATGGCTGTGCATAACTCGATATGTCTCAGAAAAATGATGATTTAATTTTTCAGCGTTTTTCTTGCTTTTTCGCGAAATTCTGCATCGTCTGCCCCACTGGTGCCCCAGAAAATGCTAGTCTGGGCGGCGTTTGATTTGCAGCGCAGGCGCGAGGAGAGCGCGTGGTGGCCCGCCTTCAACTTAGCACGGACCGCCAGATCGCGGCCCTGAAACCCGCTGACAAGGTCTATGAGATGTCCGTCGGCGACAGTCGCGGGCTAGGGGTTCGTGTCTTTCCTGGCGGGCTGAAGCAGTTCGAATTCCGCTATGTCGCCACCAACGGTACGCGGCGGCGTCTCTGCCTCGGAGCCTATCCGGATCTGTCGCTCTCCAAGGCCCGATCGAAGGCCGCCGCTTTGCGGATCGCGGTAGTCGATGGCGGCGATCCTGTCGCCGAGACGACCGCGGCCCGCGAGCGGGCGCGAACAGGCGAAACCCTCGATGAGCTGGCCGAGGCCTATTGGCAGGCGGCGACGGTGGGGCTTCACGGGGGGCGTCGCCGGCCCAAGCGAGACGTCACCCTCAACAACGAGCGCCAGACCTGGCGCAACCACATTCAGCCGCGTTTGGGGTCACGACCGTTCACGGAGATCCGGCGCGCGGACGTCAAGATATTCATGCGGACCCTGGTGACCGAGACCGGCATGGCCGCCGCCAGCGTGGCGTCGATCGGCTCCCTGCTTCATGCGGTTCTGGGCTTCGCGGTGCTCGAAGAGCGGATCGAGGCCAATCCCGCGCTCGGTCTGGCCCGGCCGCTCGCGCTGACTCCTCGTGAACGCATGTTTGACGACGCGGCCCTCAGAACCCTCTGGGACGCGGCGTCGGAGGCCTCGGTGCCACGCGCTCCGGGAGAAAAGACGGCCGGAGTCCATGCTCGCCTGGAACCGGTGATGGGACTGGCGATCCAGCTGTTGATGCTGACCCTGACCCGCCGCACCGAGGTCGCCGGAGCCCTCAAGACCGAGTTCGACCGCGCCGGGAAAATCTGGACGATCCCGTCCGAGCGGGCCAAGGCCAGACACCAGCATGTCGTACCCCTCGGGGCCGATGCACTCGAGATCCTGGAGGTGGCCTGGGCGCTTGATCCGGGCAGTCCCTACCTCTTCCCGTCCGAGAGATCTCCCGGCCAACACCTGGATCCGCACGCGATAACCCGCGCTTTCGCGCGGACCTGTACACGCAGAAAACTGGCGGTGGGCTCACCCCATGACATCAGGCGGTCCGGCGCGACGACGCTCACGGGGCGCTACGGCGTCAGCCGCTTCGTGGTCGGGCTGGTGCTCGGACATACGCCCAACGAAGGGGCGGCGGTCACGAGTGTCTATGACCGCCACACCTATGTGCCGGAAAAGCGCGCAGCCCTGGAGTTGTGGGCAAGCCACCTCGTCAGGCCCGGGAAAGCCGTCGTGCCAACGCGCGAGGCTTTGTCGGTCGGGGCCAATACGCATGTCGACGAAGCCAAGGCGAGGGCATTGGCCCTGTGTCAGAAGGGAGAACTGCATGAGGCGGTGCTGTCAATCTGCATGGAGCTGTCGAGCCATCCGGACACCGCCAGTCCGCATCTGGCCATCCTCGGCAAGGTCGGACTTGAACTCGCGGCGGCGGGTTCACACGATCAGGTGGCGGGCTGGATCGGCGGGTTCCGTTAAGGGTTCGGAGAGGTCCGGATCAAGCCAGGTGACATGCGACCGCCGTCGATGAAACCTTTCATGGGGTCGCGTTCCGCCTGCCTGGATGGCGCAGGGTCATAGACACAAGCCAGATGGTCGCCAGCAGGGCGAACACGGCACCGGCGATGAATGTCGCCTCTGGGCCCATCCGGGACCAGAGCAGGCCGGCGACGACGCTGGCGGCCAGCAAGGTCGCGCCGCTGGCGAGGTTGAACAGGCCAAAGGCAGTACCCCTCAGGTGCGACGGAGCCGTATCGGCGACCAGGGCCGCGAGCAATCCCTGGGTCAGCCCCATATGCAGCCCCCACAGGGCGACCCCGAGCAACACGCCGGGAACCGTCGCCACAAGGGCGAGGACGACGTCGGCGGCGATCAGCACCGCCAGGCCCAGGACAAGAAGCCAGCGCCGATCCATTCGGTCAGAGAGGCTGCCCGCGGGGGCGGCAACGGCGGAATAGACCAGGTTCATCACCACCATCACCACGGGTACGAGAGCGATGGCGAGGCCCACGTCCTGCGCTCGCAATACCAGAAACGCCTCGCTGAACCGCGCCATGGTGAACACCGCGCCCAGCGCTATCACGGCCCAGAAGCCGCCGCCCATCGCAAGTACGTCGCCCCACCGGATCGGCAAGCGAGGACGGCGAACCCCTTCGACGGGGCGTGGCTCCCTGACCGCGAAAACCAACACCAGCACCGCCAAAACCGCAGGAACCACGGCCCAGGCGAACACGGCCCGGATATTCCCCGCGAGCACCACCATCAACGCCATCGCGACAAGCGGTCCGGCGAAGGCGCCGATGGTGTCCAGCGACTGGCGCAGACCGAAGGCGGCGCCGCGGATCGGGGGTGGTGCGATGTCAGCAACCAGGGCATCGCGGGGGGCGCCTCGAAGGCCCTTGCCGATCCGGTCCGCGAACCGGGCCCCGAACACCTCCCACGGGGTCACCGCGATCGGAAACACCGGCTTGGTCAGCGCGCCCAGGCCATAGCCGGCCACCGCCAGCCATTTGCGGTGGCCAAGCCGGTCGCTGAGCCAGCCGGAGAAGACCTTGGTGATCGAGGCCGTGGCCTCGGCGACGCCTTCGAGCAAACCTACCAGCGCGACGCTCGCGCCGAGCCCCGTTACCAGAAAGACCGGCAGCAGGGCGTGAATCATCTCCGAGGAGATATCCATGAACATGGACACGAAGCCGATGGCCCAGACGCTCCGGGGCACCGCTTTCAGGCCGGTCCTGAGAGGCGCGCTCATCCCGCGAGTCTAGCCCGGACGGACAGCGCGGCGGCTCTGCCGGCGCGCGGTCACGGCAGGGACAGGACGACCCGAAGCCATCCGATGTCCTGGAAGTATTCGAGCGACTCGAACAGCGGATAGGCGAAGGCCATCACGGCGCCGTCCCGCAGGGTGCGCAGGAAGAACACCGGGCGGATCTCCAGGGTCTCGGAATCTCGCCATTTGGAGGGATCGGGCCAGAAGCGCGGCGTGCGCGCCATGTAGGCGGCATAGGCGGCGCCGAACGCCTCGCTCAGCCACGCTTCCTCGCGCTTCACCGTTGCGCGGAAGACGAGCGCCGCGATCAGCAGGAACAGCAGCGCAATCGTCAGGCTGCCGGTCAGGGCGCCCATACCGAACGCGCCCATGAAGCTGAAGACATAAAGCGGATTGCGAGAGATGGAATAGGGACCGCGATCCACGATCTCGGCGGTCTTGCGCCCGCCGATATAGAGGGAGCACCAGGCCCGCCCGATGATGCAGACCGCGATCAGCGCAAGCCCGCCCATTTCGAGCAGTTCGGAAAACAGGCCTTCGCCCCCGAACGACCGGGAAACCGCCGCCAGCGCCAGGACGGCGAGGATGCCGACGAGCAAGGCTACCTTGCGCAGCCGCTGGATCTTCTGAAGTCCGGCTGTCGAAATTTGTCCGGTCATGTCGAAACGCTCATTGGGTAAGAGGAAGGAAAACGGCCGACGGTCGGCATTGCGACGGGATGACCGCCGACGGGGGAATGCGGCGTCGAAGCCGCCGATCCGGGCGACGGCGCTCTCTGCGCCTCTACCGGGAGGTTCTGGCGTGACGGCCGCGTGTCGGTCCAGGAGGGAGCGGTCACGGACGACGTTCCCGAACAGGAGTGGACAGACGCGCCAGCAGCGTGGGGGTGAAGATCAGGATCAGGGGCACGCCCGCCAGCAGGCCGGTGATGATCGCGATAGCCAGGGGCTTCTGCATCGCCGAGCCCTCCCCGAGGCCCAGCGCGAGAGGTGCCAGGGCCAGTATGGCGATCAAGGCCGACATCAGGATCGGCCGCAGGCGGGCCCGGCCCGCGGCGATGAGCGTGTCAGGATGCGGCCGTCCGCCGGTCGGCAGTTCCGCCAGGTAGAAGACGCCCAGCTCGGCGACGATGCCGATCACCATGGTCAGTCCCATCATCGCCGAAATGTTCAGCTCAGTGCCCGTGACCCAAAGGCCGAGAAAGACGCTGGAGGCGGCAAGGACCAGGGTGGCGATGATGCTGCCGACAGCGGCCCAGCTTCGGAACAGATAGAGGAACAGCAGGCCGACCAGCAGCAGAGCCGAGACGAAGACGACGGCGAGGTCCCGGAATGATTTCTGCTGTTCGGCGTAGAGCCCGCCGTATTCGACCCGAACCCCCGCCGGCAGGTTGAGCCGCGACACCGTCTGCGACACCTCGCGCATGGCCGAGCCCAGGTCGCGGCCTTCGAGACGCGCGGTGACGGCCACAAGAGGCTGCAGGTTTTCGCGGGTGATCTGCGGTTGGCCCGGGGCGATCGACAGGGTCGCGATACGCTTCAGCGGCAGGGCGTGGCCGTCGGGTGCCCGCAGCGGGAGGTCTTCAAGGGTGCGCACCCGGTCGCGTAGCGAGCCTTCGGTCCACACCCGGACTCCGACCAGCTTGTCTCCCTCCTGGATGTGGCCGATGACCGACCCGCCGGTCAGCATGTCCAGCTGACGGGTGATGGCCTCCGGGTCGAGCCCTTCGAGGGCCGCAGCCGGTCGGTTGACGGTGATGACGATGGCGTCGCCGGCGACCCGCAGCCCGCCATCGACCTCGATCACCCCGCGAATTTTTCCGATGGCATCGACGACCAGGGGGGAGGCGGCCTTCAAGGCGGCCTCGTCCGACCCCAGCAGTTTGACCTCGATGGGTTGCGGCACCGCGGTAAGGTCGCCGATCAGGTCCTCCATCAACTGGGCGGTGGAGATGGTCAGACCGGGGACGGTCGCTTCGATGCGCCGACGGACGTCCGCGGTGACCGCTTCGATCGGCCGTCGTCCCTTGGCCTTCAGGCGCACAAAAAAGTCGCCCTCATTCGCTTCGGACAGGCCGCCGCCGAGTTGCAGGCCTGTCCGGCGCGAATAGCTTTCGACATCGGCGGTGTTCTGCAAGATGACCTCGACCTGCCTCAGCAGTCGGTCGGTCTCGGCCAGGGAGGTGCCCGGCGCGGCGTAGTAGTCGAGGATGAACCCGCCCTCATCCATCTTCGGCATGAAGCCGGATCCGACGCGGGAATAGGCGAAGCCGCCAACGACCAGCATGATCATGCCGACGATCAGGGCGATCCGCCCCGGTGCCTTGAGAACGCGGCGCATCAGCGTCTCGTAGCGCCCGCCGAAGCGATCGAGGATCGCTCCACTCTTTTCCGCCTGCTGCACATCGCGGTCCCGGACCCAGCGGTCGGCCAGAAGCGGGGCGACGAACAGGGCGAACAGGAGCGAGATCGCCAGTGCGGCGGACATGGTGATCGCCAGGGCCTTGAAGAAGCCGCCCGTGACGCCGCCGAGGAAGGCGAGGGGAGCGAAAACAAGGACCGTCGCCAGGCTCGATCCGATCAGGGGGCGGATCATCTCCGAGGCCGCCTCGAGGACGCTGCCGCCGGCGTCGGAGCCGCGATGGCGCTCCTGCAGCCGTCGCATCAGATGCTCGAGCATGACGACCGCATCATCAACGACGAGGCCGACGGCCGCTGCCATCCCGCCCAGGGTCATCATGTTGAAACTCATGCCCATCAGGCCGAGCACGACGGTCGTGGCGGCCAGCGTCGCGGGCAACAGCAGGGCGACGATCAACATGAATCGCAGACTGCGCAGGAAGATGAAGAGCACGATCCCGGCCAGCAGCGCACCCAGGAGAATAGCGTCCCGCACGCTTCCGGCGGCGGCGGTCACCAACTGCGACTGATCGTAATAGGTGACGATCTGGACGTCCGGCGGGGTCTGTGACGCGAACTCCGCGAGGCGCCTGCGCACCTCCTTGACGAGGGCGACGCTATTGGCATCCGGCGTCTGGCGGATATTGAGCAGGACGGCGTCCCGGCCCTGCGAGGTCACCCGGGTCCATTGCGGCGTCTGACGGGTCACGACCTGGGCAATGTCGTCCAGTTCGACGACCCCGCGCGTTCCGGTCTGGACGACGGTGCGGCGAATGTCGTCGATGCCTGTCAGACGATTGTCAGCCAGAACCAGATAGAGCCGATAGCGATCTTCCAGCCGACCCGTGGCCACCACCACATTGTTGGACGACAGGGTGCGAGCGAGATCCTCGATCGACAGGCCGAGCGCCTGGAGCCGGGCCGGATCGGCGAGCACCTGATACTCCTTCTCCTGACCACCGAGGACAGTGACGCTGGCCACGCCGGGCACGGAGGACAGCAGGGGTGCCAGCTGGAGGTGCCCGAAATCGCGCAGTGCGATCGGATCGCGGCTCGGTGACACCAGGGCCAGACCCAGCACCGGAAACACGGTGGGGTCCATGCGTCGAACCTCGAAGCGCGTGCCGGCGGGAAGGTCCGGGACCACGGCGTTCACGGCGGATTCCGCCTGCAGGGTAGCGGCGACCATGTCGGCGCCCCAGGCGAAATTGACCGACAGCTCCGCCGATCCGCGACTGCTGGTGGAGCGAACGCCGACGACGCCCGGCACGGTGCGTAGGGCCTGCTCGACCGGACGGGTCACCTGATTGACCATCTGGTCGACGGGACGGTCACCGGCGTCGAGGGCGACGACGACCCGCGGGAAGTCAATGTGCGGGAACAGGCTGACGGGCAGTCGCAAGGCCGAGACGGACCCCGACAGCGCCAGCAGCACAAAGGCGAGAAGAATGAAGCGGACCTGGCCGCTCAGCCAGCGGCTCATCGCGTCGCCGCCGGAGCCGTGGACGGGGCGGGACCTTCCCGTGTCTTCATCCCGTCCGACAGGGCCGGACCGCCCTCTATGACGACGCGATCACCCGCCCGCACGCCGCGGGTGAGTTGCACCACATCGGCCTCTTCCAGACCGATCGTGACGGGCCGACGCGCGGCGATGTTGCGGTTGACGACGAACACATACGGCTGGTCCCCGTCGTAGAGAACCGCCGCCCGCGGGGCGACGATGGCGTCGGGCAGGGTGCTGACAACGATCTCTCCCTTGAGCGATTCACCCGGGAGAACCGGGCTGCCCGGCGGCAGGGAGACGATGACGGCGGCCAGGCGTGTGGCCGGCTCCACCCGACGGTCCACGGAGGCGACGCGAGCCTGGACCGCGGCCCCGTCGTCATGCAGGCCGGTCAGGCGGATCGCCGCGCCGGAACGAATTCTCTGGGCGTCCTCGACCTCGACCCCGAGACGGGCGTTCAGGAGATGGGTTGAGCCGAGACTGGCCACCGCCCCGCCGGCACCGACGAGCGCGCCGGGGCTGGTGGGCAGGCTGTTGATGACGCCGCTGACTGGCGCGCGGAGCGTGATCCGGCCCCCACCAGTCAGGCGGCGCAGGTTGGCGCTGGCTTCCCGGGCGGTGGCCGCGGCGGCGGCGGCCACTGTGACTTCGGCGTCCGCGGCGAGCCCGTCGGCGCGAAGCCGCTGAAGCCGCGCGTGTTCGGCGCTCGTCACGCTGGCCTCGCGGGCGAGCCGATCGAGATCGAGACGGGTCGTCGGGCTGGCGGTCAGGGTCACGATCGGCTGACCGGCCTGCACGGCCTCACCGACAGTGACGTGGATCTGGGCCACCTGGGCCTCGAAGGTCGCCGTCAGGGTCCGGATGGCCGCGGGATCGAACTCCACCTGGCCGTAGGCCGTGACGGTCTCGTCCAGCATCCGGGTGACGACGGCCGCGGTGCGCACGGCCGCGACGGGCGTCGCGGCCGTGTCCGCCGGTTTTGAACATCCGGCCAGCGCCAGTGTCAGTGCCGCCACTCCCACCGTGATCCGCATCATTTCGCTTCCCCGATCAAGGCACCCGACGCCAGTTCCAGCGCCACCCATTGTTCCGACAAGGCCTGATCCAGGACGGCGAGGGCGATCTCCTTGTCGGTGAGAGCCTGACGCGCGGTCTCGGCCGTGACGCGGGCGATGTCGCCGCGCGCGCCGGCCCGTTCGAAGGCTTCGACGGTCTGCCTCAACGGCGCGACCTGGGCCTCCAACGCGTCCCGCTGGCGCAGGCCGATCCGGTAGGCGGCGATCAGGGTGGTGATCTCCGAGCGCGTCGAGAACAGGCGCGCCTCGTATTCCGCGCGAAGCTGTTCGCGCGTGGCGTCCTGCACCGCGATCGCGCCACGGTTCCGGTTCCACAGCGGCAGGTCGAAACCGATCGCGACGCCGTTCGTCCTCACGGCGCCTGTGTCCCGCGTCGCGTTCAGCGCCAGATTCAGGCGAGGATATTGCTGAAGCAAGGCAAGCCGCAGATTGGCGTCCTGGGCGTTATAGCCGGCGCTCAGGGCGGCCAGGTCGAGCCGTTGGCGATACGCCCGTTCGACCAGATTCACCGGGTCCGGTGGCGGGAGATGAGACAGCGGCGAATCGCTCAGGGCGACGACGGCGTCGGGAGGCAGACCGAGCGCGGCGTTCAGCGCGAACCGGGCCGCCTGCAGATCGCGCTCGGCGCTCCGGGCTCGGTCGCCGGCGTCGGCCGCCGCGATGCGCCGAGCTTCCAGATGGTTCGCCGACAGATCGCCGCGCGCCACCGCCCGAAGGGTTCGACCCAGGGCGTCGTCGGCGGCGCGAGAGGCTTCGAACGCCAGCCCCCGCACGGTTTCCAGGCCGCCGATGCGGGCGGCCAGAAGTCGCGCCTGGCCCGCCGACTGCCATTCGAGCCAGGCGACGTCGAGCCGCACTTGATCCCGGCCCGCCCTGGCCGTCCGCTGCCGGAGTGGACGGGTGTACAGGCTGGACGTGTCGAACCCGAGGCCGCCGGCGATGGCATCCACGAGGCCAAGGGCCGAAACAGGGTGGTCCAGGCTGAAGGAAAATTGGGGGTCCGGCAGCAGCCCGGCCTCGAACACCTGCGCCTCTGCGACGCCGAGCCGGGCCCGTTGGGCTCTCAGATCGGGATTGGCGATGACGGCTATGACACCGAGCTGTCGCGGCGAAAGCGGTCCCGCCAGGTCAATGTCTACGGGGTCGAGCCGGGGATGGTCGAGCCGGGCGGCCGCCAGGGCCAGTTCGGCGGTCGAGGGATCGGGACGCGGGCGGTCCGGCAGGTCGGCGGACCGATAGGATACGCAACCGCCGAGGACGACGAGCGCAAGACTCGCGGCCGCGAGCCCGGACGCCCGCCGCCGTCGGGTGGCCAAGATCAGATCATCCGTCCCTCTTTCGGGCGAAGGGGTCAACGCAGTCAAACAAGGCCTCCAGCGACCGATTTTGCCCGTCCCGGCCAGCGAGACGAAGGGATGGCGCTAGTTCGCCGGTTTGAAATGCTCTTCAAGCGCGTCGACCAACGCCAGTTCGTTCGACACCGCGATCCCGGCGGCGACCGCGTTCTTCTGCGCGACGGCGGTTTCCATTCCCGACAGGGCGCTGTCGAATGCGCCGCTCAAGCCCTTGGCGGTGACGCGCGGAGAAATCCGTGTCCAGGTTTCGCGAGCAAATACCACGTCGGCGGTCATCCGACCCCAGTTGATCGGCTTCGATTTGGCGTTGGCGTCATATCTGAAGCCCGCATAGTCCAGCAGGCTGACCTCGACGGGAACCTGGGCCGAGGCGTCCTGGGCGCTCACCAGAACCCTGTAGGTTTCGACCGCCGCGATCGCGAGCGCCGAACGATTCTGATCCCGCATGGCGGTATCGATCCCCGCGCCCAGCGTGTCGAGGCGCGCGGCCTGGTCAGGCGCGAGCAAGGTTCGGGCCTCCGAAGTCGTCTGTCGAGCAACGGTCAGCGATGCGGCAAGCTCGGGGAACGTCTTGTCGAAAGCGGTTTCCGTAAGCGTCTCGTAACCCTCGGCCGCAGCCAGAAGCCGCACGTTGCGATCCGACGCCGCGGGCGAGGCCGCGGTCGCCGTGGCCGGCGGGTTCGTCTTGTCAGCCTGCGGGTTGCATGCGGCCAGGGTTGCGGCGACGACCGCGATCGCGGCGACGCCTCCGAGGGATTGGGTGATGCGGATCATGGCTCTTGCGCTCCTTGGAGAGGATGTCGCCCCGGCCGGCGGGGTATCATGCGAGGAGGCGGGCGCCGGCTCGCGGTCGAAACACGCGCCTCGCCAAGTCGGGTCGGGGTTTGACTGAGGCTCCAGAACGCCGGCCCTGGAAACCAATGGTCGCTCACAAGGGTGCAAACTGTCATTCGGGCGAGGTCCTGTCCACGACGGCCTGGCCCAGGTGGATCCGCGCGGCCAAGCCCGTGCGGTTGGAACCCAGCACGAGGTCGGCGTCATGAAGCGCCGCGATCGCCGCGACCAGGGCGAGTCCCAAGCCCGAACCGGGCGAGTGACGGCTATGGTCGAGGCGGAAGAAGCGCCGGGTCACCTTCGACAGCGCCTCGTCGGGAATGCCCGGTCCGGTATCCCTGACACAGAGGACGGCTTTCGATGCCTCATCGTAGGTCTCTATGATGATGTGGATCGGACCGTCGGCGTGAACGATGGCGTTCTCCACCAGGTTGGACAGCATCTGGATGAGCAAATCCTCGTCGCCGAGGATCAGCCTTTCGCTGTCTGCCAGGAGCGTCATGGTGTGGCCGGCCTCGTCAGCAACCGGCTGATAGGCCTCGAAAACCCGCCGCACGAGCCCCGAGGCGGACACCGGAGCGAAGGTCTCGCGTCCCGTTCCCCCCTCGATCTGGGCGATCCGGAGCAGGGCCGCGAAAATGTCCAGCGCGCCGTCGAGGTCGTTCAGGGCGTGGTCGATCGCCTCCTGCAGTCCTTCGACCGTCCCGGACCGGGCGCGGGACTGCTCCAGTCTCTGGCGCATCCGGTTGAGGGGCGTTCTGAGATCATGAGCGATGTCGGAGGATAGATGCCGCATCGCTTCCATGGATGCTTCCAGCCGCTCCAGCATGCGATTGAGATTGTCCCGCAATGCCGCAAACTCGGAGCCCAGGCCGATCGGAGGCAGCCGTTCGCTCAGATGGCCCTGCATGATCCTCGCCGTGGCGGTGTTCACCCGCTCAAGACGCCGGGCCAGGATGAGGCCCGCCGTCAGGCCGCCCAGGGCGGCGAGAACCGCCATGCCTGCGGCTCCCCAGAGTGCGATCTGCGCCATCCATTCCTGCAGCTCGTGCACCGCATAGGTCGTCTTGCCGACCACCAGACTTCCGTCAGGCAGGGGCGTCGCGAGGGTGCGGACCAGAATCGGTTCGTCGGCGCCCGCGCCGTCGTCAGTCGGCGCGGGCATGGCCACCTGGCCCAGACCGGGGCCTTGCGGGGCCTCGAGCGGAAGCTCGCCGGCCAGACGGCGACCGGTCCGGTCAAACAGGGCGTAGGAAAAAGGGCTGCCGAGCCGCGTGCGCGAGGAGACCCGGCGCTCCAGGCCGGGAAGATCCGAAGCCGCCTGGTCGGCGAGCAGAACCCGGCTCTCGACGCGCAAATCCTCTTCAATCGAGGCGTTGGCGTAGCCGGTGACCGCCCACTGGAACGCGCCGAACATCAGGGCGCCGCCCAGGGCGAAGATCACGGCGAAGGCGGTCGCGAGACGAAGCGCGGAGGACGCGAGGAGCCTAGGCGCGGTCATCGATCATATACCCCGCGCCTCGAACCGTGTGGATGAGGTCGTGACCGAACGGTCGATCGACCTTGGCTCTCAGGCGACTCATATGGGCGTCGACAAGATTGGTCCTGGGATCGAAATGAAACCCCCAAACCTTGTCCAGGAGCATGGCGCGGGTGACGACCTGACCGCTGTGCCGGGCGAGAAACTCCAGCAGTTTGAATTCCTGGGGTGTGAGATCGAGCCGGGTCGTACCCCGTCGGGCAGTCCGTGCGCCGAGGTCGAGCTGGAGGTCACCCACGTCGATACATGTTCTCAGATCCAGGACCGGCGACCGTCGGCCGAGCGCCTGGACCCGGGCCAGAAGTTCACTGAAGGCATAGGGTTTGACCAGATAGTCATCTCCCCCGGACTCAAAGCCCTCGACCCTGTCCCTGACACCGCCGACGGCAGTGAGAAAGATAACCGGCGTGGACTTGCCCGCCTCGCGGACCGCACGGACGACGGACAGGCCGTCACCGCCCGGCACCATCCGGTCGATGATCAGCACGTCGTGCGCGCCTTCGAGCGCCAGATGCAGTCCGTCGTCGGCGGTTACCGCGATGTCCACCGTGTGACCGGCCTCGGCGAGCCCGCGGGTCACGAACTCGGCGGTCTCGGCATCGTCTTCAAGAAGCAGGAGTTTCATTCTGGCGTCCCGGCAAGGGAGACGCCGCCCCCGTGTCGGGGGCGGCGTGGCGATCAGGTGTAGTCAGTCGTTGTCCTCGGGGCCGTCATTGGCTTCGTCGGCCTCTTCGGCGACCGCGCTGACGCCGCCGCTGGTCATGTCGACGGCATAGGTCGCCACCCGGTCGCCGCTGGCGACCTCGACTTCCCACTTTCCGCCGCTCTCATCGTCGAACGAGGCCTCCATGGCCTTGCCCGAACCCTGGCGTTCCGCGATCGCGACCGCCTGGGCCAGCGAAATGCGCGCGCCGTTGACGGCGGCGATCTCATCGCGCTCGTTCTCGCCCGGCGGACCTGGATTGGCGGCGACCGCCACTCCGCCGATGGCCGCGGCCGAGATCAGGGCCGCCGCCGACAATCCGACAATGAGTTTCTTGCGAGTCATGTGACGTCTCCATTCGCCCAGCATCGGGCGTGATCGAACCCTAGGCCGGCCAACCTTCGCCGATGCTCTCGCGCGGGTTACAAGTTGGAAACACGCTTGATGCGGGTTCACCGTGAGGGGCCTGATCGTCGTGAGGCCTCTGAGTTTGGAATACTTATCGAGGAATAATCATGCATCGTCCCACCCATCTGCTCGGCCTGAAAGCGCTCCGACAACGGCGGCCAGCCCTTCGGAACATCAACGATCAGGCCAGGCAGCAGCTGTCTCCGCTCGACCGCTTCGCCATCACGATCACGACACGGGTCGGAACCATGGGGTTCTTCCTGATGATCGCCACATGGTCGGTTCTCTGGCTCGGCTGGAACCTGCTGGCCCCGATTCATCTCCGGTTCGACCCCCCGATGGGATTCGTTCTCTGGCTGTTCATCTCCAATCTTATCCAGATCCTCCTGATGCCGTTGATCATGGTGGGCCAGAATATTCAGGGGCGTCACGCTGAAGCCAGAGCCGATGAGGACTTCGCCGTCAATCAGAAGGCCGAGCTCGAGGTGGAGGAGATCATCCGGCATCTCGAAATCCAGACAGAGATCCTCCGGCGGCTGGACGCCGGGAGCAAAGGCCCTTCGTCAGTGTGACCAGAACATCTGTCGAAAAAGCCGATGGCCCGCGACTTCATGCAGGATCGCAAGACTGGCGTGACCGATCACATAGGCCCAGACGAGCTTGGATGATGCCTCGTGGACGGTCATGCCCGCGGTTCGGACCGGTTCGGGAAGGACGGAGATGAGGCTCATCGTTCCCGTCACCGCCATGACGCTCATGACGATCAGGCCAAGTCCGTGGACAGCATGGGCGAAAGGATGCGAGCCGACGTCAGGCAGTCGTCCACGCCGCCAGACGGACAGGTGGAGGCGGAAGTCCTGCCAGACGGCCAAAGTCGCCTTCGGAGAGAACCACGGAACCAAAAGACTGAAGCGGACCTCGCCCCGACGGACTAGGGTCCACAGCCAGTAGGCCAGCAGCAGGCCGAGGCTGGTCAGTCCAACCCATTCGTGGAGTTCAAACGCGAAATTCTCGGGCCGTCCGGGCTTGGGCGCGATCATGAAATTGATGATGACAAGCTGGTGGATCACCGCGACTGCCAGCAGTCCGTGAAGGGCCTTCGTCAGCAGGCTTCGGTCGGTTGACATCAAGCGGTCTCCTGGAATCAGGCCAAGGTTTATGCGCCGGTGTGACGGCCTCACTTCTTTATACGCAATCAACCTGCCAAACCCTCAAACACATTCGACTATAAAAATGAGAAGCATTATCGAAATACTGCCTGTCGCCAGAAGCGGTTATTGACCGTATTGACCCGCTCTACCTTTCGGCCTTGAAGGAGCGCGGATAAATCGGGACCGCGGATGCCGTTGCACAGTGAAAGACACCTCGTGGAGAGGATCGGCTGGTTGCGGGCCGCGATCCTCGGTGCCAACGACGGGATCGTTTCCACCGCCAGCCTCATCGTCGGCGTGACCGCGGCGGCGGCGCGGCCCAGCGACATTTTGCTGACGGGGATCGCCGGTCTGGTCGCAGGCGCGATGTCGATGGCGGCGGGTGAATACGTCTCGGTCAGTTCGCAGGCGGATACCGAAGCGGCAGATCTGGAGCGCGAGGCGGGCGAGCTCGCCGCCGACCCCGAGGCTGAGGTCGCCGAACTCACCGCCATCTATGTCCGACGCGGCCTCACCGAAGAAACGGCCGCCGACGTGGCCCGCCAGTTGACGGCTCATGACGCGCTGGCCACACATGCCCATGACGAGCTTGGTCTGGTTCCCGGAATGAAGGCGCGGCCGGCGCAGGCGGCCCTGACGTCGGCCGCGACCTTCTCTGTCGGCGCTGCAGTGCCCCTCCTCATCGCTCTCGGAGCGCCCCCGACCTGGGTCGCGCCGGCCGTGGCGACCGGGGCGCTGGCTTCGCTCGCCGGACTCGGGGCCATCGGCGCCGCCGCTGGCGGGGCAGGCCGGTTGCGCGCGGCCGGGCGGGTGGCGATCTGGGGCGCTCTGGCCATGGCGGTCACCTCCGCGGTGGGTGCGGCGGTGGGCGCGTCGCTCTGAAGCCGGGCGACCGGAGGCGAGATCGCGACCGCCCGATCACCGCGAGGCGCCCGCCAGGTCTGAGCGCGCTCGACCCGTGGCAAAGCCCGGGCGTGCTGTTCGCGTCTCCCGCGGTCATCTCTCCCGGTTCTGAACCAGATCGGTGGGGGCCGCGGAGGGCAGATCGGCGTGGGATCGTCCCTGATCCTTCAGCCGTCGCAGGCGTCGCGTGAGATCCTTGAGGATTAGCTGTCGGGCCCGTGGCTGCATTTTGCGCCAGGAACGGATCTCCGGAACCGAACGGCCGCAGCCGACGCACCAGCCGGTACGACCATCGAAGCGGCAGACGTCGGTGCAGGGGGAATCGGAACTCACGGCCTCGTCTCCGGATGGTGGTAGCCGATTTCAGCCGGGCCGGCCTCATGCGGCCCGTTGTGCGCGGGTGGAGGCCGGATCGTATCCAGGGCCGGACCGATACCGGATCCTGCATCCCGGTTTGCCCGCCGGCCGGTATCCTCAGAGCGTGTTCTGCTCATTTGCCTGGCCTAGCTGGAATAGCGGCGGATAAGGGCGATCAGCTCGTCGGTGCCGATCCGGCGGTCGTTCTCGCTCAGATCGGGATGGGAGACGTGGTGTCTCAGATGGTCCTCGATCAGTTCATTGAGCAGCCCGCCCATGGCACCGCGCGCCGCCGCGACCTGCTGGAGAACCTGCGAGCAATCCGTTTCGGTTTCGATGGCTCTCTCGATCGCAGCTAACTGGCCGGCGATGCGTCGAATGCGCGCCACGAGTTTTTTCTTGCCGGTGACCGTATGTCCCATAGTTACTCCCCTAGAGTATATTGCAACCGTATGCGAGACTCGACGAAGGGGAGCCGCCCTCCGGGATCGCCCGGGATTCCGTGGCGTCCCAGGTGACCCTTTGATGTTTTCTCCCCTGCGTCACTCCGCCTACCGGCACCTCTTCATGGCCCAGGTTTCGGCCCTGCTGGGGACGGGAATGGCGACCGTCGCGCTCGGGCTGCTGGCCCACGATCTGGCGGGGGCGAGCGCCGGGGAAATCCTTGGGGCTGCTTTGGCGATCAAGATGGTCGCCTATATCGGCGTGGCGCCATTCGCGAGCGCCCTGGCGGCGAGACTGCCGAGGAAGACGCTGCTGGTCTCTCTCGACGTGGTGCGGGCCGGGGTCGCGGTCAGCCTGCCATTCGTCGGTGAAGCCTGGCAGATCTACGGGCTGATGACCGTGCTCTATGTCGCCTCGGCCGCCTTCACTCCGGCCTTCCAGGCCATGATCCCCGACCTGCTTCCGGACGAGGCCGAATACACCAAGGCGCTGTCGCTCTCGCGGCTGGCAGCCGATCTGGAGAGCGTCGCCAGTCCGGTGCTGGCGGCGTTGCTGTTGGCGGTGATGAGCTACAACAATCTGTTCGCGGGGACGGCGGTCGGTTTTGTCGTTTCGGCGCTGTTCGTCGTCAGCGCGGTCTTGCCGGCGCTGAGCACGGCCCAGCCTCGGCCCTTCCTGCAACGCCTGACCGGGGGCATCCGATTGTTCGCGCTGACGCCGCGCCTTCGGGGTCTGCTCGCGATCAGTCTGGCGACGGCGGCGGGCGGGGCGATGGTGTTCGTCAATACCGTGGTGCTGGTGCAGTCGCGCTTCGCCATGTCGGAGCAGGCGACGGCCTGGGCGCTGGCGGCGTTCGGCGGCGGATCGATGACGGCGGCGGTGATCCTGCCGCGTCTGCTGGTTCGGCTTTCGGACCGGTCCGCCATGGTGCTGGGAGCCGCCCTCATGACGCTGGTGCTGCTGGCGGGTCCGTGGGTCGCGGCCAGTTACCCGGCCTTGCTGGCGCTCTGGGTGGCCATGGGCTTCGGCTATTCGCTGACGATTACACCGGCCGGCCGGGCGCTGCGGCGGTCATCCAACGCCGCTGACCGACCCTCGTTGTTCGCCGCCCAGTTCGCCCTGTCGCACGGCTGCTGGCTGATCGCCTATCCGGTAGCGGGTCTGGTCAGTGCGGCGGTTGATCCCGGTGCAGCCTTTCTGGTCCTGGCGGGCCTGTGCGCCTCGGGCACGATCCTGGGGCTGCTGATCTGGCCGGCGCATGATCCGGATACCGTGCCGCACAGTCATGATGACCTCGAACCCGATGATCCGCACCTGCTGGAAGGCCACGCGCTGGACGGCGAAGCGGGCCATGCCCACCCCTACGTCATCGACGAACGGCATAGCCGCTGGCCGACGACGAGGGGATAGGAGCCGTGGAGATCAGACCACGCGCTTGACCTCTGTATAGGCGCCTGTGGTCTGCAGGGTGATCGTCACCGTCTCACCGGTGCGGTTGCGCCAGAACCAGCCGTGACTGCCGGTGAAGGCGGCGGTGAGGTCGCCTTCCTCACGCTGGGACGATCCCTTGCTGTAGCCATGATAGGAGGTTCCGGGCCGGTCGGCGTGGACGTCGAAATTGATCCGCCCGCCGCTGCTTGACCAGACGTAGCGGACGCGAGCGCCTTCCTGCATCACCAGCTTGATCTCGGCGCCCTGGTCGGGGGCGAGGGTGAGAACGGTCTCGTCGGTTCGGACCCCGGGCGCAGTCGCCGCGGGCGTGACTGCGGCGGTCGGCGCCGCAGCGACGGCGGGCGGCGTGGCGGCCGGCTGGAGGCCCGCCTCTTCGGCCTTGGCTTCAGCAGCAAGCTGCACCTTGATGCGGCCCATTTCCGTCAGGCCGAGCAGCGATCCGACCCGGGTGGGATCGGTGCCGTATTCGGCGGGCAGTACGATCGTGACGAGCAGACCGGCGGCGACCACGACGGCCAAGGCCGTGGACTTCAACAGCTTGCCGGTCGAGGGCAGTTCGGACGGGTCGGGCTTGTTGGCGTTTTGCATGAGAGGTCTCCGATCAGGTGACGAAGAAGCCGACGAGCTGATAGCCCGCCAGGATGAAGCCGAGAGTCATGAGGACGACATTGGCGGCATAGGCATGACGCCAGAAGCCGGTCGTCTTGCGCCAGAAACCCATGACGATGAGGATGGCGCCCAGGGCCAGAAGCTGGCCTGCCTCGACCCCGATGTTGAAGGCGATCAGGTTGCCGATCAGTCCATCGGATGACAGCTGGAAATCCTGCAGCTTGGTCGCCAGGCCAAAGCCGTGAAACAGGCCGAAAATCAGGGTCGCGGCCTTGGTCGAGGGCTGGAAGCCGAACCAGCGCTGGTAGGCGCCGAGGTTGTCGAGCGCCTTGTAGACGACGGACAGACCGATGATCGCGTCCACCAGATAGCTGGACACGCTGATGTCGGTCAGCACGCCCAGCAGCAGGGTGGACGAGTGGCCGATGGCGAACAGCGTCACATAGATGCTGATGTCCTTCATTCGGTAGAGGAAGAAGATCACGCCGAACAGGAACAGCAGGTGGTCGTAGCCGGTGACCATGTGCTTGGCCCCGAGATAGACGAATGGCCAGAACAGGAAGCCGGATGTCTCCTGGATATAGCCCTTGTCGCCCTCGGCCACGCCATGGGCCAGGGCCTGGCCCAGGGCTCCGTCGATGAGAAAGAAGAGCAGGATGGCGGCCAGCGCCATTGCGGGTGATTTGAGCCAGGACCAGGGATCCCGGCGATAGGCAACTGTCATGAGAACCTTTCCGGAGTTCGGGGAGGGTGTGGAGCGGCGGACGGTCAGAACCGCCTCCGCTTGACGCGGAACGGCAGGTGGTCGAGCCAGGCGGGACGGGGACGATCCTCGGTCCGGTCGCGGCCGTGGACGAGGCTGTAGAGCGCCGGGAGTACGAGCAGGGTCAGCAGGGTCGACGAGATGATCCCGCCGATGACCACCGTGGCCAGCGGACGCTGGACCTCGGCCCCGGTCCCGACGTTGAGCGCCATGGGCACGAAGCCCAGGCTGGCGACCAGGGCGGTCATCAGCACAGGCCGCAGACGGGTCAATGCGCCTTCGCGGATAGCCGTGGGGATCGGCTTGCCCTCTTCGATCAGGCCCCGGATGAAGCTGACCATGACCACGCCGTTGAGCACAGCGACCCCGGACAGGGCGATGAAGCCGACGCCCGCCGAGATCGATAGCGGCAGATCACGCATCATCAGGGCGGCCACCCCGCCGGTGAGCGCCAGGGGCACGCCGGAGAAGACGATGGCCGAGTCCTTCCACGAGCGGAACAGGGCGAACAGCAGGCCAAAGATCAGCAGCAGCACAGCCGGCACCACGACCTGAAGCCGTTTCGCCGCCGAGATGAGCTGTTCGAACGTACCGCCATAGGTGACCCAGTAGCCGGCGGGGATCGTCACCTCGGTCTCGACCCGCTCCTGCACTTCCCCGATGAATGAGCCCAGGTCGCGATCGCGCACGTTGGAGGTGACCACGATCCGTCGCTTGCCGTTCTCGCGACTGATCTGGTTGGGACCGACCGCAAGCTCGATCGTCGCCACCTCGGCCAGGGGCACGAATTGACGCGCCTGTCCCTCGCCCGCCGGCAGGGGTATCTGCAGGCGACCGATCGCATCGGTGTTGGATCGCAGCGCTTCGGGCAGGCGAACGACGACGTCGAAACGCCGGTCGCCCTCGAAAATCTGCCCCGCCGTGGTGCCGCCCATCGAGGTGGAGATGACCGACTGGACGTCGTTGACGCTCAAACCCAGTCGCGCCATGGCAGCCCGGTTGGGTGTGATCTGGAGCACCGGCAGACCCGTGACCTGTTCGGTCTGGGGATCGGCCGCGCCATCCACGCCGGCGACGATGCCTTCGATCTCGGCGCCGAGCCTGAGCAGTTCGTTCAGATCGTCGCCGAACACCTTGATGGCGACATCGGCGCGCACGCCCGAAAGCAGTTCGTTGAACCGCATCTGGATCGGCTGGGTGAACTCATATTTGCTGCCGGGGATTTCGTTCACGGCGGCTTCCATCTCCTCAACAAGCTGACCGCGCGGCTTTCTCGGATCGGGCCAGTCGGAGCGGTCCTTCAGCATGATGAAGGTGTCGGCGACCGAAGGCGGCACCGGGTCGGTGGCGACTTCGGCAGTGCCGATCTTGGCCACGACCCGCTCGACCTCCGGGAAGGCGGCGATGCGGGCCTCCAGCGCGGTCTGCATCTGGATGGCCTGGCTCAGACTGGTGCCGGGGATGCGCAGCGCGTGCATGGCGATGTCGCCTTCGTCGAGATTGGGCACGAACTCCGAACCCATTCGCGACGCGCCGAAGCCCGCCAGCAGGACAAGCGCCACGGCGATGCCGATCATCAAACCCCGGGTCTTCAGCGCGAAGTCCAGCGCCGGCTGATAGCCGACCCGGGCCCAGCGCATTACGAAGCTGTCCTTTTCCTCCACCTTGCCGGTGACGAACATCGCGACCGCGGCAGGCACAAAGGACAGCGACAGGACGAGGGCGGCGGTCAGGGCGATGACGACGGTGATCGCCATCGGGTGGAACATCTTTCCTTCAACCCCGGTCAGGCCGAAAATCGGCACATAGACGAGGGTGATGATCAGGATCCCGAACAGCGACGGCCGGATGACCTCGCTGGAAGCCGAGGCCGCCAGATCAAATCGTTCTTCCCGGGTCAGGATACGGCCCAGACGGTGCTGGGCCTCGCCGAAGCGGCGCAAGCAGTTTTCCACGATGATGACGGCGCCGTCGACGATCAGGCCGAAGTCGAGCGCGCCGAGGCTCATCAGATTGCCCGAGGTCCCCGTCCGCACCATGCCGGTTATGGTCATCAGCATGGTGATCGGGATGACCGCCGCCGTGATCAGGGCGGCGCGGATGTTTCCGAGCAACAGGAACAGGACGACGACGACCAGCAGGGCACCTTCCAGCAAGTTTTTCTCAACTGTGTGGATGGCGCGATCGACCAGGTCCGTCCGGTCATAGACCGGCGATGCGGTCACCCCGTCGGGTAGCGCGCGCGCCGCCTGTTCCAGACTGACGGCGGCAGCCCGGGCCACCACGCGGCTGTTTTCGCCCGCCAGCATCAAGACCGTGGCGAGCACGGTCTCCTTGCCGTCTTCGGTCGCGGCTCCGGTGCGCAATTCTTCGCCCATGCCCACGTCCGCGACATCGGCGATCCGGATCGGAACACCGCCCCGGGTGGCGATGACGACGCTGCCGAGATCCTCGGTCGTCGAAGCCTGGCCCGGCACGCGGATCAGATACTGCTCACCGTAGCGCTCGACATAGCCGGCCCCGACATTGGCGTTGTTGTTGTTCAGCGCATCGACGACTTCGGCCATGGTCACGCCATAGGCCGACAGTCGTTCGGGCTGGGGCGTCACATGATACTGGCGCTCGTAACCGCCGATCGTATTGACCTCGGTGACGCCCTTGGTGTTGCGCAACTGGGGCCGGATCACCCAGTCCTGCAGGGTTCTCAAATCCTCGGTCGTATAGGGCTGGCCGTCCGGACGACGGGCGTCCGGCGCGGCGTCGATCGTATACATGAAGATCTCGCCCAGGCCTGTTGCGATCGGGCCGAGTTCGGGCGTGACGCCGGGGGGAAGCTGGCTGAGCGCGTTCTGCAGCCGCTCGTTGACCAGTTGGCGCGCGAAATAGATGTCGGTGCCGTCGTCGAAGATGACGGTGACCTGGCTCAACCCGTAGCGTGAGACCGAGCGCGTATATTGCAGGCCGGGCACGCCCGCCACCGCCGTCTCGACAGGGAAGGTGATGCGTTGCTCGGCCTCCAGGGGCGAATAGCCGGGAGCCTCGGTGTTGATCTGGATCTGGACGTTGGTGATGTCGGGCGTGGCGTCGATGGGCAGGCGCTGGAAGCTCCAGACCCCGACCGCGCAGGCCAGAAGGACGAGCGCCATGACGACCCAGCGGAACCGGATCGACAGCGCGATGATGCGTTCAAGCATGATGGTCGCGCCCCCTAGTGGTCATGGCTCGCGCCGGACTTGTCGATGTCCGCGCGAATGAGGAAGGCACCGTCGACGACGTATTCGGTTCCGGGTTCAAGCCCGCCGAGGACCTCGGTCCATTCGTCGGTTCGACGCCCCAGTTCGAGCATCCGCACCTCATAGGTGTTGCCGACCCTGGCGTAGACGACCTGGAAATCCCGGAACGGCTGGATGGCCTTGGTCTGGACCGCCAGCGACACCTCGCCCTGACCGACCTGGACCGTGCCGCTGACCCCCAGACCCGGCCGCCAGACGCCGCCCTGGTAGGGGAGCGCGACGTGGGCGACCAGTGTCTGGCTCATGGGGTCACTGGACGGCAGCACGGCCTCGATGACGCCGAGCGCGCGGTGATCCCCGGCCAGGCTTGTGACCTCCACGCGTTGCCCGACCCGGACGCGCTCTGCGTCGCGCGGATAGAGGAAGAACTCGGCGTGCAGACGGGTCGGATCGCCGATGGTCAGCATCGGCTCGCCATTGCCGGTAATGGCTCCGGGGTTGGCATTCTTGGCCGTGATCATCCCCGAAATCGGGGCCGTGACGGAATAGGTCTGCAGGCTTTCGCTGGATTCGACCCGGGCGAGGACCTGTCCACGCCGGACGCGATCGCCGAGCTGGACCGACATGGCCATGACGCGACCGGGATAGCGGGCATGGACCTCGCTCTGGCCCTCCGGCGTGATCTCGACCCGGCCGCTCAGCGGCAGGCTCTCGCCCAGGACTGCTCCGCCGGCTCTCTGGGTGGTTACGCCGCCCGCCCGGGCGGCATCGGCGGTGATGATGGTGCGCCCTTCATAGGACTCATAGCTCCAGCGGTGCTGGCGTCCGGCATGGGCGGCGGCGACTGTCACGTCGAAGGAGTGGGGCTCGAAGACCACGCCCGGGGCCGCGAGGTAATCGTTCTCGGCGGTGAAGACGAACCGGTCGGTCTTGGGACCCAGTCGACCCAGGGTGATGCTGGCCTGGACCTGGCGCGGATCGAGGGGCTTGTCCTTGAGATAGGGATAGAGCCGGAACAGTGGCTCCGGACCATCCTCATAGATGGTGACCTCCAGTGCGAAATCACCGTCTCGCAGCATCCGTCCGCGATGGGGGCCACGCTCATAGTCGCCCGCTGCGACCTCGCCTTCGGCTTTTTCCGCTGAACCGCCGGGACCGCAGGCGGAGACGACGACGGCAACGGCAAACAGGGCGGCGGCGATGATGCGCCGCGATGGGGTGTGACGGGTCATGAACGGATCTCCAGGCCCAGCAGGGGGGCATGCGCGCCGGTCAGCCGGTCAAGGCGGGCGCGATCAATGTGAAACTGTTTGAGAACGGCGACACGCCGGGCCCGGGTCGCGAGCAGCGCCGTCTGGGCGGAGATCACGTCGTTGTAGGTGAAGCCGCCGCGCGCGAAACCTTCGCGAACGAGAACGACGGCGCGCTCGGCCTGGGGCAGGGTCTCCTCGGCGATCCGCTGTGCTTCCATCGCCCGTGAGGCGAGCAGCACCTGAAGCCGCGCGATCTCGCGTTCCCGGTCCAGCCGAAGCGCGGCCATGTCGGCCTCGGCCGCGACCCCCTCGAACCTGGCCCGTTCGATGGCCCCCTCATTGCGGTCAAAACGACCGAGCGGGATGGAGCCGCCGACCACCAGACCGAGGTCCTGGCCCTCCCAGAAATGCCGCACGCCGACACTGACGGTGGCGTCCGGCATGGCGCGGGCCTGTTCAACCCGAACCCGGGCCATGGCGACATCGCGCTGCGCCGACAGCACCGCGAGATCGATCTCGGAGGCGGGGCCGGCCGCCTTGCGCGCGGCGCTGGTGTCCTCGAAATCGGCAGGATCAAGCGAGAAGGTCGAGGTGCCGATCCAGAAGCGTCCGAGCGTGGCGCGGGCCAGCCGGGCCTCAATCCCGGCCTGATCAAAATCGATCTGGGCCTGCGCCAGCTCGGCCTCGGCGCGAGCGCCCGCGAACAGGGGGTCGCGGGCCATGTTCACGCGGCGCTGCACTTCCGCCTGAAAGCGTTCCGCCAACGCCAGTCGCTCGCGAGCGATCTCCAGCTCGGCTCCGGCGGCCAGGGCGTCGACCCAGGCGCGCTGCACCTGCTCCAGCCGGTCTAGTCGCCGAACGGCAGCTTCAGCCTGGACCACGGCGGCTTCACCGCGCGCCAGGGCCACGCGCGCCGGCCGGTCGCCGCCCCGCTCGAAACGCTGCTCGTAGGACAGGGTCGTTTCGGTTCGGTCGATGATATTGCCCCCGCCCAGTGTGGGCAGGTTCTCGACCATCAGACCAAGGCTCGGGTTGGGGCGGACATCGGCCTGACGCACGGCGGCATCGCCGGCGCGGGCGCGGGCTTCACCCCCGGCGAGCGCCGGGTCGACGTCGGCGGCCCGCGCGAGGGCGTCGAGCAACGACAGGGCCGGCGCGTCCACGGCAGTGAGGGGCGGCTGCTGCGCCAGGGCGGTATGAGACGGCAGGGCCGCCAGCGAGAGCGCAAGCGCCGAAACGGCCGCCATGCGCGCCCACGATCCGGCAGCGCCGGCATTCGGGGTTTTCAAGGATATCTCCGGGAAACAGATTGCGCGCGCAGCCGAAAGGCTGCGCAGGTTCAGATGACCGTGCGCATCCGTTTCGGAGGATATTCGGGGCCGTCGCCGTCGTGGTTCGGCCGCGACGGATCGCCGGCGGACCAATGCTGACCTGTGGTCGATCGAAGGATCGCCTTCACGCCGTTGCCGGCTTCCGGGACGGCGTTCGGGCTGTCGCCGGTCGCGGCGTGGTGATGACCCGTGGGTCGGGTCTCGCTGGTATCCGGGTCTTCGCCGCCGGCTGCGTCAGTCCCGGTCGCAGGCTTGGGCGCGACATGGACGTGAAGCGGGTCGTGGTCCGCATCGAACGCGCTGCCGGGGGAGGCGATCGGCGGCCAGTCGAACGTATGGGCGATCCGATGCCCGGTCTGTGACGCCCCATAGAGGCTCGTCACCGCCAACAAGGCGGCGCAAAAGCTCACGCAAAGGGTGCGAAACAATCGGGACAATGGGGGCTCCTGCTTCGGGCCATAAAGCGCGTCGCCGGGTGTGGCAACGGCCAAGTTGACGCGGCATTGCACCGCGCCGAGGGCCGGGCCGCTGCAGTTGTCACGTTATGAGGGTGCGGTGCCGGGGGAACGGGGTAGGGAGGGTGGGCGCGGCGACGACTGGGGGGCGGCCTGCCGGTTGCTCGTCCCGTCCATCTCGGCACCCGATCCATGAGCACCCGGTTTCCTTGCATCTCGCCAGGCCGGCGAATTTGGATGTCTCCCCGCGATAATTCGCCAAACGTGGTTAGTCCCACGGGCGCCACGAACGCCCCGCCGCGTGCAGCCCGCGTGATCGATCACCATGATCCGGCGCAAGGATCCGACACACTGGCCTGCGACGATGGTGCGATTGCAGACGCGTCAGACCGTGTTATGGAGCGCCATGGGATTGTCCTCGGCCAGGCACGGTTGGATGGCGGCGCTGCTTGCGTCGTTTCTGGCCCTGTTTGTCCTGATCTCCGCTGCTGAGGCCGCCACCTGCGCCCCCGAAGCGGCGACCGCCCACGCTTCGGAACGGCTCGCCGACTCTTCGGCCGATCCTGATTCGGACGACAACGACCGACCCGACCAGCATGCGATCTGCGCGCATGGCCACTGCCATCACAGTTCTGCGGCGACCAGCCATACACCTGAAGCCCTGACCCCGACGACGGACGGTCGCGACCCCGTGTTGCCGTCGACTGATCGGCTCGCGTCTCGCAAACCCACCGGACCGGACCGCCCTCCCAGAGGCTGACGGGTTCGCGCGCTCACGCGCGCCTTCCACGTCAACCATCCGGGAAACAGGACCATGCTATCCACAAATTGCCGTCTGCCGCGCACCGCGGCCGGCGGAGCCGCGATCACATTCGCGGCGACCCTGGCCATACTGGCTCCAGGGTCAGCCCTTGCCGAACCCGTCACCCTGGCCGATGCGCTGGCGCGCACCGCGGCCTCTTCGCCCACTCTGGCGGCCGCTGAAGCCGACGTTGCCGTCGCCCTCGGTCGAGCCCGGCAGGCCGGTTTCAGGCCGAACCCGGAGCTTGACCTCTCCGTCGAGAATTTTTCCGGCACCGGCGCTCTTTCCGGATTGAACGAAGCCGAGAGCACGCTGAGCGTCGGACAGAGATTTGAACTGGGCGGAAAGCGGCCTGCGCGCGAGCGCGCCGCCCGGGCCGAGGTGGACGTCGCGCGGCTGCGTCTCGGGGTCGCTCGCGCCGATCTGCAGCAACAGGTGCGTGACGCCTATGCTGAAGCGTGGGCCGACAGTCGACGGGTCGAACTCGCCCGTGACCAGTTCGTGCGGGCCGACAATCTGCAGACCATCGCCACTGAACTGGTCGACGCGGGCCGCGAGCCGCCGCTTCGTGCCCTGCGGGCGCGCACGGCGGCTCTTGAAGCCGTGGGCCGGGTCCGGGCCGCCGAGGCCGAATATGCGCAAGCCCAGCGGGCGCTCGCCGCGCTCTGGGGCGGGAGCGAGGATCTGCCCGATCCGACGGGTCCGGAAACGGCGTCGACCTCGGCCGCCGTTATCGATCCGGTCGACGCGCTCGACGTACGCCTCGCCGAGGCGGAGGTCGCCACCTCGATCGCCGTCATTGATCGCGAACGCACCCTGTCGCGGCCCGATGTGACGGTGAGCGTCGGCGCGCGCCAGTTCCGCGGAACGGACGATACCGCCCTGGTATTCGGCGCGTCGATGCCGTTGGGTCTGTTCGACCGCAACCAGGGCAATATTGCCGCGGCCAACGCCGAGCGGACCGGGGCCGAAGCCCGCCGCAACGCCGCCCTCGCCGCCGCTATCCGGCGGACGCGTGACGCCCAGGCCGCGCTTCGCACGGCTGAGGCGCAACTCGCCTTCCTTGAAAACCAGGCCGAACCCGAGGCGATCGAAGCCGTACGCATCGCTCGCGAAGGCTTCTCGGCCGGCCGCTTCACCCTGCTGGACGTGCTGGACGCCGAACAGGCGCTCAACACCGTTCAGGCCGCCATGATCACCGCCGAGCTGGAGCGGGCGCAAGCCGTCGCCGCCCTGACCCGCGCCTCCGAAACCGAAGGATCCGCCCGATGAAGAGATTGACCAACAAACAACGCCTCCTGGCGGGAGCGGCCGCGACGGTCCTGGTTCTGGGCGGCGGTTACGCGGTCTCGAGCATGACCCGCGGTGCGGATGCCGCACCGGAAGCCGCCGCCGGGGCGGAAGAAAGCCATGGCGCCGGCGAGGCTCTGGAAATGGACGCCGCCCGCATTCAGGCGGCCGGCATCGTCCTGGCGCCCGTCGGCAGCGGTTCGCTCAGCGCCGAGATCGTGGCCCAGGGTACCGTCGTGGGGACGCCCAGGGGCGAGGCCGTTCTGGCGGCCCGCGCCGACGGGGTGATCACCGGTGTCTCGCTTCGCCTCGGCGACAGCGTCCGCGCGGGCCAGACCGTCGCGCTTATCGAGAGCCGCGAAGCCTCCGCGATCGCCGCCGAACGGGCGACGGCCCAGGCCCGGCTGACCGCGGCCCGGCAGGCTCTGGCCCGTGAGCAGCGCCTGTTCGACGCCCAGATTACCGCCCGGCAGGATCTGGAAGCGGCCCAGACCGTCCTGGCGGAGGCCGAGGCGGAGGCGCGGCGGACCTCATCCGCCGCCGCCGCCGCGCGGGTCTCCGGCGACGGCCGCAGTACGGGCGTCGTCAGCCCGATCAGTGGCCGGGTGACCGTCTCCAACGCGACCTTGGGCGCCTTCGTGAACGCCGGCACCGAACTGTTCCGCGTGGCCAACTCCAGCGAGATTCAGATCCAGGCAGCGGTCTCCGCCGATGACGCCAACCGCATTGCGCCGGGTGACCGGGCCTCCATCACCCTGCCCGAAGGGGAGGTACAGGCCACGGTGCGATCGATCACGCCGGGCGTGGATGCGCAAAGCCGCGCCGCCACCGTTCTGCTCAATGTGTCCGGGGTCGGGGGCTTGCGTCCCGGTCAGGCGATCGCCGTAAGAATCTTCACACGCGACGCTCGGACGACCGACGGCGTCTCGGTGCCCGAGGAAGCCATCCAGACCGTCGAGGGCCAGGAGGTGGTGTTCGTGCGGTCCGCCTCCGGCTTTACGGCCGTGCCGGTCATTGTCGGCCAGCGCAGCGCCGGACGGGCCCAGATCACATCCGGGCTCCGGGCCGGTCAGACGGTGGCGACCCGCAACGCCTTCCTGCTGAAGGCCGCGCTGGGCGCCGGCGAAGTGGAGCACTAGATCATGATCGCCAACCTCATGGCCCTGTCGGTACGGGCGCGATGGATCATCATCGCCCTCGTGCTGGTCGTCTCCACCTACGGCGCCTGGCAGTTGACCCAGCTGCCGATCGACGCCGTGCCCGACATCACCAACAACCAGGTGCAGATCAACACCTCCGACGCCTCGCTTTCGCCCGTTGAGATCGAGAAACGCGTCACCTTCCCGGTCGAGACCGCCATGGCCGGTATTCCCGGCCTGCAATCGACCCGATCCCTGTCGCGCAACGGCTTCTCCCAGGTCACCGTGATCTTCGACGAGAATGTCGACCTGTATTTCGCGCGCCAGCAGGTCAGCGAACGCCTCGTCCAGGCCCAGGAAAGCTTGCCGGCCGGAGTCCAGCCCCAGATCGGACCCGTGACGACGGGTCTGGGCGAAGTCTTTATGTACGCCATCGACTACGAGAACCCGGGCGGTCGCGGCGCGACAGTGCGCAACGGTCAGCCGGGCTGGCAGTCCGATGGGTCGTTCCTGACGCCCGAGGGCGACCGGCTGGCCGACGACGTCTCCCGCGCGGCCTATCTGAGGACCGTGCAGGACTGGATCATCGCGCCGCAGCTGCGGACGGTGAACGGCGTCGCCGGCGTCGACACCATCGGCGGCTTCGAGAAACAGTATGTGGTCGAACCGGACCCCACGCGCCTGGCCCAGTACGGCGTGTCCTACAGCGAACTGGCGGAGGGGCTGGAAGCCGCGAACCTTTCGGTCGGCGCCAATTTCGTCGAACGCGGGGGAGAAGCCTATCTGGTGCGCGCCGACGCGCGCATCCGCAGCCTCAGCCAGATCGAGGAAGCCATCGTCGCCACGCGCGGCGGCGTTCCCGTCGCCGTTCGCGATATCGCCACAGTGCGTCTCGGCGGCGATTTGCGGACCGGCGGGGCGACCATGAACGGCCACGAGGTCGTCATCGGCACCACCCTGATGTTGATCGGGGAGAACAGCCGTACCGTCGCGCGCTCGGTCGGCGAACAACTGGAAGCGACCGTTCGATCCCTGCCGCCGGGGATCAAGGTCACCCCGGTTCTGGACCGTTCCAAGCTCGTCAACGCCACCATCTCAACCGTCCAGCGCAACCTGATCGAGGGCGCCATCCTGGTCGCCATCGCCCTGTTCCTGCTGCTCGGCAATGTCCGCGCCGCCCTGATCGCGGTGGCGATCATCCCGATCTCGTTCTTCATGACCGCCATCGGCATGAACTACCTCGGGGTGTCGGGAAACCTGATGAGTCTCGGCGCGCTCGATTTCGGCCTGATCGTCGACGGCTCCGTCATCATCATCGAGAACTGCCTGAGACGGCTGTCCGAACGCCAGCAACATGAGGGGCGCCTCCTCAGCCTGCGTGAACGGCTCGAGGAGACCACCATCGCCACCCAGGAGATGATCAAGCCGACGGTCTACGGCCAGGCCATCATCCTGCTGGTCTTTGCGCCGCTGCTGACCTTCCAGGGCGTCGAGGGGAAGACCTTCTCACCCATGGCCATTACCCTGATGCTCGCGCTCGTCGCCGCCTTCATCCTGTCCATCACCTTCATCCCGGCCATGGTCGCCCTGGTGATGCGCAACAAGGTCTCCGAGAAGGACGTGTTCGTCATCCGCTGGATCAAGGCGAAATACGAACCCGTGTTGCACCGGGCCGTGGCCCGTCCCTGGCCGTTCGTCGGCGGCGGGCTGGCCCTGTTCGCCGTGGCGGGGGTGATCTTCACCATGCTCGGCCAGGAGTTCATCCCAACGCTTGATGAACGCAATCTGGCGATGGCTTCCCAGCGCGTGCCGTCGACTGCGGTTGAGCAGTCCATCCGGATGCAGCGCGGCGTCGAGAGTGCGGTGACCGCCTTGCCCGAGGTCGAGGTCATGTTCTCCAAGACCGGCACCGCCGAGGTCGCCACCGATCCGATGCCGCCCAACATCTCTGACGGCTTCATCATCCTGAAGCCGCAGGATCAATGGCCGGAGGGTGTCGACAACAAGGAAGACGTGATCGAACGGGTGGAGGCCGCGGCCAACGCCCAGGTGGGGCAAGGCTATGAGCTCAGCCAGCCGATCGAACTTCGGTTCAACGAACTGATCGCCGGCGTGCGTGGCGACGTGGCCATCAAGATCTATGGCGACGATCTCGACAAGCTGACCGCCACCGCCAACCAGATCGCGGCGCAGTTGAACGCCACGCCGGGCGCGGCCGACGTCAAGGTCGAACAGACCGACGGCGCGCCGTCGCTGGATGTGACCTTCGACCGACCCGCCATCGCGCGCTTCGGCCTGACCGTGGAGGAGGTGGCCGACACGGTCGCCGCCGCCATGGGCGGTCGCGAGGCCGGGCAGCTGTTCGAAGGCGATCGCCGCTTCGATGTGGTGGTCAGGGTTCCCGGCGCCAGTCGCAATGATCTCGACGCCATCGGCGCGATCCCGGTCATGCTGCCTGAACAGGAAGGTCGAACCCGCAGCTCCGTACCCTTGCGTCAGGTGGCGTCGTTCAACTTCACGGAGGGTTTGAACCAGATCAGCCGTGAGAACGGCAAGCGCCGTGTTGTGGTCCAGGCCAATGTGCGCGGCCGGGACGTGGGATCGTTCGTCAGGGAAGCTATGCCCAGGGTCGAGGCCGTCGCTCTGCCGGCCGGCTCCTGGATCGAATGGGGTGGCCAGTTCCAGAACCTCAAGGCGGCCTCCGACCGTCTGTCGCTGGTGGTGCCGATCTGCTTCCTGGCCATCTTCGCGGTGCTGTTCCTCGCGGTCGGCACATTCGGGCGCGCGGTGGCGGTCTTCCTGACCGTGCCTCTGGGTCTCGCCGGCGGGGTCTTCGCCCTGGCTCTTACCGGCATC
Source organism: Brevundimonas sp. GW821-FHT10A07 (assembly GCF_059415785.1). Taxonomy (NCBI): domain Bacteria; kingdom Pseudomonadati; phylum Pseudomonadota; class Alphaproteobacteria; order Caulobacterales; family Caulobacteraceae; genus Brevundimonas; species Brevundimonas sp. GW821-FHT10A07. The sequence continues at coordinate 59,123 of NZ_JBWKNX010000022.1, forward strand.
TCCTTCTCGGTATCGGCGGCGGTGGGCTTCATCTGCCTGGCCGGGGTGGCGGTGTTGAACGGCCTGGTGGTCATGTCGTCGATCCGGCAACGGCTCGATGACGGCATGGAGCTATCCCGCTCCATCATCGAGGGCTGCATGGAACGGGTGCGACCGGTCATCATGACCGGTCTGGTGCCCGCCATCGGCTTCGTGCCCATGGCCCTGGCTCACGGCACGGGCGCCGAGGTGCAGAAACCCCTGGCCATGGTGGTCATCGGCGGACTGGTCACCGCGACCCTGCTGACGTTGCTGGTCCTGCCAGCCATGAGCCGGCTGGTCCTCGGCCTCACCGAGGGGCGACGTCCCAAACCCACCGACATGCCGGCCATCGAGCCGGTCCCGGCGGAATAGTCCAGGTCCCCGCCGTCGTATCGGCGGCGGGGATCCCCCATCCAAGGAGGCGATCATGCCCGACCCGATCAAACTGATGCGACTCTATACCGATGAGGCCGCCTATTTCGGCGACCGCAAGGTCTTCGAAATCGTGACCGAACGCGCCCAGGCGGCCGGCCTGGCGGGCGCGACGGTCCTGCGAGCCCTCGTGGGTTTCGGCCACACGCCCCACCTTCATCGCCGCCATCTGCTCGACGACGACCAGTCCCTGATCGTCGAACTGCTCGACCGCGAATCCAGGCTCAGGGCGTTTCTGGAAACCCTGTCCGATCTCGAACACCTCGGCCCCGTCACTCTTGAGGCCGTGGAGGTGCTGCGCTGGCCGGAACCCACGCCGGCAGACGCCCGTCAGGAGACCGTCGAATGACGTCTGAGGATATCGCACGGCCGAAGAGCGAAGCCCATGCTGAAGGGGCGGGTGGCGGCCACGAACATGGCCACGGGGGCGTTCTGGGTCCCAACACCGAGGTGATTTTCGCCCTGGCTTCCGGCGGAGCCCTGAGCCTGGGCTTCGCCCTCGAAAAACTGGCGGCGGGCGTTCCGGACTGGGGCCCGCTCGCGCTCTACCTCATCGCCTACGGCTTCGGCGGTCTCTTCACCGTCCGTGAAGCGTTCGAGAACCTCCGGCAGAAGCGGTTCGAGATCGACACCCTCATGCTCGTCGCCGCGGCGGGCGCGGCGGCGCTCGGCGCGTGGGCGGAGGGAGCCCTTCTGTTGTTCCTGTTCAGCATCGGCCACGCCCTTGAAAACTACGCCATGGGGCGGGCCAGGCGTGCGATCGAGGCCCTGGCTGAACTGGCGCCCCGAACCGCCCATGTGCGGCGTGACGGACAGGTCGTCGAACTTCCGGTCGAGGATCTGCGGGTCGGCGACACCGTGGTGGTTCGTCCGAACGAACGGCTTCCGGCCGACGGCTTCGTCGTGGAAGGAACGACGAGCATCAATCAGGCGCCGGTCACCGGCGAGAGCATGCCGGTCGACAAGCAGCCGGTCGCGGACGCGGCCGCCGCCCGCGCCCGGCCGGCCCAGGTTGGACCGGCGTCCCTGGTCTTCGCGGGCACCATCAACGGCGCCGGCGCCATCGAGATCGAGACGACCCGCAAATCGAGCGACACCACCTTGGCCAAGGTGGTGCGGATGGTGAGTGAGGCCGAGACCCAAAAATCCCCGACGCAGCGCTTCACGGACCGGTTCGAGCGCATCTTCGTGCCCCTGGTGCTGGCGCTCGCCTTCGTGTTGCTGTTCGCCTGGGTGGTGGTCGACGAGCCGTTTCGCGACAGCTTCTACCGGTCCATGGCCGTGCTGGTCGCGGCCAGCCCCTGCGCCCTTGCCATCGCCACCCCCAGCGCCGTCCTGTCCGGTGTGGCGCGCGCCGCGCGCGCCGGTGTTCTGATCAAGGGCGGCGCGCCGCTGGAGAATCTCGGCTCGCTCAATGCGATCGCTTTCGACAAGACCGGCACCCTGACCGAGGGCCGGCCTCGCATCACCGAGGTCATGCCGGTGCGCGGGACCAAGGAGGCCGACCTTCTGGCCACCGCCATCGCCGTTGAGCGGCTCAGCGACCATCCGCTGGCGGAGGCGATTGTGCGCGATGGTGCCGAGAGATTGGGCGACACCGGCGTTGCGGCCGCGACCGATCTCAAGAGCCTCACGGGAATGGGCGTGACCGCTGAACTGGGCGGGGAGACGATCTGGATCGGAAAGCCGGAGATGTTCGGGGCCGACGGCGTGGCCGCCCTCGGAGATGAGGCGACGGCCGTCGTCACCCAGTTGCGCCTGCAGGGGCGGACCCTGATGGTGGTGCGGCGAGGCGCGCGCGACCTCGGGGTGATCGGCCTGCTCGATACGCCCCGCGCCGCGGCGCGGACGACGCTCACCGCGCTCCGGGCCCTGGGCGTTCAGCGCATGATCATGATCTCGGGCGATCACCAGAAGGCGGCCCAGGCCATCGCCGGTCAGGTCGGGCTGACCGAGGCATGGGGCGATCTGATGCCCGAGGACAAGGTCGACGCCATCAAACGGCTGCGCGCGGATGGCAAGATCGCCATGGTCGGCGACGGGGTGAACGATGCGCCGGCCATGGCCACGGCCACGGTCGGTATCGCCATGGGCGCGGCCGGTTCGGATGTCGCGCTCGAGACCGCGGACGTCGCCCTGATGTCGGACGACCTGTCCCAACTGCCGTTCACCATCGGCCTGAGCCGACGAACCCGCGGCATTATTCGCCAGAACCTCTACGTCAGCCTCGGCGTCGTCGCCTTCCTCGTGCCGGCGACCATCCTCGGACTGGGCATCGGTCCGGCCGTGGCGCTTCACGAAGGCTCGACCCTGCTGGTGGTGATCAACGCCCTGAGGCTGCTCGGCTACCGTGACCCGGCAGGGGACCGGACCCCCAATGAAATACCGGTGGCTCGCCAGGGGGCACCGGCAGATTCGAGGATACCGTCATGAAACGGATCGGATGGGCTTCGGCCATCGCCCTCTTTCTCGCGCTCTCTGCCTTCACCTTCGGCCTGCTTTCCCGGCAGCCTTCCGGTGTGATCGACGAGCGTCCTCCCATGGACGCACGCCCGATCGACACCGAGGCCAGCCATGGCGGGATCCCCGCTGACAGCCCGTCGACCCGCGCCTTTCGCGAGGCGAACGCGCAAATGCATCGCGACATGAGCGTCGACTACACGGGCGACGCCGATATCGATTTCCTGCGCGCCATGATCGCCAATCAGGAGGGGGCCCTCGCCATGGCGCGGATCGCCGTTGAGCATGGCGAAGCGCCGGAGGTCCGCAGTCTCGCCGAAGAGATCATTGCGGGCCGGGATGTCGAGATCGTGCGCATGAACGTCATGCTCGCGCGCCACGAGGATGCTCCGGTCACGGGCGGAAAGCGCTGACGCCGTGGCAGGCAAGCGTTCCGCTATCCGAAGCCGCGAGCTCCGTTGGCGTGAAGGTCGCTATGGCAAGCGGCGGCGCGTTCGTCCTCAGAGGCGGCCCGCGGAGCCGCAGCCCGTGCGTGACGCCGTGGTGGCCGTCGCCGTCGGTCTGGTGGCCGCCGGCGTTGCCCTGTCTATCGCGTTCGGCCTGTTGGGGGCGTACCGGATGCCGCTCCATTACGGCTACGGTCTGGTCCTTGGAATCATCATCGTCGGCGGTGCGTTGGCTGGGCCTCGCGATCGCACCGGCTGGATGATCACGGGGGCGATCGCTCTCGCCTGGCTGCTGGGGACCGGTTACCTCTATTCCGTGCGCGACCAGATCCACCTCCGCCCCGAAGGGCATCATGGAAGGACCACCGTCGTCTTCGAACCGGGACCGGGCTGAGCGCCGGGCGAGGTCAACATCGGCGGGCATTCCGGGGCCTGGCCGGTTTCAGCGCAGGCGGCCGGCGCGAGCCGTCTGGCGCCACTCGACGCAAGGGCGGATCGTTACACACGAGCATCCGGATGTTCTGACGTTCACTCGCGAGGGCTGCGTCGGGCGGCCGAACCGGGTCAGCGGCACTCCACGGTGAGATGTCCGAGTTCGTGAACCGGCCGCAGCCGGGTTCGTATGGTTTCGCTGTCAACCGCTCCGGTGACGCTGACGATAGCGGCGTGAGCCTCGGGCCCGACCCGCCAGACGTGCAGGTCGGTGATCCGGGCATCGCCCGGTCCCTCCACGCAGTCCCGCACCTCGGCCTCGAGGGTGCTGTCCGTCGTGTCGAGCAGGACCGCGGCGGTGTCGCGCATCAGCGACCATGACCATCGTGCGATGACGATGGCGCCGACGACGCCCATCAACGGATCCAGCCAGACCCAGCCGAGGTAGCGCCCCGCCACCAGGGCGACGATGGCCAGCACCGACGTCAGGGCGTCGGCCAGGACGTGGAAATAGGCTGAGCGCAGGTTGTTGTCGCGATGGGCGCTGTGCCCGGAGTGATGATCATCATGGTGATCGTCATCATGGTCATGACCATGGTGGCCGTGGTCGTGATGGCCATGATGATGATGATGACCGCCCCCGGCCAGCAGCAGGGCGCTGACCAGGTTGACCCCCAGACCGAGAACGGCGACGAGCGTGGCCTGACCGAAGGCGACCGAGCGCGGATCGAACAGGCGCGCGATGGACTCTCCGGCGATCCCGAGCGCGACGATGCCCAGCACCAAGGCCGAGGCGAAGCCGGCGAGGTCGCCCACCTTGCCGGTCCCGAAGCTGAAGCGCCGGTTGGCCGAATGGCGCTTGGCATAGGCATAGGCCCCGGCCGCCACGGCCAGGGCGCCGGCATGGGTGGCCATGTGGAAACCGTCGGCCAGCAGGGCCATCGAGCCATAGACCATGCCGGCGATGATCTCCCCGACCATCATGACGGCGGTCAGGCCGACGACCCACAACGTCCGCCGCGCACTCTCATCGTGCGACCGGCTGAGGAAATGATGATCGTGGGTCAGATAGTCGAACTCGGTCGGGTTCATGTCGCGGGTCTTCACCTGGAATAGCGGCGGATGAGGAGGCTCAGTTCGTCAGCGCCGTTTTGGCGATCCGCCTCGCTCAGCCCGGGATCGGCGACGTGGTGACGAAGATGATCTTCGATCAGCTCTTCCAGCAATCCGCTCATGGCGCCGCGGGCGGCGGCGGCCTGCTGCAGGATTTGCGAACAGCCGGCCTCCGCCTCGATCGCGCGCTCGATCGCGCCGAGCTGGCCGGCGATGCGGCGGACGCGGGCGACGAGCTTCTCCTTGTTGGTGGAGGTGTGGGCCATGGGTACTCCCCTATAGTATCTTGCCGGAACGCGCGAGGGTGGTTAGAAGGCGCTTCCTGTTGGGGAGTAGCTTCCGGCATCTGATCGCCGGGGTCGGATCAACACACTCGCGTTTCGACGCGTGGTCCGACCAGCGGAACCACCGCCTGGCGAGACCAGCGCGTCCCACCACCGCACCGGCCGGGGAGGGAAGCGCTGTTCGTCGCCCGGTGGATGCCCGTCATGACTCCCCTTGCCATCGCTGTCCTGTCACTCAGCATGTCCACCGATGCTTTCGCAGCGGCGGTCGGTCGCGGCGCGTCGCACCGTCCGACCCTGCCCGGCGCGGTCAAGGCGGGTCTGGTGTTCGGTGTCATCGAAGCCATCACGCCCTTGATCGGCTGGGGGCTCGGCATGGTCGCCGCGGGTCTGGTCGAGAAGATCGATCACTGGATCGCCTTCGGCCTGCTGGCCGCCGTGGGCGGCAGGATGATCCGGGAAGCGACCCGTTTCCGACCGGGGGATGCGTGCGACGAGCCGCGCCGTTCCGGACCCTGGGGGCTGATCGTGACGGCGGTCGGGACCAGTATCGACGCCGCTGCCGTCGGGGTCGGCCTGGCCTTCATCGGGGCCAATATCTGGATCATCGCCGCCTCGATCGGGCTCACGACCTTCCTGCTCGCGACCATCGGCATGGTGGTCGGTCGTATGGTCGGCCGGCGCTTTGGCAAGGCGGTTGAGCTGTTAGGGGGTCTCGCCCTCGTCACGCTCGGCCTGACCATCCTGCTCGAGCACCTGGGCGTCCTCGGCGCCTAGGCGGCCTCCGGCCCGGGCTTCGCGCCCGGGCGGAGCCGGAGTTCGCGAGGGAATGGGTCTGGCGCGGATGTCGTCGGGCAACAGCGCGTCCATGACATAGAAGCCGTACCCCGCCAGTTCCCTGGCGACGCGGGCGATCTCATCCTGTCGACGCCCTGAGAGGTCGGTCTCAATGTCCGTCGGCTTGATCACGACAGCCCTCCTGCCCGAGCATCGGAGAGACGCCGTCGGGGAGGTTGCCGCAACTCAACAAGCTGTCATCGTCCCCCGTAGTGGAGGCCGCGGACCTGTCAGGCCGAAACACTGGCGCTCGGTCGACAACCACACCCTTTCGGTCCACGGCCCTTGCAAAGAGCAGATCCAGGGGAGGCGGATCAGTGGGGACGACAGGCCCGCCGGTCCGGCGGGCGAGCGCGCGGTCGGCACCGGCAGCCTGGGCCACGCGCGTTTTGAGACCGAGATGACCTGGACGGCACGAAGGACCGGTCCCAGGCAAGACAAGGACGCGCGAGAGCGACGGGAAGTGGCGTTCCCCGAAGGCCGTGACATCAGCTGCGCGATTGAGGAATGAACCCAGGGCAGCCGGGCCTTTCGACGGATCATTCGACGACGCGGGCGTGGGTAACTCCCGATCGAAGATCCTGATCAGCGCTCAGTGTAGGCGGGTAGGTCGGGTGCCGTGGAGGGTGTGGGATTGCGTTCGAGGTCGGCGATGAGCGCGTCCATCTCGGCGATCTCACGCTTTTGCGCCTCGATGATGCCGTCGGCGAGTTCGCGCACCCGCGGGTCGCGGATATGGGCGCGTTCACTCGTCAGGATGGCGATCGAGTGATGCGGGATCATCGCGCGCATATAGTCGACGTCGTTGACCGTCTCCTGACTGCGGACGAGCCAGAGCGATCCGGCGAACACCAGGACGGCTGCGCCGATGATGGCCAGGTTCAGACGCTTGTCCGTGTACATCTTGAGCATGAAGAGCAGCATGATGACGGCCATGACCGCGCCCATCACCAGCGCCATCCAGGCCCGGGTCTCGCTGAACCGTGCGTGGTCCAGCTGGTAGGTGTTCAGATACATCAATCCGAACATGACGAGTGTGGATGTCGCGATCATCGCGCCGAAGCGCAAATAGGTCTTGGTGTTCATGACAAACCTCCGTTCCTTCAAGTCCGGCCGAAACGGGTCGTAATCCCGAGGGTTGCCGGGGTGGAAAAAGATCGGCCGGACGGACGAATTCAACGACTGTCGGTGAGGGAATTCGACCTCGAAGACGTAATGCACCTGTCGTTCCGGGTCGCGCTGACTCGCCAGGTCAGAGACGAGGGTGCACGAGGCGCACCCGGCGAAAGGGCGTCAGACGGTCCCGCACGGGGGAGGTGTCCGGCCTTCGAAGCGTCGCCGGATCCAGCGGCGACCAGGTTTTTCCACACCCAGATGCAGCGCGGCGGCGGCGGCGACGGTGACCACGAACAGGCCCGCCAGTTCCAGGGGAGACATGTAGAAGCCGCTGTCGATCCCGCGAAGCTCTGATGCGACGCCCTTGTAGGCCACCAGCAGCGGCATGTGGACCAGGTAGAGGGCGAAGGAGGCCTCACCCGAGAAAGTCGCGAGGGGGGCTGACAAGGGGCCGTCTCCCGCGGCTCTGGCCAGCATGGACCATGTCAGAATCAGGGGCGCGGCGAGGGCGACCACTAACCGGTCGTCGAGACTAAACTGCATGGCCAGCAGCAGGCACAGGGTGGCAATCACACTGGCGTCAATGGCGACGCCTCGCGACCACCGCCATCGACGGCCCAGTCCATAGAGCGCCATGCCGATCAGAAACTCTGGAAGGATGCGCAGGATGCCCATGTCGTCCTCGGCACGCGGCAGCACCTTGCCGAACATCTGGCCATAGACGGCGTCGATCACGATGAAGCCGAGCGCGCCCAGCAACAGCAAGGCCCAGGGGCGGGTCTTCAACTTCATCGCGATCAGCGCATAGGCAGGGAAGAGCAGATAGGCGAACCATTCGGCCGAAAGCGACCAGGACGGACCGCTCCAGTTGTAGCCGACAAGGCTCGGAAACCAGGCCTGGACGAGCAGCAAGGTTTTGACGAACCCCTCGAGAGTGTAGGTGGTCGGGTCGTACTGGACCCCGGCGGCCCGGGCGACGATTACCATGACCAGGACTCCGCCCAGCACCGCCAGGTGCAGGGGGTAAAGCCGGGCGATGCGGGCGACGATGAAGCGCCGGTAGCTGAAGGTTCCGGCTGCGAAGGACGGGCCGTAGACATGAGCCAGGATGAACCCGGACAGCATGAAGAAGGCGTCCACCGCCAGCCGGGACCGCTCGATGATCGGGCTGAAGCCCAGGGCGGGATCCCACTGGAGCTGGTAGTGGAACAACACCACGCCGATCGCCAGGAAGGCCCTCAGACTGGTGAGGGCTCGCAGGTCAGTGGGGTAGCCCTCGCGGGTGGGCGAAACGGACGTCATGCGCGATGGTCCCAGGGTCGGACGGGACCGGACTGTCCGCCTAATTGGGTTACGCGTCGGTCGCGATCATCCCTCGCCGGGATCGCCGGGATCGCCAGGGAGTCAGGCGCGCCGGCTTTGGGGCAGGCCCAAACCGAAGGCCTTCACGGCTCTAGCCCCTGCCTCGGCGCGCCGTCTGTCGCGAGGGATCGGCGCGCGCGATGCGTAAACCCCTAGAGGACGTCGCCGGACACGGCGTGACGCCCCCTTTGAAGTTCAGGAGACACCCATGAAGCTCGACCGTCGCGCGCTGTTGCGCGGAGCCGCCGCCGGCGGTGGTGTTCTGGCGCTGCAGGGACTGACGCCGGCCTGGGCCCAGACGGGCTCCCCCGGTCTGCGCGCTGACCTGCCGACCCTGTCGGGTCCAAACATCGATCTCACAATCGCCCAGACGCCTTTCACTGTCGGCGGGCGGACCGCGACGGCGACAACGATCAACGGCACTCTTCCAGCCCCTCTGCTGCGCCTGCGCGAGGGCCAGAACGTCCGGCTGGCGGTGCACAATCAGCTCGAGGAAGACACCTCGATCCACTGGCACGGCATTCTGCTGCCGTTCCAGATGGACGGCGTGCCGGGCATCAGCTTCCCCGGCATCAAGCCGCGCGAGACCTTCGTCTATGAGTTCCCGGTCCGGCAATCGGGCACCTTCTGGTACCACAGCCATTCGGGCCTGCAGGAGGCGCTGGGCCATTACGGTCCGATCGTCATCGACCCGGCGGGTGCCGATCCGGTCGGCTATGACCGCGAACATGTGCTGGTCCTGTCGGACTGGAGCTTCATGCATCCGCACGAAATTCTCGAAAAGCTGAAGAAGAGCCCGGGCTATTTCAACCGCCAGAGGACCACTCTTGCCGGGCTGCTGGACGGCAGCGACCGGATGAGTCTGGAGGAGCGCAGGGCGTGGGGCAGGATGCGGATGGACCCGCGTGACATCCTCGATGTGAGCGGCACCACCTACACCTATCTGATCAACGGCCACGGCCCGCAGGAGAACTGGACCGGCCTGTTCCGGCCCGGCGAGCGAGTGCGGCTGCGCGTCATCAACGCCTCTGCCATGTCGATCTTCAACGTCCGCATTCCCGGCCTGGCCATGACCGTGGTCCAGGCGGATGGCGAGAACGTCCGCCCGGTCGAGACCGACGAGTTCCAGATCTCGGTCGCCGAGACCTATGACGTCATCGTCCGCCCGACCGAGGATCGCGCCTACACCATCGTCTCCGAAGCCATCGACCGGTCCGGCATGGGTCGCGCCACCCTCGCGCCCCGGATGGGGATGACGGCCGAGGTGCCGCCGCTGCGTGAGGTGCCCAATCTGACCATGAAGGACATGGGCATGGGCGGGATGGGCGGCATGGATCATGGAGCCATGCCGGGAATGGCACCCGCCGCCCCCATGGCAGGAATGGCCCCTGATGCTGCTGCGGGCGGCGCGGCGACGCGAGGCATGTCCGGCATGAATATGCGGGATCCCGAGAACGCCCCTCCTGACATGCGGGTCGGGGTCGGGGTCGATGCCATTGCCATGACGCCGGTCAACCGATTGGGCGAGCGCCCGATCGGCCTGGCCGAGGTCGACCACCGAGTACTGGTCTATACCGACCTCGTGGCGCTGCAGCCGAACAAGGATCGGCGGCCGCCCAGTCGCAGTATGGAAATCCACCTGACCGGCAATATGGAACGGTTCATGTGGAGCTTTGATGGCGAGAAATTCAGCGAGGGGGTGGAGCCGTTCCGCTTCGAGTTGAATGAACGCGTGCGGGTCACCCTGGTCAATGACTCGATGATGGCCCACCCGATCCACCTGCACGGCCATTTCTTCGAACTGGTCACCGGCGGTCCGGCCGGGCACCAGCCGCTGAAGCACACGGTCAATGTCGCGCCGGGCGGCAAGGTCACCTTCGACCTGACCGCCGACAACCCCGGGGACTGGGCCTTCCACTGCCATCTGCTGATGCATATGCACGCGGGAATGTTCAACGTCGTCACTGTCCGACCCCTGGAAGGAGCCGCCGCATGATCCGGACCTCCGTCGCCCTTCTGCCGTTGATGCTCGTCGCTGCACCGGCCTTCGCCCAGTCTCACGCCGGTCACACACCGCCGGCCCAGGCACAGACCGCACCGCTGCCGCCCGGCTGCGTCCGAAGCAGTGCGCCCGACGCGGATTTGACCCGGGTCGGAAGGCCAGGAGCCCCGGTCTGCCCGGTCGGGTCGGTTCCCGCCCGTGTGGTTCCTGCCGACCCCCATGCCGGTCACGACATGTCGACCATGAGCCAGGCTCCGGCCACACCGGCGATGCCGGCGGGTCATGACATGTCGACCATGAGCCAGGCTCCCGCCACACCGGCGATGCCGGCGGGTCATGACATGTCGACCATGGGCCAGGCTCCGGCCACACCGGCGATGCCGGCGGGTCACGACATGTCGACCATGGGCCAGGCTCCCGCCACACCGGCGATGCCGGCGGGTCATGACATGTCGACCATGGGCCAGGCTCCGGCCACACCGGCGATGCCGGCGGGTCACGACATGTCGACCATGGGCCAGGCTCCGGCCACACCGGCGATGCCGGCGGGCCATGACATGTCGACCATGGGTCAGATGCCGACAGCGCATGACGTGCAGGGCATGGCCATGCCCCCGGATGTGCCGACAAGCGCCAACAATCCGGGACGGCCGCCTGAGACACCCCCCCCGTCGCGGGCGTCAAGCGGACCGGTCCACGCCGCTGACCTGTTGTTCGACCCGGCCGAGATGGAAGCGTCGCGCGAGGAACTGCGCATCGAAAATGGTGACATCCTGACGACCGCTGTCATCGTTGAACGACTTGAAGGGACTTTCGCAGACGGTGGTGAAGGCTATGCCTGGGATGCCCAGGGATGGAGCGGCGGCGATATCAACCGCTTCTGGTGGAAGTCCGAAGGCGAGGGCGCGTTCAACGGCAAGCTGGAAAAGGCGGAACTCCAGGCACTGTACAGCCGCGCTGTTCTTCCCTTCTGGAACCTGCAAGCCGGTGTGCGCCAGACCTACCGGCCGGAAGCCGACAGAACCGACCTGGTTGTCGCCATGCAGGGGCTCGCCCCCTACTGGTTTGAGGTCGATGCTTCAGCCTTCCTGTCCAACAAGGGGGAGCTGACCGCCCGGGTCCAATCGCTCTACGATCAACGCATCACCCAGAGATGGATCCTGCAGCCGAGGGCGGAGATCCTCCTGTCCGCCGAGGACATCCCTGAGCTCTCGATCGGCTCAGGACTGAGCTCCCTGCAGCTCAGCGCGCGTTTGCGCTATGAGGTCCGCAAGGAGTTCGCGCCCTATGTGGGTGTCGAGTGGAACCGCAGCTTTGGCAGGACGGCCGACTTCCTCAAGGCCGATGGGCGGAACGCGGAGGACACCCGGCTGGTCGTCGGCATTCGGGCCTGGTTCTAACGCTGGTCGCAGGACCCGTGGCGGGTCACGGAGGGGCGTCCCGGATGGAGATCCTTAAGGACGTTCGGGCCGTCGTGATGGATCTCGACGACACCCTGATCTCGGCCTATCGCCGTCCGGATCTGGTCTGGCGAGTGGCCTGCCAGCGGTTCCGGTCCGAGCTGGGCGTCCTGGAACCAGATGAGGCTGCGCATGCGCTGACGAGGGCCGGAGCGGCGTTCCGGGACAACCCGGACCGCCGACGGCGAACATGTCGGCCGCCGAAGAAACAGGTCACAGATGAGCAGCAGGTCCGCTCGGTCGTCACAGCCTACAAGAACGCCATCACCCGGATGGACGTGTCACAGACTCCGGCCCTGTTCTGGCCGGACTCGGAGATTTTCGAGAATGGCGGGGTCGAGGGGACCTTCGCCTACTATCTGGAGCACCATCTCGGGCCGGAGTTCGCCGACCTGGCGGGCTTCGAGTTTCGCAATCATCAGATGACGGTGGAGGTCGACGGCGACACCGCTTTCGTGAGCGAGACCTATACCTATCACATCACCTTCAACGACGGTGCCCGGGCCCCGATCGAACGCCGCGGCGTCGCCACGAGCGTATTGCGCAAGCGCGATGACCAATGGCGGTTCGACATCTACCACTCCTCGGCCCGACCTATTCGTCCGGCGGCCTGAGCGCACGCAACCGGGCTCACCTTGCTCTTGATCTCTGGAGGAAAGAGTCGATGACAGCATCGTTCTCCCGCCGCACCCTTCTACTCGTCGGGGCCGGCGCCGCGGCGACCGCGGCTTGTGCGCAGACTGCGCGACCGTCGTCGGATCTCGTCGTCTACAAATCGCCGACCTGCGGCTGTTGCGGCGCATGGGTCGAGCATATGACGGGTGCGGGGTTCCAGGTTCAGACGACCGAGGTGGCCGATCCCGGGGTGGTTCGCCGCGCCCGGGGCGTCCCCGGCCCGCTTGCGGCCTGTCATACCGCCGTGATCGGCGGCTATGTGCTGGAGGTGTGGATCGGCGTGGAAAAGGGACCCCGTTAGCGGTGTGATCGGCGTCGAATAAGGACCCCTCATTCCTGAGGT